>CALMVI010000151.1:0-34337 GCA_937873095.1 uncultured Acetobacteraceae bacterium | reverse complement strand
GGGGGTTGGGGGGGGGGGGTTTGGGGGCGCCGCTCTCCCGCGCTACGTCGGCATGTCAGATCATCATTCGGCGGGTAATCCGCCGGTTGGTGCGAAGGCCGGTGCGGCCGCCGCACGGCCCCACGGCCCCACCCACGTGCTGGTCCATTTGCGCTGGAAGATCATAAGCCCGCCTAGTACCAGAGCCGACAGCGTCGCGTAGAACAGGAATCCCCAGGCGAACGTGCCCGTCGCCTGCTTCGAATACCCCATCGCGTTGGGCAGGATAGCGCCGCCCAGCGCGCCGATCTCGCCGATCATGGAGCCGGCGACCGCCGTGCTCGCGGGCCAGCGCAGCGGCACCAGCTGGAACAGCGCGCCGTTGCCCGCCCCGAGTGCGGCGAAGCACGCCATGAACAGGATCGTGGTCAGCACCAGCGACGGAGTCGCGGTCAGCAGGGTCAGCGTGCCGATGACGAACAGCAGCACGATGGCCAGCGCCGCGATGCCGCCGATCCGGTCGGCCCAATAGCCGCCGACCGCGCGTATGGTCGATCCCATGACGGCCGCGAGCAGCGTCAGGTAGCTCGCCTCGATCTTGGAGACGCCGAACTGGTTGAAATAGAACGACGGCAGGAAGGTGGACAGGCCGATGAAGCCGCCGAAGGTGATCACGTAGATCATGCTGAACGCCCAGCCATCCGCCTCGGCCAGGGGGGCCAGGTGCGCGCGCAGGCTCTGGTGGTGGATGTCGGGCGGCTCTTTCGCCATCAGCGCCATCACCGCGAGCGGGATCAGCATGACGATTGCGGTCCAGCCGTAAACCGCGTGCCAGCCGTAATGCTGGGCGATCGGCGGCGCCAGCAGCAGCGCCACCACGGTGCCGATGTTGCCCGCGCCCGCAATGCCCATCGCCAGACCTTTATGCTCCTGCGGGAACCAGCCCGCGCCGAGCGAGAGCGCCACCCCGAATGACGCCCCGGCGATGCCCAGCAGCACGCCCATCGCCAGCACGTCGTGGTAGCTGCTGACGAAATAATAGCCGTACAGCATGGCGACGATGATCAGGCTCATCTCGACCATGGCCGCGTTCTTGCGGCCGATATATTGCGAGATCACGCCGAGCGGGAACCGCATCAGCGCGCCGGCCAGGGTCGGTATGGAGACCATAAGCCCGGTCTGCACCGGGGTCAGGTGCAGGCTCTGCGTCAGGAACGGCCCCATCGCGCCGTTCAGCACCCAGACCGAAAAGCAGAAATCGAAATACAGGAACGCTGCGAACAGGGTCGGCGGGTGACCCGACTTCATCGCCTGACGGAGGCTGGCCATTGTTGCCCCTTGCTTGACGGAGAGCGCCCCCAGGCCGGAGGCGTTCCGAGACGCAGCAATTCGCGTGCCAGACAAGGCCGACCCCGGGCTGTCGCATGTGGTTGCATCTTATCCATACGCCTCGGCCGGGCTTGTCCCGGCCGTCCACGCGGTTGTCGCGTCCAAAGCGGTTCCCTCGTCATGGCAAGATCGGGCACATATCCGCGTGGGTGGCCGGGACAAGCCCGGCCAAGGTTAGTTGCAGGGATCACCCTGAAGCTGACCCGCTCTTAACTTGCCATCGCCCCCGCGCTGGCGCTGTTTGCGCCCATGCGCCGGACCGATGGTTTCACGCTGATAGAGATACTGGTCGTGCTCGCCATTGCGGGTGTCATGCTGGGCCTGGTCATCGGTAACGGCCCGATGCGCAGCAGCGGGCTGCAGCTGCGGGCCGCCGCCGGCGCGTTGGCGCAGACCCTGCGGGCGGCGCGCGCGCAGGCGATCGTCGGCGACCACGACGTCTCGGTCGCGATCGACCCCGCCAACCACCGCTTCGCCATCGATGGCGGGCCGGTGCGGCAACTGGCGCCCGACATGCCCGTCTCGGTCCTGCCGCCGGCGCTGCCGGGCCCGGGCCCGGTCCGGCTGATCCGGTTCTCCCCGGACGGCAGCGCCACCGGCGGCCGCATCCTGCTGGGCGCGGGCCGTTCGCGCCAGGGCATCACGGTCGAATGGCTGACCGGCCGGGTGAGCGTCGCCGGTGCCCAGTGATCGGCAGTCAGCATTCAGCCGCCGGCCGTCGGAAAGACGGCGCGCTTGCTTTCTGACGACCGACGACTGGCCACTGACGACTGAACCAGGCTTCACCCTGCTGGAAGTCATGGTCGCCTTCGTGATCGCGGCGCTGGCGATGGGGGCGCTGTTCGGCGGCACGACGGCGGGGCTGGACGCGACCGCGGTGGCCGCGCGCTACGACGAGGCCGTCTCGCTGGCACGCTCGCACCTGGCGGCCATCGGCCATGGCGGCCCGATCGCGCGCCAGGAAACCAGCGGCGCCGACGGCGAGGGCTTCACCTGGCACCTGCGCGTCAGGGAGGCCGGCTCCCGCCAGCTGTCGCTCAGCGACCAGGACCGCGCCAACGACCTCAAGCCGAGCCGTGCCGTGCTCTACGACATCCTGGTCACCGAAAGCTGGCAGGTCGGCCATCGCGAACGCCAGGTCAGCATCGCCACCCGACGCCTCGACGTCCGCGCCGCGGAGGGATCGTGAGCCGGTCGTCGGCCGTCAGTTCTCAGTCGTCAGAACAGGAACGCCCTTCTTGTTTGGCGACTGGCGACTGGCGACTGACGCCTGACCCAGGCTTCACCCTGATCGAGGTGATCGTCGCACTGGTGGTGCT
Source organism: uncultured Acetobacteraceae bacterium (assembly GCA_937873095.1). Taxonomy (GTDB): domain Bacteria; phylum Pseudomonadota; class Alphaproteobacteria; order Acetobacterales; family Acetobacteraceae; genus BOG-908. Next base: position 31,650 of record CALMVI010000151.1, on the reverse strand, counting down.
TGGGTTCGTGCTGGCCGGGCTGGGGCAGGCGACGCGTTTCGGCATGTCCGCCTGGTCGCTGGAGACCAAGCTGTCGGACAACTCGGCAAGCCTGGAGCGGATGGACCGGGTGCTGCGCCAACTGGTGGAACAGGCGTCCCCGCCGGTCGCTGCCGACGACAAGCCGCTGGCTGGCGAGGAACACCGGCTGACGCTTCTGACGCTGCTGCCCGACCAGCCGCAGACCCGCCCGGTGCGCCACGCCCAGATCGGCATCGGCGTGGACGACCGCCACCGGCTGGTGCTGCGCTGGCGCATCCAGGCCAACGCGACCGCGCTCTCTCCCCTGCCGCCTATGCAGGAGGTGGTGCTGGCCGAGGGCGTGCAGCGGATCGACCTGGCCTACAGGCAGGCGCCGGCGGATGGCGGACGCTGGTCCAAGACCTGGACCGGGTCCAACCTGCCCGCGTTGCTGCAGATCCATTTCGTGCTGGCCAACGGCCGCCACCGCTGGCCCGACATGGTCGTGCCGACCATGCTGGACTCCAATGGCAGCTTCTGAGCGGCCGCGGGCTGCCCGCCTATGGTCGTCGGAGAGGGGCTTCGCGCTGCTGCTGGTGCTTTGGAGCATGGTGCTGCTGGCGCTGCTGGCGGCGCAGGTGACCGGGGCGGGGAGGGCGGAAACGGAGCTTGCCGCAGCACTTCGCCAGGGCGCGCAGCTGCAGGCCGCGGCGGACGGCGCGATTTACGAGACGATCTGGCACATGCTCGATGGCGGCGGCGACTACTGGGCGCCGGGTGCGATGGTGCGCGTGCTCGACGAGCCTGGCGGCAGGGTGACGGTGAGCGTGACCGACGAGCGCGGAAAGCTGGACGTGAACCAGGCGCCGCCGGCGTTGCTGCAGGCCCTGTTCGCCGTGCTCGGCGCCGACCGCGCCACCGCGCAGACGGTGGCCAACGCGGTCGCGGACTGGCGGTCCCAGCAGCCGACCGGAACCGACAGCGACACGCCGCTGGCTGCCGACTATCGCATGCAGGGCCGGGTCTGGGGCCCCGCCGGCCAGGAGTTCCAGCGGCTGGACGAATTGCAGCTGGTGCTGGGCATGACGCCCGCCCTCTATCAGGCGAGCCTGCCCTACCTGACCCTGGCGCTGGAGCAGGGACCCTGGACGCAATACGCCGACCCGCCCGTCCTCGCGGCCGTGGCCCGCGCCAAGCGCGATTTAGGGCTGACCGTCGACGTGGCAGACACGCGCGGTCCGGTGGTGTTGCGCATGACCGCCCATGTGGAGGGGCGCGGCGGCGCCGCCTTCACCCGGCGCGTGCTGTTCCGGCTGGACGGCACGCTGAGCGGGCCCGCCTGGAAATACCGCATCCTTTCCTGGGAGGACGGATCGTAGGGCGCGCCGTGCTTGCGCCCTGCGATCCCCTGGTTACGTCGCGCTTCAGTCAGCGACCAGCTTGGGCAGCAGCGTCTTCATGATCGGCGCGCCGATGCCGGTCACGAGGTCGTAGCCCGCCTTGGCCGAGTAGCCGCCGTTGCTGCCGGTCTTGATGTCGCGCAGGCTGGTCGTACCCAGAAGCGGGTAGATGTAGGTGTCGAGCAGGCCGATGGTGGTCTTGCCGTCCGCCAGCCGTGTCGCGTTCACCAGGCCGATCAGCCCGGCAAGCACGGGAGACGCGACCGAGGTTCCGCCGATCTGCTCCTCCTGCCCGCCGACGATGACCAGCACGCCGGTGTTGGGGTTGGCGTCGGCCGACAGGTCGGGAACCGCGCGCTTGGCGTAGGTCAGCTTCGACTGGTAGCTCGGCTTGGCGAAAAACGTGCTGACGCCGCCGCCGCTGCCCGACCAGCCGGTTTCGGACGTTTCCGTGGTCCCGGACAGCTTCAGCGTGGTCCCGCCGGCCGCGGCCACGTGCGGGCTGGTGCTGTAGAACGACGGAACGTTTGCGTTGCCGCCGCATTCGCGGCTGCCGCTGTCGCCGGAAGAGACGAAGACGCTGGCGCCGAGCGACGTCATCGTGGCGAAATACTGGTCGTCGGTGTTCAGCTCGCCCGTCGACTCGTCGGTCTCGCACTCGCCGAGGCTGATCGAGACCTGGGTGATCTTCACCCCTGACTGCAGGTCGCTGATCACGCGCTGGAAGGTGGTGTCGAGGTGGGCGTCGGTCAGCGATTGCGACGCGTAGACGCGCACCTTGCTGCTCGGCCCCATGGAGCTCGAGTATTGGGTGTCCAGGCTCTCCTCGCCGGACAGCGCCGGCAGGGTTCCGGGGACGACCTGGATCAGCGTGATGTTGGACAGGCTCTGCGAGACGCCGGCGGTTGACCAGAAGGCGGTCAGGTCGCTCGTCTTGGGGAACGTGTCGATCACGATCGCCGTCGTGGTGCCGCTGCCGGTGCTGAGCCCGTTTGCGGCGTAGGCGTTGAGCAGGTCGGACGGAAGATAGGGCGTGGTCCCGGCCCGCGGCTTGGACAGCACGTGCATGTAGTGGGCGTGGTGCTGCGGCTGCAGGCCGTTGATGCTGAGCACGGCAGCGGCGAGCTCGTCCGGGACGGACGGCGCCGAATCGGCGGAAACGTAGTCCTGGCCCTCGGACACGATGTGGGAGAAGTGCACGCCCAGCACGCGCGACACCAGTGCCGCACTGCCGCTGGCCGAAATCGTCATGCGGCTTGGCACGGTGGCCTCGATCGTCAGGCCCGATGCCGTCAGCCAGGCCAGGACGGCGTCGTGGTCCTGCTGCGTTGGCAGGTGATCGGCGGCCAGCGTTTCCGGCGTGATGCGCTGCCCGGCCTGCAGCCGCGCGCTCATGCCGGAAAAGTCGCGCAGCCGAAGGGCGACCTGGAAATGCACGATGCTGGCCGGATCGGCCTCGCCGACCACGCGGACGTCGCTCCTGAGCGGGGCTACGCTGGCCGCAAGCGGCGTCGCGGCCAGGGCGGGCAGGGCCAGGCTGGCGCCGAACGCAGCGGAAAGCAGGGCGATGCGGGCTTTGTGTTTGGGCACGAACCGATCCTCGGGCAAAGTTGCGGAGCGGACCTGACCATGGCTTGAGCGGGCGAGGCAACCAAAAAAGCATCGTAACGAAATCGCTGCGCTGCAGCATTCGCGCGGGCTTCCCTTGCGCGCTTGCGGCCGTCTGGGCAGGGTCTGCGCCATGCAGACCGTGGAGGAAGCAGCCCAGGCCCTGGCCGCCGGGCGGACCACCAGCCGCGCGCTGGTGGAGGCCTGTCTGTCCAGGATCGAGGATCCGGCCGGCGAGGGGGGACGGGCGTTCATCGCGGTGTATGCCGAAGAGGCCCGCCGCTCGGCCGACGCGATGGACATGCTGCGCCGGCATCGCGCGCCCGGGCGCTACGCCGGCATCCCGGTCAGCCTGAAGGACCTGCTCGACGTCGCCGGCGAGACGACGCGCGCGGGGTCCGCGGCCCTGGCCGGCGCGCCGCCTGCCGAGGCGAGCGCGACCGTGGTGCGCCGCCTGCTGGGGGCCGGGCTGGTGCCGGTCGGGCGGACCAACATGACGGAGTTCGCCTTCAGCGGCGTCGGCATCAACCCGCATTACGGGACGCCGCAATCGCCGTTCGGGCGCGCCGGCGACCCGGCGGCGGGGCGCGTTCCGGGCGGCAGTTCGTCGGGCGCCGCCGTATCGGTGTCGGACGGGATGGCGCTGATGGGGGTGGGCACCGATACGGGGGGGTCCTGCCGCATCCCTGCCGCGTTCTGCGCGGTCGCCGGCTTCAAGCCGACGGCGCGACGGGTGCCGACCGACGGGGTGTACCCGCTTGCTCCCTCCCTCGATTCCGTGGGCCCGCTGGCCAACAGCGCGGCGTGCTGTGCGGCGATGGACGCGATCATGGCAGGCGAGCAGTTCGACGGCCTGCCCGAGATGCCCGTTGCCGGCCTTCGCCTGCTGATGCCGACCAACATCGTGCTCGACGGGATGGATGCCGCGACCGAACGCTCGCTCGACAGCGCGGTGCAGCGGCTGGACCGGGCGGGGGCGCTCATCCACCATCGTCGTCTGCGACCGCTCGACCTGCTGGCCGAGGCGCATGCGCGCGGCGGGCTTGCGGTGGCGGAGGCCTATGCAGTGCATCGCTCCCTGCTGCGGACGCATGCCGGGCAGTATGACCCTCGGGTGGCGAACCGCATCCTGCCGGGCGCCAACATGCCGGCTGCCGACTACATCGACCTGGTAACCGCCCGAAGGCGCTTGACCGCCGCGTTCGAGTTGGAGATGGCGCCCTACGACGCGCTGATCATGCCGACCGTGCCGGTTGCGCCGCCGCCGATCTCTGCGTTTGCCGAGGAAGCCGAGTACAGGCGCCTGAACGGCCTGATCCTGCGCAACCCGTCGCAGATAAACTTCTTGGACGGCTGCGCGATCAGCCTGCCCTGCCACGAGGCGGGTGCGCCGCCTGCAGGCCTGATGATCGCGGCGCCAGCCATGGGCGACCGGCGCTTGCTTGCGATTGCGGCGGCGCTTGAACCGGTACTTCGTCGTCATTAAGGCCAGGGGCTCTGCCCCTGGACCCCGCTGGGGTTTGAAACCCCAGACCCCCAATTCTTAGAGATAGGATTTCAAAGGCTCGCCTTTGATGGGGTTCAGGGGCGTCGTGCGAAGCACGCTGGCGCGTGACGCCCCTGGCCTTCCAATCACATCGTACCAGTTTTGCCGGTCGACGCCATCGTGATGTGCTTCTGGATGGTGGGAATCGTAGCGTCGGCAAACGACTTCAGGTCGGGGTCTGTGCCGTTCTTGGACTCGTCCTGGAACGTCTTCAGCATCGCCTCGTGCGATCTGATCTGGCCTTTCAGATAGGCAGTGTCGAACTTCTTGCCGTCCAAGCCCTGAAGCCGTGTCATCATCTTCTGCTGCATGGCGTCCGGCGCGGTCGACGGCATCAGGCCCTTGGCGCTGGCCAGCTTCATCAGTTGCGCGTTGTTCGGCGTATGGTCGTCGATCATCGACTGCGCGTATTGCTTCACCGAGTCGGTCTGCGTCTTCTGCTGCGCCAGCTGGGCCATGGACACTTCGGCCGTGCCGCCCTGGGCCGCCTTCATGACGAACTTCTTGTCGGTGGCCGACAGCGCGGCCGTGCTGCCCGGCGTCATCGCGCCGGCCATGCCGGCTGGCGGCGCCATCGTGCCCGGAGCCATGGTGCCGGTCGACATCGCGCCTGGCGCCATCGTCGAATGGGCCATCGAGCCGGCGGGCGCCATTCCGGTCGCACCCGGCTGCGCGGTCTGCGCCATCGCCTGGGCGCAGAGTGCGAGCGGCATCATCAGGGCCGCGGTACATGCAAGATATTTGTTCAAGGGTCGCTCCTTCGGTGAGGCCGCTGTGCGGGCCGCATGAACACTCCAACGCAACCCGCTGCTACTCGTTGCGGCCGGCTTGTAACGAAGCACGACCACCACCGGCTCGGACGGCATCAGCTCAGGTGCCGGAAGCGCTCCACCGCCGCGACGAGGGCGCGCCGAACGCCAGGCTCCAGCGCCGAGTGGCCGGCATCGGGGATGACCGTCAACCGGGCAGCCGGCCAGTGCGCGGCCAGGTCGAACGCGCTGACCGCCGGGCAGACCATGTCGTAGCGGCCCTGCACGATCTCGCCAGGCAGGTGCCCGATCGCCCGCATGTGGCCGAGCAGGCCCTCTGCCGGCAGGAATAGGTCGTGAGCGAAGTAGTGCGCCTCGATCCGTGCCAGGCCGAGTGCCGTGCGGTCGCCGGCGAACGAGCTGACGGTGTCCGGGCTGGGCAGCAGCGTGCTGCACGACCCTTCGTAGATCGACCAGGCACGGGCGGCGGCCATGTGGATGGCCGGGTCGGGATGCGTCAGCCGCCTGAGATAGCTGCCGAGCAGGTCGCCGCGTTCCTCGGCCGGCAGGAAGCTGGCGAAGGCCGCATGGGCGTCCGGAAACACCTGGGCCAGGCCGTGCAGGAACCAGTCCACCTCGCTGGAACGGCCGAGAAACACGCCGCGCAGCACCAGCCCCACCACATGCGCCGCATGCGCCTGCGCGTAGGCCAGCGCCAGGGTGGACCCCCAAGAGCCGCCGAACAGCAGCCACCGCTCCAGGCCCAGATAGGCGCGCAGGCGTTCAATGTCGCCGACCAGCCGCGGCGTGGTGTTGCTGTCCAGACTGCCCAGCGGCCGCGACCTGCCCGCGCCGCGCTGGTCGAAGATCACGATGCGCCAATGCGCAGGGTCGAAGAACCGGCGGTGGACTGCGCCAGCCCCAGCCCCGGGGCCGCCGTGCAGGAACAGCACCGGCCGGCCGCGCGGGTTGCCGACCTGCTCCCAATACATGACGTGGCCGTCCGTCAGCGGCAGGTAGCCGGTCTCGAAAGGCCCGATTTCGGGAAACAGGTCGCCGCGTGGCATGGTCGTAACTTAAGGTTTCCCGCCCGTGAAATGAAGCGTGCGGGCATCGTGCGGAACGCTGTCGGAGGCTCGGATCATGGGACGTGTGTGGATGGTGCTGGGCGCGCTGGCCGGCGCCGGCGCGGTCGGCCTGGCTGCGGCAGCCGCGCACGCCCTGCCGCAGCGGCTGGACGCGCGCGGGCTGGCCGCGATGCAGAGCGCCATCCAGATGCAGGGCTGGCACGCGCTGGCGCTGGTGGCGACCGGGCTGTGGGTCGCGCGTGCGGACGCGGCCGGGGCGCTGCGGCTCGGCCCGCTCGCGCACATGCTGGGCAACCTGGCCGGCTGCGGCTTCACGCTCGGCCTGCTGCTGTTCTGCGGCGCGGTGTACGCCAACCACCTGGGCGGCGTGCAGTCCGGGCCCACCGCGCCGACAGGGGGCGTGCTGCTGATGGCGGGCTGGCTGCTGCTGGCGGCCTCTGGCGTGGCTGCCGGCGCCCCGCGCTGACCGACGGGGCGACGCGCAGCGCCTACCAGGCGGCGGACGGCTTTGCCGACGTGCTGGCCGAGGAGCTCGCCCGCCGAGGGGCCGCGGTGCATGCCTGGCACGGCTTGCTGGCCCTGTCGCCGGACCCGCCCGTGCCGGCCGCCTGGGCGCTCAACATCTGGACCGACCCTCGCGAGATCCCGGCGCCCAGCATCGGGACCGCCGCCGGCGAACTCCGCCGTATCCAGCGCAACTGGGGCTACGCGCCCTTCGACCATGGCGGCCGCGCCGCACTGATCGCCGCCAGGCTGCCGCCGCTGCGCCCGCGCCCGCTGGCCTTTCCGGTTGCCGCCCCGACCAGCCATCTCGGCGCCTGGACGCTGCTGGCCCATGACCGCATCCTGGCCAGCCCCACCCAGACCAGCCCCTTCGTCAACGGCGAGGTGGCGTTCGTGGAGGACCGCAGCGGCCCGCCGAGCCGCGCCTACCTGAAACTGTGGGAGGCGTGCACGCTGTGGCGCGCCTGGCCGCAGCCCGGGCAGGCCTGCCTCGACCTCGGCGCCGCCCCCGGCGGCTGGACCTGGGCGCTGGCAAGGCTGGGCGCGCATGTGACCGCGGTGGACCGCTCGCCGCTCGACCCTGCTGTCGCAGCCCTGCCCGGCGTCACGACGCGGCAGGACAACGCCTTCGCCATCGATCCGCTCGCCGCCGAGCCGGTGGACTGGCTGCTCTCCGACGTCATCGCCTATCCGGCCCGCCTGCTCGGCCTGGTGCAGGGCTGGATCGCGGCCGGCCGTGCAGGCCGGATCGTGTGCACGCTGAAGTTCCAGGGCGCCACCGACCACGAGGCCGCCGAGGCCTTCGCCGCCATCCCAGGCGGCCGGCTGCTGCACCTGTTCCACAACAAGCACGAGCTGACCTTCCTGTGGCAGCGCCCGGAGCCGGCCTGATCCCGCCAGCCTTCCTTTGCCGCGAGACTGATGCTAAACCGCTGCCGCGGCGTCAGCCGGCGTTCGGAGTGACGGGCAGTAGCGCAGCCTGGTAGCGCATCAGTCTGGGGGACTGAGGGTCGTCGGTTCGAATCCGGCCTGCCCGATCCCGAACGACCATTCGAGCGGCAGCGAGGGACGGCGCGCCCGGGCCGTCCCTCGGCCGGACGATCTAGCTCGGGATCAGCGTCACCTGCCCGTTCGGCACCGTGAAGGTTGCCAGCGTGTTCAGCGTGGACGTCTGCGACTTCACCGTGCTCGGCGTCTTGAACACGCTGACGAGCTGGTCCTGCGTGATCGTCAGCACGCCGTATCCCCAGGTGCTACCGTTCCAGAACACCATGTTGGGGTTGTAGGCCAGGATCAGCGGCTCCAGCGAGTCGGCCGGCAGGCCCGCCTCGGCAAGCCGGCGAGCGGCTTTCGGCGAGGAGAGCGGCGCCGGGTGGTCCACCCCGGCATCGAGGTAGTTGCCCGAGCTGATGGCGCCGACCATCAGCTCCACGCCCACGGGAAGGGAGTTCGGGTCGTTGTAGTCCGTCTTGAGGTAGCCGGCGAGGAAGAGGTGCGCGTCGCCCGACAGGGCCACGAAGTTCTTCACGTTTGCGGCCTGGATCGCCGCGAAAATCTCGGCGCGCTCCTCCGGGTAGCCATCCCACTGGTCCAGGTCGAAGAAGATCACCGCCGGCGAAAGCGGCGGACCGAACAGGTACTGGTTCAGCATGACCTCGTTGGCCCAGAGCTTCCACGTTGCCGTGGACTGCGTGACCTTGTTGAGGAACCAGGCCTTCTGCTCGGCCCCCAGCATCGTGCGCTTCGGGCTGAACTGCGCCGGGCAGCCGGGCGTCTCGTAGCGCTCCCCGATGTCCACGTCGCCGCAGGGCGGGCCGTCGCGGTAGAGGCGCTGGTCGGTGACGATCATCTCGGTCAGCGTGCCGAACTTGAAGGTCCGGTAGATCTTTATTTCATCCTCGAAGCCTTTGTGCGGGTTGTAGGGCACCGCGGCCAGCCCGTGCTCCTGCCAGGCGCGCGTCGCCGCCTTGCGCAGGGCGGGTTGCGGGGTGGTCGCACTCAGCCCGGGCGGGTTGGTGTCCTCGTGGTAGTCCTGGTGGCAGTCGTTGAAGAACTCGTGGTCGTCCCAGAGCTGGATGTAGGCGTATTGCTCGTGCGTCGCCTGGATGTCGGGGTCGGCGCGGTAGGTCTTGTACAGGTGCCGGTAATCCTCCAGCCCCTGCGGATACTGGCCCCCCATAGGGTAGGGCGGCACCACGCGCACCGGGCCGTTATTCGGGCCGCCGACGCCGTCATCGAGGTATTCGTAGATGTAGTCGCCGAGGAACACGACGTAGTCCACGTCCTCCAGCGCCAGGTATTTGTAGGCGTTGTAGAAGCCGTTGCTGTAATCCTGGCAGACGACGTAGCCGATCTTCACCTGGGCGATGGCGTCGTCGGGCAGGGGCAGCGTCTTGAACCGTCCGGTGCGGCTGGCGACCCCGCCGACGATGAAGCGGTAGTAGTAGGCGGTGAACGGCCGCAGCACGCCGTTGTGCAGCGGCAGCTTGATCGTGCTGTCGGCGTCGGGCAGGGCCTGCGCGGTGCCGGCCAGCAGGATGCTGCCGTCGCCGAAATCAGGCGCGTCGGCCACCTGCCAGCCGACGGTCTGCCCCGCCGCCGCCGCGGGAGCGACCCTGGTCCAGATGACCACGCCATGCGGATTGGGGTCGCCGGCGGCGACACTCTGCGGGAAGGTGGCGGGCCCCAGCCGCGCGGTCGCCGCCTGGTCCACGGTGAACAGCCCGGCAGGTGTCGCTGCCTCCGCCGAGGCGATGAACGGCACCGGGTCGGCATAGGCCTGCGAGGTGCTGGTGCCCACGGGCCTGCGCCCGCCAGCAACCCAACCGACTGCACCGGCCGCCAGGCCGGTCAGAAATCCGCGACGCTGCATGAGTGATCCTGTTCTTCCGCGCGCCGAACCTCGCAGACCCGGCCGACCGGCGATGTTAATCTCCTGTTACGAAACGGCAGCGCAACGGACGGTGCTCCGGCCGCGTGTGCGGCGGTCCTGCGGGCCGTGGCGGTCCTGCACGCCAGGCGTGTGGCAGCGCGCTGTTTTTATGGTACAGGCGCATAGGTGCGCCGACACGTGCGCGCCGTCGGGAGCGTCAACGTTTCATGCCGGAGGACGAGTTCGACGCGGAGAATTTCCCCGAGGAACTCTATCTGCTGGCCTTCGGCGACGTGCGGCAGGCGGTCGTCGACGGCCACTTCGGCAGCGGTTTCCAGCACTACACGGCGTTCGGCCGCGCCGAGATCGAGGCGGGACGGCGTCACTCCCCCTTCAAGGGCGGGCCGCCCGGGCTGCTGCAATCGGTGCTGCCGCCCGCCGACACGACCACGCCGGTGCCCCCGTCCCCGCCGCCTTTGCAGATGCCGTCCTCCGGCGCCGCCACCGCGTACACCCCGCCCGATCACGGCGTTGCCCAGGGGCCCGACTCCGCGCGGTTTTCCGAAGCGCTCTACCTGGCGCTGAACCCGGACGTGGCGGCGCTGGTCGCCGATGGCCGGGTGGCGAGCGGCCACGCGCACTGGCTGGCCCAAGGCCGGGCGCAGGAGCGGGCCGGCCAGCGCCCCAGCCTGCTCGACGACGCGCTGTACGCCGGCATGCCGCCGCCTGGCACGGGATGCGAGGTCGACACCGAAAGCTTCGATGCGGAGAGCTACCTTGTGCTCTACCCGGACGTGCAACTGGCGCTCGGCAACGACGCAGCCGCGGCGCGCCACCACTGGGCGCATCACGGCCGGTTCGAGGGCCGGGTCGGCAGCGGCGTCGCCCCCTACAAATCCTGGCGGTTCGACGCGGCGGCGATGCTGGCCAAGCCGTTCGGCATCAACGTGTTCGGCCCGTTCGCGGCGGTCAGCGGCCTGGGCACGGCGGCGCGCGGCCTGCTGCGCGCGATCGAGAGCATGGGCGCGCCCTTCGAGCTGCACGCCTTCGACGTCAGCCGCGGCGCCCCGCGCATCACGCCCGACGAGCGCGTGCGGCGCCCGACCTATCGCTGCAACCTGATCCTGGCCAATGCCGACCAGATCGCGCAGCTGACCTCTCTATACCCGGACGGCCATTTCGACGACGCCTACAACATCGCCGTCTGGGCCTGGGAGCTCGCGGCCTTTCGCCCCGACTGGTACATCAGCTTCGCGCCGCTGGACGAGGTATGGACCAACAGCGCCTTCGAGCTGGCCAGCATCGGCGCCATCGCGCCGATCCCGGTGCACAAGATACCGCTGCCCGTGGAGGTGGCTGCGGCCGATGCGGCGGCAGGGCGCGCGCTGTTCGGGCTGCCGTCGGACCGGCTGGTGTTCCTGACCGCCTTCGACGTCGGCAGCACCAGCGCCCGCAAGAACCCGGCCATGGCGATCGACGCGTTCAGGGAAGCCTTCGCCGACGACGAGAACGTGTTCCTGGTGATCAAATTCCACTCCACCTCGGTGGAGCCCGCGATCACCCGCCAGCTGACGCGCGCGCTGCGCGGCGCGGAAAACGTGCTCGTCATCGCCGACCAGCTGAGCGAGGACGACATGGCGCTGCTGCGCGCGGCCTGCGACGTTCTCGTCTCCGCCCATCGCAGCGAGGGGTTCGGGCTGAACATCGCCGAGTTCATGGCGCTGGGCAAACCGGTGATCGCCACGAACTACTCGGGCAACCTGGAGTTCTTCGACGCCGGGGTGGGCTTCCCGGTCGAGTACGCGCTGGCCGAGGTGGAGGCGCAGGCAGGGCCGTACCTGCCGCATTACGTCTGGGCGGACCCTGACCGGGCGTCGCTGGTGGCGCAGTTCCGCGCGGTGCACGACAACCAGCCGGGCGCCTGGGCGCGCGGGGCGCTGGCGGCACGGCGCATGGCCGCCGCCTTCAGCGCCGAGCATATCGGGCTGCAGATCAGGGCGCGCCTGCACGCCATCGGCCTGCCCGACCCGCAGCCCAAGCTGCTGGGCTGGGCGGGACGCATGCGCGGCATGGTGGGCCAGGCGCCGCTTGCCCAGATGGATGCGGGGCAACGCCAGGCGATCGCGGCGCTGGGGCAGCAGCGCCCGACGATCAGCTTGATCGTTCCGGTTCACAACGTGGCGGCCGCCTGGCTGCAGGCCTGCGTGCTGTCGGTGATCGCGCAGACCTACCCGTTCTGGGAGTTGTGCCTGTGCGACGACGCCAGCACCGACGAGGGCACGCTGGCGGTGCTGGCCCGCCTGCAAGGCATCGACCCGCGCATCAGGATACGGCGCGCGCCGCGCAACCTCGGCATCGCCGGCGCCTCGAACTTATGCGCCGAGATGGCGACAGGCCCGTTCGTCGCCATGCTCGACAACGACGACACCCTGCATCCGGACGCGCTGCTGGACGTGGCGCGCGCGCTCTCCGACGACCCCGAGATCGACGTCATCTACACCGACGAGGACAAGATCGACGAGCAGGGCAGGCTGATCGACACCTACCACAAGCCGGACTGGTCGCCCGAACACCTCGAATCAGTGATGTACGTCCTGCACATGCTGGTGGTGCGCAAGCGGCTGTTCCTGCAGGTGGGCGGGTTCCGCGACGCGTATTCCGGCGCGCAGGATTACGACCTGATGCTGCGGCTCTCGCGCCGCACGCAGCGCATCCACCACATCGCGCGCGCGCTATATCACTGGCGCGCGGTTGAAGGCTCGGCCGCCGCCATGGTGGACGCCAAGCCGTACGCGCTGCAGGCGGGCAAGCGCGCGCTGCAGGACCACGTGGGCGAGAAACATGCCGACCGCGCCTGGGTCGAGGACGGACTGCTGCCTGGCACGTTCCGGGTGCGCCGGCGGCTGCTCGGCCAGCCGCGCGTGTCGCTGCTGATCCTGACCAACAACGACACGCTGGAGATGCCAGGCCGCGGCACGTTCCACATGGTCGACAACTTCGTCGATTCGATCCTGCGCCGCACCGGCTATCGCAACTACGAGATCGTCGTGGTGGATAACGGCAGGCTGTCGGCCGAGCAGGCCGCGCGCTTCCGCGGGCTCGGCGTCAGGGTGGAGGATTATGCAGGGTCCGTCGTGCCGTTCAACTACGCCGCCAAGGCGAATTTTGCGCTCAGGATGTGCCGGACCGAGCAGCTGGCGATCCTGAACGACGACATGGAGGTGATAGGGGAGGACTGGCTGAGCAGCCTGCTGGAATTGTCGCAGGATCCGGAGATCGGCGCGGTGGGCGGCCGCCTGCTGCATGCGGACGGCACGATCCAGCATGTCGGCTGCGTGATCGGCATCAATGGCGGCTCGGCCCATGTGTACCACTCGTTTCCCGGCGAGCATGTCGGCTACAACGGGTTCACGCACCTGATCCGGAACTATTCCGCGGTGACGGGCGCGTGTTTTGCCACTCGCAAGAGCGTGATGGCGCAGGTCGGCGGCTTCGACGAGAGCTTTGCCATCGACTTCAACGACATCGATCTGTGCCTGCGCATCATCGAGAACGGCTACCGCGTGGTGTACACTCCGTATTGTTCGCTGTTCCATTTCGAGGGCGCGTCGGCCAGGCGGGTGACGCAGAACGTCGACGAGCGGCGCCGTTTCACCTCGCGCTGGGCGCGCTACATGGAGAACGATCCGTATTTCAACCCGAATTTTTCCAGGACGCGGTTCGACTTCACCGTGGGCTGAGCCTTTGCGCCGGCGGACGCGATGACGCAGCTGGCCGGCGCCATCGATTTTTCCGCGCGCGGCAACAGCGGCGACTACGTCCTGGAGGGCTGGGGCGAGGCGGAGGCCGGGCATCGCTGGACGCTGGGCCGGCAGAGCCTTGTCAGGCTGCCGGCCGCCGATCTTGGCCCCGACTGCGTCCTGGTCATCGACGCGACGCCCTGCCTGTGCCCGCCCGAGCTGGCGGGGCAGGTGGTGATGCTGGCGCTGGGCGGGCGGCTGCTGGCCACCGTCGAGCTGCGCGGGCTGCGCGTGACGTCGTTCCCGTTGCCGCCCGGCCTGCCGCCCGGCGAGACGGTGCTGAGCCTGGACCACCTCAGCAGCGGCCGGGGGCGCGCGCCCGAGCAGATGCGCGACGGGCAGCCGCTCGGGCTGATGGTGCACAGCCTGCGCGTGTTCCGGCTGGACGCGGCCGAGCGGTCGGCGGTGGGTGGCGCAGGACCGGGCGGCCTGCGCCCTGGCCCGTCCGTGCGCGCCGAGGCGGAGCGCCGCACGGGCCTCACGCTGCCGGCGCTGGCCGAACGGTTCGAGAGCATCGGCCAGGGCTGCCAGTTCGGCCTGGTGCAGCGTCAATGCGGCGCCGAACCGCTCGGCCTGCTGCGCTTCGTCGACACGGTCACCTCCAGGCTGGTCGACGGCCTGGTCGCAGGCTTCGCAGGCGTCGAGGACCCTGACCACCTCACGCTCGAGCCGACCGAGGACGCGGAGCCGCGGCTGCGCTGGCGGCAGACGGATTACGGGCTGACCTACGACACGCGCCTGCTCGCCGCCGGCGCCGACTGGGAAGCGGTGCGCCACCGCCAGGCGCAGCGCCTGAGTTTCCTGCGCCGCAAATTCGCCGAGGACGTGGCGGCTGCCGAAAAGATGTTCGTGCTGACCCGAGGCGACTGCCTCTCCCCCTCCGAAGCGCTCGCCGTCTCTTGCGCGCTCCGCCTGCACGGCCCCGCCACGCTGCTCTGGACCACCATCGGCCACCCGCCCGCCGCCGGCCAGGTGGACCGGCTCGCCCCGGGGTTTTTGCGTGGCGAGCTGGGCGAGGTGGACGCGCACGCTTACGCGCCGCTGGAGGTGTGGCTCGCGGTGATGGGGAACGCGGTTGGGGTGAGCGGTTAGGGGTCGGTGTGAGTCAAAAAAGGAGATGGAATGTGTGGAGTGCCGCCTGTCGGCTAAGCGCCGCGCCGGAGCTGAAGCGGACATTTTGCCTTTGACCACTTGACCCGGGACGTAACAGCGTCGCCTAAACACTTGTCGGCGCATCAGCCCAGCGGGTTTGAACTCGCGCTCCATTGTATGTTCCGTTCAGCAGCAATTCTCCTCGCTCTCGCTTACGAGTTAGGGCAATTAGGGAGTTATCAAATACCCTCGTCAACGAGACGAAGCACGGATCAGGTCGACCCCCATGTATGTACGAAGGCTAACGATTACCGACATTCGGTCGATCGAAAGGTTTGATTTGCGGCTTCCCGGAGAAGAGGCGCCCGGGTGGCATGTCATCCTCGGTTCGAACGGTGCTGGCAAGTCTAGCGTCATTCGTTCTCTCGCCCTGGCTCTCGCCGGACCAAAAGAAGCAGTTGCTTTGCGACAGAACTGGAGCACTTGGGCGCGTTCCGGTGCCTCTACAGGTAGTATCAGGCTGCAAATCGATTGCGGCCAGAGCGACATCTTCACGGGCACCGGCCGCCGCACGGCCGCGGTCGATGCCGAGATCGTCCTTCGACCGATCGAGAGCGCCATCGGAGGACCTCGTTTCGAGATTGCTGCGACGACAGGGTTGAAAACCGCCGAACGATCTATCTGGGGCACAAACACGGGTTGGTTTTCCGCCTCGTTTGGGCCTTTCCGTCGGTTCACGGGCGGGGACCAGACTTTTGATCGCCTATTTTTCTCGAATCCACGCCTCGCTTCACATCTTTCGGCCTTTGGTGAGGACGTCGCGCTTACGGAAGGACTTCGGTGGCTGCGGGAACTGCGCGTCAAGGAGCTTGAGAGTAGCGACAGTGACTCAAAGTTGCTGAGGCGCCTCATCGAGTTCCTAAATAGTTCTGCTCTGCTTCCACACGGCGCGGAGATTTCTGATGTGCGCGCCGAGGAGGTAGTAGTCGTTGACGGCGGAGGCGCCCGCGTTGTCATCGAACAGCTCAGCGACGGCTATCGATCGATACTATCGATGATTTTCGAGATTTTGCGGCAGATGACCAGGGCGTATGGTCCGAGCCAATTAATTGAAGCTCTTGCTCGGGAGGCAGGATGTGTTCGACTTCCTGGGGTCGTCGCAATCGACGAAATCGACGCCCATCTGCATCCGTCCTGGCAACGCGACATTGGCCCATGGTTTACACGTTGTTTTCCTGACTTGCAGTTCATAGTTACGACGCACAGTCCTATAGTTTGTCGGACCGCCAAGTCGGTGTGGAGACTGACCACGCCGGGCACGGAGGAGCCGTCCGGGCGTGTGGAGGGAGACGTCCTCAATCGCTTGATTCATGGATCAGTCCTGGAGGCTTATGGAACCGAATTTTTTGGCCGGGACATCGCTCGGTCGCAGGACTCCAAGGATCTCCTACAGGAGTTGGCAGGCCTTAATCGAAGGGCGCTAAAAGGAACCGCCACCGATAAAGAGCGCGCACGGATGGAGGAGTTGCGACGGATACTTCCGACCCGAGCAATGGACACGGTCGAAGCTTAGTCCCAAATGCTTCGAATTGTCGAACGAACATTGGCAGCCCGCGCTCACTCCATTTTGGAGCATCTTCAAGCTACGGTTGATGCGGCGCCAGATTATCAGGCGAGAGTCAGGGCTGCAAAGAAAGCATGGGGTTATAAAACCTCCACGAAAGCCAAAGCAGATGCGTTCCAAGCCGTACGCCAAACTCTCTCGTCGATGTGTGTTGGTCCAATCCGCTGTGCGTACTGCGAGGACTCGCTTGCGGATGAAGTCGAGCACATTCGCCCTAAGAACTTCTTTCCGGAACATACTTTTCTGTGGGAGAATTATTTGTACGCGTGTGGTCCTTGTAACGGTCCAAAAGGCAGTCGGTACGGGGTTCTTAAGAACGATCAGGTCTTGGAGTTCATTCGATCTCTAAAAGATCCAATCACTCCCCCGCCCTCGGGCCGCTCAGCGTTAATTGATCCGAGGGCTGAAGATCCGTTCGATTTCTTTGAACTAGATCTTGGTGGAACGACGCCCGACGGAGTCGACGTGCCGGGCACATTTGAGTTCCTGCCTCACGAGGCTGCTACTCAGGGCGCACAAGCGCGGGCACGGTTCAGCATTGAGGTGCTAGGCTTAAATCGGGAGGTCATGCGAGTGGCACGGGAGAACGCTTTCGGCGGCTTTCGGGCTCGCCTTCGCGAGTATGTAGAGGAAAGTTGGAACGGTGCTCCTGGCCAACGTCTGCATGACCTTCGGGAGGATCTGTTATCAACTCCACATCTGACTGTTTTCGCCGAGATGCGTCGTCAGAAGGAATATCTGCTCGATATAAAAGCATTGTTCGATAAGGCGCCCGAAGCCGAGGAGTGGCCGTTGATTGCAACTGGTTTTTAGAAGCGGGGAGCGCGTAGCTGCTGGACATGGTGACTGCTTAACGTCCGGTCGCGGGACACCGTTATGATGCCGCTGGCGACGTGTTTGGTCGAATGCCGACTTAATTCACCTCGAAGCCATCCTAACCACCCCCACCATTACGCCCCGCCGCCGACTTCGACGCCCGGGCCGGAAACTGCATGATCAGCGTGTGGGACGAGTACGACACCCAGACGTGGACCTGGGTCTGGAAGTCGGCGCCCAGGATCATCTGGACCTCGTCGGTCAACGAGCCGTCCAGGAGCTGGACCTTCATGCGGTCGAGCTGCAGGTCGCCGACCGAGACGTCGGTCAGCGTCGTCTGCCCGGCGGCGACGCGGGCGGGGCCTACGCCGCCGACCCAGGCCTGGCGGGAGGCGGGCGCCGGCTCGGGGCGCAGGCCGAGCGCGTCGGCGGCGCTGCGGAAGATGGCCGAGCGGGGGGCGCCGGTGTCGAGCAGGGCGACGACGGTGCGGCCGCCGATGCCGATCTTCACGCGCGGCCGGCGGTCAACCCCCGTCGGCTCCAGGGCGGCGCTGTAGAGCGGGCCGGCGAGGAAGGCCGCGGGCGCGCTGCAATCGCCGGTCGGGCGGTAGAGCACGATGCGGGACTCGGGAAAATCGAGGTCGATGTCGAACAGCGAGACCAGGTCGATGCTCAGCAGCCCGTCCGCCCAGCCGACCCCGAAATCGCTCGCCACGAAATTGTAGTCGCGGCCGTGCAGGCCGCCGAGTTCCACGGTGCGCGCGGTCACGAAGCGGGCGCTGCGCCGTCCGCCCAGGCCGGCGACGGTGCCGAGCGTGTTCCTGACCTCCTCGCCCTGCATGTGGCTCAGCTGCAGCCGCGTCACCGCCGCTTCGGTCAGCAGGCTGGTGAACGCGCCGGTGTCGAAAATGAGGCTGGCCGGGTGGTGGTCCAGGCTGGCCTGGACCAGCGCGTGGCCGTGCAGGAACTGCACCGGCAACTGCGACACCCGGGCCATGGTGCACTGACCGCCCTGCGCGCCAGGCGCCAGCAGGGTCAGCAGCGTGGGCAGGCCGATCAGCCAGAGGGTTGCCGCGCGCATCCCGTTCCGTCCTTGCACCGGCCTCAATCGCCAAGGCAGGGCAGGATGTCAACCCGCGATCAATCCCCGGCCTGTCGGAACGGGGAAAGCTCCATCAGCGCCGCCATCTCGGCTGCCATCGCCGGCCGCTCCCGCCGCAGGTGGTCGCCGATGGCGTGGCGCAGGCCGGGATGGGCGATCCAGTGCGCCGAATAGGTGGCCGATGGCAGGTAGCCGCGCTGGATCTTGTGCTCGCCCTGCGCGCCTGCCTCCACCGTGCGCAGGCCGTGCGCGATCGCGAAGTCGATGGCGCGGTAGTAGCAGAGCTCGAAATGCAGGAAGGGGTAGTCGCCCAGGCACCCCCAGTTGCGCCCGTACAGCGTGTCCGTCCCGGCCAGGTTCAGCGCGCCGGCCACCAGGCGGCCGCCATCCTCGGCCAGCATCAGCACCACGCGGTCGCCCAGGCGTTCGGACAGCATGGGGAAGAACTTGGCGGTCAGGTAGGCGCTGCCCCATTTGCGGTCCACGGTGGATTCGTAGAAGCGGTAGAACGCGCGCCAGTGCTCCCGTTCGATCTGCGTGCCGCGCAGCGTGTGGAACACCAGCCCGCACGCGTTCGCGTCGCGCCGCTCGCGCTTGAGCGACTTGCGCTTGCGGGCGTTCAGCGCGCCGAGGAAGTCGTCGAAGCTCGTGTAGCCGTCATTGTGCCAGTGATACTGCACGCCCATGCGCTGCAGCCAGCCGGCCTGGCCGAGCTGCTCGTATTCCGGTTCGGTGCAGAACGTCACGTGCACCGAGCTGAGCTTCAGCTCGTGGCAGGCCTGACGCAGCGCGTCGGCCAGCAGCGTGTGGCCCGAGTCGAGTCCCGGGTGCAGCAGCAGACGCGGGCCGGTGACCGGGCTGAACGGGGAGGCGACCTGCAGCTTGGGGTAGTAGCGGCCCCCCGCCTGCTCGAAGGCGCGCGCCCAGCCGTGGTCGAACACGTATTCGCCGTAGCTGTGGCCCTTGGCGTACATCGGCGCGCAGGCGGCCAGCCGGCCCGCCCCGTCGCGCAGGGCTGCGTGGCGCGGCAGCCAGCCGGTCCGCGCGCCCGCCGAGCCGCTATCCTCCACCACCGAGAGGAAGGCGTGGCTGACGAACGGGTTGTCGGCACCCGCGCACGCATCCCACTCAGCCTCGGCGATCTCGTGGATGGAGCCGTGCAGGCTGAGCGACAGGCTGGTGTCTTGCGGCATCGGGTCCGATATGGCCGCAGCCAGCGCGTATGAAAGGCGCGGCCGGCGTTCAGGCCGGCTTGAGGAAGCGGGCGAACGCGTCCAGCGTGGTGGGGGAGACGTGGTGCTCGATGCCTTCGGCGTCGTTCTCCGCGTCCTCGCGCGGGACGCCGACCGCGACCAGCAGGTCCACCACCAGCCGGTGCCGCGCCCGCACGCGCGCGGCCAGCGCCTCTCCCGCAGGGGTCAGGAACACGCCGCGATACGGCCGGGCGGTGGCCAGCCCCTCGCGCTTGAGGCGGGTGATCGCCTTGACCACGGTCACGTGGCTGACGCCCAGGCGGCGCGCGATGTCGGTCGGCCGTGCCTCGCCATCCAGCGCCAGCATGTCGGCGATCAGCTCGGCATAGTCCTCCAGCAGTGCCGCGGACCGCTGCACCCGCGCGCGCCCGAACCGCCGGGCCTGAGAGTCGACCGTATCGTCCAAACTAACCCCATGAACTGACGGGGGGTCTGGGGGGGACGGCACGTCCCCCCCAGCGCTTCCTTGCTTGCCATGTAGGCCATTGCAGCTGCCGTAGCCTAGACTACATTGCGTATCATGAGCGGCAGCCTGAGCGAACGCACCACGACGGCGATCCGCGAGGTGCTGGACGGCCACGTGCGCGGCTGGCGCGCCATCGCCCCGTTCGCCGGACCGGCCGTGGTGTCCAGCGTCGCCTATATCGACCCTGGCAATTTCGCCACAAACATCCAGGCCGGCGCGCGCTACGGCTACGGCCTGCTGTGGGTGGTGCTGCTGGCCAACGCGGTGGCGATGCTGTTCCAGTCGATGAGCGCCAGGCTCGGCATCGTCACCAACCGCAACCTGGCGGAGCTGTGCCGCGAGCATTTCCCTCGGCCCGCGGTGCTGGCGATGTGGGCGGCCAGCGAGCTGGCCGCGATGGCGACCGATCTTGCCGAGTTCCTGGGCGGCGCGATCGGGCTGTCGCTGCTGCTGCACGTGACGCTGCTTGCCGGCATGGGGGTGGTGGCCGTGCTCACCTTCGCGATCCTGCTGCTGGATCGGCGCGGTTTCCGGCCGCTGGAACTGGTGATCGGCGCCATGGTGGGCGTGATCGGCGCCTGCTACGTGGTCGAGCTCTGCGTGGCGCCGCCCGACTGGCGGGCGGCGGGAGCCGGCCTGGTCATCCCGCGCCTGGCCGATCACGGCGCGCTGCTGCTGGCGGTGGGCATCGTCGGCGCCACCGTCATGCCGCACGCCATCTACCTGCATTCGGGCCTGACGCAGGGCCGCGCCCCTGCCCGCTCCATGGCCGAACGCCGCCGGCTCGCCCGCTATTCCAACCGGGAAACGGTCGCGGCCCTGGTGCTGGCCGGTGCGGTCAACCTCGCCATGGTGGCGATGGCGGCGCGCGCCTTCCACGCCGGGCATTCGGGCGTCGCCGAGATCGGCGAGGCGTACCGCACGCTGGTGCCGCTGTTCGGCGCGGCTGCGGCCGGCGTGTTCCTGCTCTCGCTTCTGGGCAGCGGCGTATCCAGCTCGGTCGTCGGCACCATGGCGGGCCAGGTGATCATGCAGGGCTTCGTGGGCGTGCGCATCCCCATCTGGGTGCGCCGCCTGGTCACCATGGCGCCCGCCTTTGCGGTGGTGTGGGCAGGGGCGGACGTGACGCGCAGCCTGGTGCTGAGCCAGGTGGTGCTGTCGCTCGTCCTGCCGGTCCCGATGGTCGCCCTGCTCCTGCTCAGCGGGCGGCAAGCGGTGATGGGAGAGATGGTGGCGGGTCCCTGGGCGATGGCGCTCGCCTGGACGGCGGCGCTGGCGACGGTGGCGCTGAACGCGCTGCTGCTCGGCGGCATGGCGGGCCTGGTCGTCTGACCGGCAGGGGCCTCAGTGGGTCGTGGGGGCGGCGCCGGCAGCGATGGAATCGGCCTTGGCGATCAGCGCCTCTGCCATCCTGATGCTGGCGATGTCGATCAGCCGCCCGTCCAGCGACACCGCGCCGCGGCCGTTCGCCGCTGCCTCCTGCATGGCGACCAGGATGCGGCGGGCCTTGCCGACATCGGCGTCCGAGGGCGAGAACACCTCGTTGGCCAGGGCGATCTGGCTGGGGTGAATGGCCCATTTGCCCTCGTAGCCGAGCACGGCCGCCCGGTTGCCGGCGGCGCGGAAACCGTCCGGGTCGTTGAAGTCGCCGAACGGGCCATCGATCGGGCGCAGGCCATAGGCGCGGCAGGCGACCAGCATGCGGTTCTGCGCGAAATGCCAGGGGTCGGCCCAGTGGAAGTCGCGGTTGCCGGTGTCGCGCCCCCCTGTTTCGCCCATGTCGGTGAGCACGCCGTAATCGGGGTTCACGCCGCCGATCACCGTGGTCCTGGCGCGCGTGCTGGCGGCGTAGTCGGCGACGCCGAAGCTCATCGCCTCTAGGCGCCTGCTGCTCTGGGCGATGGCTTCCACGTTGGCCATGCCGAGCGCGGTTTCGATCAGCACCTCGAACCCCAGGCGCTTGCTGCGCTGCTTGGCGGCCTCGATCTGCGTGACCAGCATGTCGATGGCGTAGACGTCTGCGGCGGTGCCGACCTTGGGGATCAGCAGCATGTCCAGGCGCGGGCAGGCTTCGACGATGTCGATCACGTCGCGATACATGTAGTGGGTGTCCAGACCGTTGATGCGGACCATCATCGTCTTGCGGCCCCAGTCGACGTCGTTCAGCGCCTGGACGATGTTGCGGCGTGCCTGCTCCTTGTCGTCGGGGGCGACCGCGTCCTCCACGTCGAGGAACACGACGTCGGCCGCACTCGTCGCAGCCTTTTCGAACAGCGCGGTGTTGGAACCGGGGACTGCCAGTTCGGACCGATGGATGCGCGGGGTGGCCTGATCGACCAGCAGAAAGCTCATGGGTGTTCCTTTGCAGGCCTGGAGCAGCTCTGTCACCCAGACTGGGTGACAGAGCTGCTCGCCAAGGCGGAGTCAGCCGGTGGTGCCGAAGCCGGCCGCGATGCAGTTGATGGACCGCAGCAGGGCGACGCGGATGGTGTCGTTCGGGTCGGCGCGGTAGCGGCGCAGCAGCTCCACCTGCTGGCGGTTGACGGCGCCGATCACCGGCAGGCGGGAGGCGAGGCGGCTGCTGTACTGGGCGAACCGGCCGGCGATCCTGTGCCCGCCGGCGATGCCGAGCACGGCGTCGCAGGTCAGGCGGTACTCGCGTTCGACCATGGCGAAGATCTCGGCCGACGCCGCGGCGTCGTCGACCAGCCCGGCATAGTCGCGTGCGATGGTGAGGTCGACGGTGGCCAGCGCCTTCTCGGCCTCGTCGATGATCAGGCGGAACATGCGGTGGGTGGCGAACATCTGGCGCAGCAGGCCCATCGCCCCCTGGCCCCGCACGTGGAGGATGCTGTGCAGGCCGCTGCCGATGCCGTACCAGCTGGTGATCGCGTGGCGGTTCTGCGTCCAGGCGAAGACGAACGGGATGGCGCGCAGGTCGTCCAGCGAGGCGGCGCTGCCGAAGCGGCGGGCAGGACGTGAGCCGATGTTCAGCAGGCCGATCTCCTGCAGGGGACTTGCCTGCTGGAAATAGGCGAGCAGGGCGGGGTGGCCGAGCAGGTTGCGGTAGGCGGCGTTGGACGCCCCGGAAATCGCCTCCATGGCGTCGTCGTGCTCTGGGTCGTTGGCCACCGATTGTTCGCCGGCGCCGAGCGCGTGCGCCAGGACGCTGCTGGCCAGCAGTTCGAGCTGAACGCCGGCGGTGCCGCGGTTGGCGTATCTGACGCTGACCACCTCGCCCTGTTCGGTGGTGCGGAAACGGCCGCGTATGGAGCCGCGCGGCTGGGCGGCTATGGCCCGCTGGGTGGGGGCGCCGCCGCGCGACACCGATCCGCCGCGGCCGTGGAAGAAGGCGATGCAGACGCCGGCGGACTCGCCCAGGGCGGTCAGCTTCATCTGCGCCTTCGACAGCTCCCAGTTGGCGGCGAAGTAGCCGCCATCCTTGTTGCTGTCGGAATAGCCGATCATCACCTCCTGCACGTTGCCCTGGCGGCGTATGCTGCGGCGGATGGCCGGCACGGCGAACACCTCGCGCATGATGGCCGGCGCCGCGCGCAGGTCGGCGATCGTCTCGAACAGCGGCACGATCGGCAGCGTGCAGAGCTCGATGCCGGCGCTGTCGAGGAACAGGCCCGACAGCTTGGCCACGACGTAGATGCCGACGACGTCCGCGGCACTGTGCGTCATCGACAGGATGAAGCTGCCGAAAGCCTCGCGGTCCAGTTCGTGCTGGACGTCGCGGACCAGGCGGAAGAGGTCGATCAGGTCCTGGGCTTCGGGTTCGAGCGGCGGGAGCGCCGCGCTGGGATGCGGCTGTTCGAGGAGCGTGACGAGCCAGTCTGCCCAGGCCGTGCTCGCCGGGTCGGGCGGGCTGCCGGGCCGGGTCGCGGACCAGACTCCGCGCAGCGTCTGGTGCAGGCGGGTGGTGTTCTGGCGCAGGTCCAGGCGGACGGTGGAGAAGCGGAAGATCGCGACCGTGCGCCGCAGCTTGGCGACCAGGCGGCCGGCGAGGTCGCCGCAGCCGCATTCGCCCAGCGCACGCTCGAGCTGCAGCAGGTCGACGATGAAATCGTCCGCGCTGTCGTAACGCGCCGCAACGCCCTGTCCGTTCAGGTGCGCGATGGCACCGTCCACGCGAGCGAGCATGCAGCCGATCGCCTGGCGGAAGATCTCGCCCGGGTTGCGGGCGGCGATCTGCTCCCCGCAGACGGCGAGGGCTGCGTCCAGAGCGGCGCGGAACCAGGGTGGCGTCTCGACGGCGGCTTCGGCGATCGAGAGCTGGCGCGAGAGGTCGGTCAGCGCGATGCGGTAGTTCTGCAGGCTTGCAGCCGCGTTTCCGAGCAGGGCTTCACGCGTGGTGGCGACGGTGACGAAGGGGTTGCCGTCCCTGTCGCCGCCGATCCAGCTGCCGAATTGCAGGAACTGGCCGATTTCGATCGTGTGGCCGGGATAGCTGCGGCCGAGGGCTTCCTCGAGCCTGTCGAGTGTTTGCGGAACGACGTCGAAGAGGGTTTCGCGGAAGAAATACGCGCCCCAGGCGATCTCCTGGGTGATGGTGGGTTTTTCGAGGCGGAGGTCGCCGGTGAGCCACAGCAGCTCGATCTGGTCGCGCAGCCGCAGCATGAGCTGGGCGCGTTCGCGCTCGGTCCAGCGGGCGTTTTCGAGGTCCAGCAGCAGCAGGTAGATGGCGCGCAGCTTCTCCAGCACGGTGATGCGTCGGGCTTCGGTGGGGTGCGCGGTCAGCACGGGCCTGACCCGCAGGCTGCCGATGGTGCTGATGACGGTTTCGGCCGGGACGCCGGCGGCGGCGGCCTGCGCCAGGGCGGCGTCGAAGGTGCCGTCGACGACGCCGCCGGGTGCTGCGCGCTCCTCGCTGCGGCGGTGGCGCATGGTGGCGTTCTGCTCGGCGATGGATTGGAGCTGGAACCAGATGCCCTGTGCGCGCAGGGCACGGCCGAGATGCTCGGGCGAGCATTCCGACAACGTCGCTTCGTTGCGGAGGACGGGGCCGATTTCGGGGTCGTGGCGCTGCACGATGTCGAGCAGCATGTCGTAGAGCAGTCCTGCCAGGGCAGCGCTGTCGCCGGCGGGCGCCTCGCCGCGCGGCACCAGCGCGTCCATCAGGCCGCCTGGCGCTTGCGGCCGAGCAGCCCTGCCACGGTCGATCCGAGCTCGCCGGCGCTGGGTGCGACCGTAAGCCCGTAGAAGGACATGATTTCGGCTTTTTCCGCGGCGCTGTCGCCGGCGCCGGAGATGATGGCTCCCGCATGGCCCATGCGGCGGCCCTTCGGCGCCGTCAGCCCCGCGACGTAGCCCACCACGGGCTTCGTCATGTGGGCCTTGATCCAGGCGGCTGCCTCGGCTTCCTGCGCGCCGCCGATTTCGCCGATCATCAGCACGGCGTGGGTTTCCGGATCCTGTTCGAACAGGGCCAGGTGGTCGAGGAACGAGCTGCCGTTGATCGGGTCGCCGCCGATGCCCACGCTGGTCGACACGCCGATGCCGAGCGCCATCAGCTGCGACGCCGCCTCGTAGCCCAGCGTGCCGCTGCGCGAGACGATGCCGACGTTGCCTGGCAGGTAGATGTGCGGCGGCATGATGCCCAGCATGGCGCGGCCTGGGCTGATGATGCCGGCGCAGTTGGGGCCGACCAGCAGGGTGCGGCGCTCCCTGGGAAAGCGGCGCAGGTAGCGCTTCACGCGCATCATGTCCTGCGCCGGTATGCCGTCGGTGATGGCGCAGACCAGGCGCAGCCCCGCGGTTGCGGCTTCCATGATCGCGTCGGCGCAGAAGGGAGGGGCGACGAAGGTGATGGACGCGTTCGCGCCGGTGGCCGAGACCGCATCGCGCACGGTGTCGAAGACCGGCAGGCCGAGATGTGTCCGGCCGCCCTTGCCGGGCGTGACGCCGCCCACGACGTTGCCGGCGTAGTCCTGCATCTCCTTGCCGTGAAAGCTGCCCTTGTCGCCGGTGAAGCCCTGGATCAGGATCCTGCTGGACTTGTCGATGAGGATGCTCATGCTGCGTTCCCTCTAGGATTTATTTCAGACCCGGGGCGTTCCCCTCGGCCTATTGCAGCCGCTGCCTGGCCGCCTTGACGGCCTTGTCGGCCGCGTCAGACAGGGTGTCGGCCGTGATCAGCGGCAATCCGCTTTCGGCGAGTATCCTGCGCCCTGCCTCCACGTTCGTGCCTGCCAGGCGAACGATCAGGGGCACGTCTATCTTCGTTTCGTGGGCGGCCTGCACCACGCCCTGCGCCACCCAGTCGCAGCGGTTGATGCCGGCGAAGATGTTGACCAGGATCGATTGCACGCGGCTGTCGGACAGCACCAGGCGGAAGGCGGTGGCGACCCGCTCGGGGCTGGCACCGCCGCCCACGTCGAGGAAGTTCGCGGGCTCGCCGCCTGCGTATTTGATGACGTCCATCGTCGCCATCGCCAGGCCGGCGCCGTTGACGATGCAGCCGATGGTGCCGTCCAGGCCCACGTAGTTGAGGCTGTGTTCGGCGGCCTGGGCCTCGCGCGGGTCGTCCTGCGAGGGGTCGCGCATGCCTTCGATGGCGCGCTGCCGGAACAGCGCGTTGTCGTCGACGACCATCTTCGCATCGAGCGCGATCACGCGTTCGTCGTGCATGAGGACCAGGGGGTTGATTTCCAGCATGGTGGCGTCGGCGTCGCGAAAGGCGCGATAGGCGCCGAGGATGGTTTGCGTCGCGCGCTGCACCTGCTTGATGTTCAGGCCGAGCCCGAACGCGATTTCGCGCGCCTGGAACGGCAGCAGCCCCACCGCAGGTTCCACGGTCACCTGAATCAGCGCGTCCGGCTTTTCGGCGGCGATCTGTTCGATCTCCATGCCGCCCTCGCGGGAGGCGATGACGCGTATGCGTTCCTCCTTGCGGTCGAGCACGTAGCCCAGATAGAATTCGCGATCGATCTTGTCGGCCGCCTCGATGTAGACGCGCTGCACCGGCTTGCCTTCCGGCCCCGTCTGGTGCGTGACCAGTCGCTTGCCCAGCATGTTTTCTGCAGCGTCGCGAACCTCGCCATAGGTGCGGCACAGCTTGATGCCGCCGGCCTTGCCGCGTGCGCCGGCATGGACCTGCGCCTTCACCGCCCAATGCCAGCCGCCGATTTCGGTGGCGGCGTAGACCGCCTGGTCCGGGCTGAAGGCGACGGCGCCGCGCGGCACCTCCACGCCTGCGCTCTGCAGCAATTCCTTGGCCTGATACTCGTGCAGGTTCATCGGGCGTCTCCTGTGCGGGCCGGCACCGTCGGCCGCGCCGGGGCCCTATGGACAGCGGAGAAAACAGGCGATCGGGCTGGCCAGAACAACCCGGCCATTGGTCTTGCCGGGCAGGCGATCCCGGCCGGAGCAGAGGCGCCGGCCGGCCGGGCGCGACCCGGCACGGATAGGGCCGCAAGCTTCGGAGCGCGGCGGGCGGCCTGCCGACATAGATGGACAGCCACCGAAGCCATCGAGGACGATGTAGCATGCACGCTCTGCCGGATGCCGGCGCGATCAGCGCAGACCCGCGTTTCGCCCAGGTGCGCGCGCGAGACAGAGCCGCCGACGGGCGGTTCGTCTATGCCGTGCGCACGACAGGGGTGTTCTGCCGGCCGTCATGCCCGGCCAGGGCGGCGAGGCCGGAGAACATGGCGTTCTTCGCGTCCCCCGCCGAGGCAGCAGCGGCAGGGTTCCGGCCGTGCAAGCGCTGCAAGCCGCAGGGCGAGCCGTCGGACGCCGTGGCCGACCGGGTTCGCGCAGTGGCCGACTACATCGACGCCCGCGCGGGCGAGCCCTTGCCGCTGCAACGCCTGGCGACGGTGGCGGGCGTCAGTCCGTTCCACCTGCAGCGCATGTTCAAGGCGGCGATGGGCATCACGCCCAGGGAGTACCAGGCCGCCAAACGCCTGGACGCCTTCAAGTCCAGCCTGCGCGCCGGGGAAAGCGTGCTCGGGGCGGTGTTCGAGGCCGGCTACGGCTCGACCAGCCGCGCCTACGAGCAGGTGGACGGCGCGCTCGGCATGACTCCGTCCGCCTACCGGGCCGGCGGCGAGGGCGAAACCATCGTCTATGCCGTCCGCACCGTGGCGCTGGGACCGCTGATGATGGCGGCTACCGGACGGGGGGTCTGCTTCGTGCAGTTCGGCGACGATGCCGATGGCTTGCGCGACCGGCTGGCGAGGGAGTTCCCCAGAGCCCTGCTGCGCTGCGCGGACGAGGGGGCAGCGCTGAACGGCTGGATCGAGGCGCTCGACGCACACCTCTCGCGCGGAGCGCCGCGGCCGGACTTGCCGCTCGACCTGCGCGGCACGGCGTTCCAGATAAGGGTGTGGCGGTTCCTGCTCGGCGTGCGGTCGGGCGACGTGGTCAGCTACGGCGAGGTCGCGCGCGGGCTCGGCGCGCCGCGGGCGGTGCGTGCGGTGGGCAGCGCGTGCGGCGCCAACCGGGTGGGCGTGCTGGTTCCGTGCCACCGCGCGCTGCGCGGGGATGGCGGCCTGGGCGGCTACCGCTGGGGGCTCGACCGCAAGCGCGCCGTGCTCGACACGGAGCGTCGCGCGGCGGCAGAGACGCCATGAGCGTCACAGCCGAGATCGGACGTCTGGGTTTCAAACCCCAGCTTTGGTCCAGGGGCGTCGTGCGAAGCGTGCTAGCGCATGACGCCCCTGGCCTTCAGCGGCCTACAGCTTGCGCGCACGCGCGTTCGAGGCCTGGCCCCGTTTGGCGGGCGCGGTCTTAAAAAACCGTTTGGGCGCGCCGGGATCGCGGCGCGGCGCGGGGGCGGGCGCTTCGGACCGGGTGACGCGGACGTTGTCCTCGGCGTCGTCCGGCAGGGCGGACGCGAACGCCTCGGCCATCGCCTGGGTAATTTCGAAGCGGGTGTCGCGGTCCTGGATGCGGATTGCGCCCACGTCGCGCTTCTCCACGCCGCCCATGCGGCAGATCAGCGGCAGCAGCCATTTCGGGTCGGCTTTCTGGGCGCGGCCGATGTTGAGGCTGAACCAGACCATGGGGCCGGACGCGTAGCCCGGCTTGTCCGCGCGCTCGGTGGCGCGGGCGGGGCGCGGCGCGGCCGGCATGGGCGAGAGTTCGGTGATCTCCTCGGGTGCGGGCAGGCGGGCGCGGTACAGCCGCACCAGGGCGGCGGCGACGTCCTCGGCCGAGCGGCCTTCCAGCAGGGTGCGGGCGAGCGTGAGGTCGTCGGCCGTCATCTCGTCGGTCAGCACCTGGTCGCTCAGCAGGCGCGCGCCGTCGCGGGCGCGGATCTCCTCGGGCAGCGGCGGGCCCCGCCACTCGACGGCGACCCCGGCCGATGCGATCAGCGCCTGGGCGGCGCGCGCGCGGTGGGCCGGCACGACCAGGATGCAGGTGCCCTTGCGCCCGGCCCGTCCGGTGCGGCCGCTGCGGTGCAGCAGCATCTCCTTGTTGGTGGGCAGGTCGGCATGGATCACCAGGCCGAGATCGGGCAGGTCGAGTCCGCGGGCTGCGACATCGGTCGCGACACAGACGCGCGCCTGGCCGTCGCGCATGGCCTGCACGGCGCGCGTGCGCTCGTTCTGGGTGAGTTCGCCCGACAAGGCGACGCTGGTGAAACCGCGCTCCTGCAGGCTGGCGTGCAGATGGCGCACGCCGTCACGGGTGGCGCAGAACACAAGGGCCGTCGGCGCCTCGAAATAGCGCAGCACGTTGACCACGGCGTGCTCGCTCTCGCGCGGCGGCACGCGGATGGCGCGGTATTCGATGTCGGCATGCGGCTGGTTGCGCACCAGCGTGTCGATGCGCAGCGCGTCCTTCTGGTATTTGCGGGCGAGTGCCGTGATCTCCTTGGCGATCGTGGCCGAGAACAGCAGCGTGCGGCGCCATTCCGGCGTTGCGTTCAGCAGCGTGTCCAGCTCGTCGCGGAAGCCGAGATCGAGCATTTCGTCCGCCTCGTCGAGCACCACGACGGCGAGCTCGCCGAGCTTGAGCCGGCCGCGGGCCAGGTGGTCGCAGAGCCGGCCGGGCGTGCCGACGACGATGTGGCAGCCCGCCTCCAGGGCGCGGCCCTCACGCTGGCCGTCCATGCCGCCGATGCAGGACAGGATGCGGGCGCCGGTCTGCGCGTAGAGCCAGCTCAGCTCGCGGTGCACCTGCATGGCGAGTTCGCGTGTGGGCGCGATCACCAGGGCGCGGGGATTGCCGGGGCGATCGAATTTTTCCTCGCCGCCCAGCAGCGTGGGGGCGAAGGCGAGGCCGTAGGCCACGGTCTTGCCGGAGCCTGTCTGGGCGGAGACCAGAAGGTCGCGCGCTTCTGCGCCAGGGACGAGAACGGCATCCTGCACGGGCGTGAGCTCGCTGTAGCCGCGATCGGTCAGGGCCCGGTCCAGGGAGGGGTTGGTCGCAAAGGTCATGGGGTTCGATCCGAAAGGCCGCGCTGCGCTCGCTGGCGGCGAGTGCGGTTGGGGCGAGGGCTGGCTGGCATGGGTGAGAGCGCCTGATATGGGGAGCAAGGCGGGCGAAAGATAGAAGATATACGGCGCTGACCCTTGCTCCCATTCGGGGGCGGTCGGGCTTGGGGCAACTTTCGTTTCGAGGAGCCCGACCGTTTCAGGCCGCGTGGCGTTGCTCTACACGGCGGCATGTTCCAAAGCTTCACGATCGACTCGGCAGGGCACCTGATCCAGGTGGCGTTGACGCCGGTGTTCCTGCTGTCGGGCATCGCAGCCCTTCTCAACGTGTTCGCGACGAGGCTGGCGCGGGTTGCGGACCGGCTGGACAGCCTGGCCGACGCGATCGGCGGCGGCACGTGCACCGACGAGCAGCGCGTCCAGCTCGAACGGCTGCACCGGCGGTCGCAGGCGCTCGACACGGCCGTGGTGCTGGGGACGGCAGGCGCTGCCGCGACCTGCATGGCGATCCTGACGCTGTTCCTGTTCGCTCTGAGCAACAAGACGATCGCCAGCGTCCTGCTCGGCTTCTTCGGGCTGGCGATCATCTGCACGCTGGGATCGGTCACCGCGTTCGGGCTGGAAATGCTGATGAGCAGCCGCGGCCTGCGCGCCAGGATGCGCTTCCATCTGCCCCGGCTGAGTTTCAGGCGTTTTCTGCGACGCGGCTCGCCGTAGGACCTAGCTGGCCGCGCGAAGGTGCTGCTCGATGAGGCGGATGTTGCGCAGGTTTGCCTTCAGCGCGACGTCGAACAGGTCGCCCAGCACGGGCACCGAGCCGCCGGCCACTTCGATGACGATGTTGCCGATCATGCGCATCAGAAGGTGGCGCGGCACGCCCAGCGCGCGCGCCTGGTGCACGATGATGAGCGAGATCGCGCCGAGGACCAGGTCGCCGCCGCCAGGGACCAGTCCGATCAGGCTGTTCAGCCCGAAGCGGAAACGCGTGCCGGGCAGCACGAAGGCGGCATCGACCAGCCAGGCCAGACGCTTCATGCGGGCCAGGCGGGCCGCCTGCTCCTGGTTCACGGTCCTGGCCGGTTCAGCAATCTGAGCAGCTCCACCCCGTAACGCTCCAGCTTGGACGCGCCCACGCCCTTGATCCGGCCGAGCTCGTCCAGGCTCGCCGGCCGGCCGGCGGCGATGTCGCGCAGCACGGTGTCGTGGAAGATGACGTAGGGCGGCACCGCCTGCGCACGGGCCGTTTCCGCCCGCCAGGCGCGCAACGCCTCGAACACGTCCGACGAGCCGGGAGCCGCCACGGCGGATGCCGATACGGCGCGGGCGGCGGCACTGCGGGAGG
>CALMVI010000150.1 GCA_937873095.1 uncultured Acetobacteraceae bacterium | reverse complement strand
TCCTGCCCCCATGACCCGAGCCGCCCTCGCCGCCGCCGCCCTCCTCGCCGCCTGCACCGCCGCCCACGCGCAGCGCGTATCCAACGTCACCGGCCGCACGCTCATGACCGCCTGCACCTCCAAGCAGCCCGCCGCCTGCGACGCCTACGTGGACGGCTTCTCCGACGCCATCGAAGCCGAAGGCCGCGACCACGCCCTCGCCTGCATCCCCCGCACCTCCACCGGCACCGAACTCCGCGACGTCCTCCTCACCTACCTCCACTCCCACCCCGAAGCCCAGTCCCTGGTGGCGGGCAAGATCGCCACGCGGGCGTTTTCTGCGGCGTATGCTTGTAAGAAGTAAGGTAAGGGTAAGGCCTTCTTTTCTGAAGAAAAGAAGCAAAAGACTCTTGATTTTTGGGTGCAGATACACAGGGGCTCTTGGGCGCCATAGCGCGTGCGTGCGGCGATGAGCATCGCGGGTGTGTGCGTGAACGCACTTCCGGGGCTAACGCTACACCCTGGCGATACATATCTATATCGGCACTACAGTTGATAGACAATCCGAGTAGACCGATCAAGCGGGAGGGAGTGCAATGATAAAAAGACAGCCCGATCATAATAGGCAAAGGCCATACTGGCCCATCCCGGTTCACAGCACACAAACGCAACTAGGGGCCAGAAGAAATTTATGCCTCGGCAGGATCAGGTAGTGCGAGTTGTGCTTCGTCGGGTTGCGTGAAAACAAAGTCGCTTAGGCCAAGTTTCGTGATGTAGGAGGCCAGAGTGTGGCCATCCATATACCAGATGCCCATTTCGCGAGCATAACGCTTCGCATTTGGCTCAAAGCTCGATGTTGTCCAGAATGCAAGAATTACGGGAGCTAGCGGACTGATGCCGCTGTCCAGTCGTAATCTGTGACGCTTCCACACTCCACTCCCAACGAACTCCCGCACTGCTTTTTCACTGACAATATTCGTTCCCTTGTATCGCTTGGTTTGCCCAATTACGGAAGCACGGCACACCGCAGGTATGCCGTAACCAGAAGGCATTATATCGAGATTCGAACCAACGAAATCGACACCTCCGTCACCCGTTCTCTCAGTGGTGTTTGCCGTCGCACCAAGCTTCACGAGTATCCGCGCACATAGGTCCTCGACGACGAAGGGGTCAATCCTCCGAAGCTTGGCAAGGAGTGTGCTTTCATGCTTTCGGCAGGGAAAGCTTTGATATAGGGCGACTGCTCATCATCAATCTCAAAGCGAAGCGGAACGCCATCCGCTTTGCACTCCGCATTGTCAGTCCGGAGAATCGCCGCAATATGCTGCAGCTTGTCTTCAATAATCTCCCAAATATTGTCTTCGCTGTACTTAGGTAAATGCTCACGCAGCAGTGCAAAAGCCACCTCCTCCAGCAAAAGGAACTCTGTATTGGTTATTCCATCTCTGATCCAGAGAGCGATAATCTGAGTCGAGGGAACACCCACAGGCAGCTATCCGCCGCCCATAAGCTGAGTTCGGTCTTGCAATGCTTGCTCAATCCGCTGTCTCAGATCGTGTAGCGATGCTACAGTGGGTTGGTCCATCTTACGAAGCATGTCAGGCGTTAGCGTCTTTAACGCTGTGGTTGCTGCCATCATCTTGGGATACCAGTCCTCGGGATGATCAACCTGATAGCGAGCGAGGGCACGACTTATCGTGCCATCGGGGCTACGTAACACTGACAAAGCGTTCTCGTCCAACACGATACTGGCAAGGTCGCGTACATTCTTTGCTTCGGGCAGTTTTGGCGTCCCACCACCATCCTCGCCCGAGGGAACAATCCAACTATAAAATTCGCTTATGCGTTCGGTATGAGTAAATTCCTCCGCTTCATCACTCCAGACGAGCCAGGTCTTAACATCTGGGCGCTTGAAAACTTCCTCGAAATACGAGTACATGCGGGGGTCAGTAGCTTCACCAAACTCTTCGTTCGCTTTCATGTTCTCGAGGGCGATAAAGCATCGGTAGGCGTTGTTTGCGGCACGGGTAGATAAGCCGAGGCTCTGGGCTGCCTCTTGTGGCGACATTCCACTTTTTCGAAGTGCGTGAACTGTCTTTGCCTTCTGATAAGGCCCCCACTCTTTTATGCCTGAGACGTGACGAAGGCCGGGCAGAACGAGAGTGGCGGAGAGCGTCGCTTGCTTATCGTCAAGGAGAAGGCATTCGATGCGTCGTAAGTTCCTGAGACGGTTTTCGGTAAAGGTTTCTTTCCCATTCTCATGAAGCTGAACTAGCCATCGCAGCGCTGTAACTCTGCGATTGCCTTCGATCACAACGTACTTGCTTGGTTGATTAGCTATTTTCCAAGAGCGCACGACGATTCGATCCATAGGAAGGAACCCGAGTGTCTTAATGGTATCCCGAAGCTCGTTCACGTCGAAGCGTTGATCACGCATCTTGTCGAAAGTATTAGCCTGTACCTTTGCCTCCGCGAAACGGCTCTCGGCGACAGGATTTGTCTCCTCGCCTAACTCTGAGAAACGAGGGTTATTGGGATCAAGCAGCAGATTGTCCAGGTCAACTGTTACTGGTGTTAGAAGGGATGAGAGATTGTCCAAAACCATCTCCGGTTATTTGTTCGTCATAAGAAGTGGCGCTGCAAGGCAAATCGTCCTGCAACTCTGTAGTTTAACTCACTCTTGTACGTCGTAGCCGAACCGAGTGACTGACGTTTTTGATGTTGTGTCCAGGACATAAGTCATCATGGTTTCCCTGTGACAGCAATAATCATTCTGCCACAGAAGCTTGGTGTCCGATCAGACCCACGTTACAAAGAGACTGACGTGCCGTGACGCGGTCCTATTTGTCGCCGCAGTGGGACCCCTGCAGAGCGGGCCCTGTGTGGTGAGCCACACTGAACGCACCGCCCTTCGCCGCCGCAGCCCCGCGCCGCGGCCAATCTAAGCCGCCTCGCGCAGCTTGTCCCGCGCAGCCTCCGCCAGAAATCGGGAACGGTTGCCGGTCCTGCGATCGATCGCCTGCAGCAAATCCTCCGGCAGCATCACGTTGATCCGGACAGACCGCGCAGGCCTGGTCTGGGCTTCGACCAACAGCACCACGCCATCCCGGTTCAGGGGATCGGCCATGATCACGTCGAGCGTCCTCGGCTCAGGAATCGGCTCGCCATCCGCCGTCAGGCCGGAAACATGCAACGCCAGCGCCTCGGCCGCCATGCGCCGCGCCTCCTCCAGCGTCCGCCCTGCCGTAACGCAGCCGGGAAAATCGGGAAACTCAACGCCGAAATCGCTGCCGACGTCCTTGCGCAAAAGGGCGATGTACGTCGCCATGATCACCTCAGCTAACCCCGGCCGCGTGTGTAGTTTGTACACGTTGAAGCAAGCGGGCAAAATAACCTCCATCCACCCCGCCACAACCAAACCCCTTGCCCACTCCCCCCGCCTGTGTTCCTACTGCGTTCTCACCAGCACGGCGCCGCACGTGAACGCATCCATGCTCGTCCCCGAAACTCCCGACCAGCGACGCGAGCGTCACCTGCGCGCGTGCAAGGAGCTGACCGAGCTGGGCATGGAGATGGCCCGCGCCGCAGCGCGCGAGGCGATGCGCGCGCTCGATGCGCCGATCGAGCACCGCGTCCCGAGCACGCCCAAGCCGCCCGTCTGCGACACCGCCGAGCCGGGCATCCTGTTCACCCGGCTGTCGCGCGCCGTCCGCCAGGCCATCCTTCTGGAAGCCCGCATCGCCGCCGGCGCCTTCGACCGCCGCCCCGGCTTCACCCCGATCGAGCACCGCCCGGCCGCCCCGTTCCACCCCACGGCGTCGCCATCCTCTGCCCCTTACCGCGACGGCCGGGCGGACTACCCGCGCGAACGGCTGGAAGACGATTTGGCCGCTGACGCGTACCGCTCCGGCCCGGAGATTTTCGGCGAAATCCGCCAGCAGCTCGGCCTGAACGCCGAGCCGCCCCCGCCCGCCGCCCAGCAGCGCCAGGC
>CALMVI010000149.1 GCA_937873095.1 uncultured Acetobacteraceae bacterium | reverse complement strand
AGCAACTATTTCCAGGCCGCAGGATATGCGTCTGATTAAACGTCCGCCGCTCTAACACAGAAATCAAACCGATTCCTCATGAGAAAACGACTACGCAATGACAAACACGTTTTGTACTTCTCATTCTTTTAGTCAAAACGGTTTCGTTGGTAATCGGTGGCCAAGCCTGATCGAGAAGGTGTCGTCAAGCTAAATGTTGCTTTGCAAAGTCGCGAACAATCGCGGCCATGAGAACGATGCAGCTAACTGCCCGCAATCATCAATCCCGCTGGCTTTCAACCCACAGTTTAGTCAAACTGGATCGACCACCCCCTAATCGGGAAGCTTGTCCCTGGTGTGTTCGGGCGCATCCTGCGGCTGCACGGGTTGTCGATCTCCGCCCCTCTCGGCCGCCCGTCGGGCAAAACTCTCTATGACCGCCGGGTCGACACCCTGACGTTCAAGCGCCTGCAGAATGGTTTCGACCGCTGGTTCCGGATGCTTGGCTCGCATGCTCCACCATGACGTAATGGGTAGCCTCTTTCGCCAACGGTCAAGCGAAGAGCTTGAATGCATCCGCTACTTACGGTAGCTATCACCTTACCGGGAACGTATCGCCTGACGGCGGTTGCCGGATTGCCAGCGCACTGCCTGCATAGCCTCGGGGTTGCATTTCCTGCGGCCGGTTCGAAGCGCGTTCGGCAGATGCGCTGCTCGTCGCCATCCATGGCGCTGCGGGCCATGCCCCCCGTCCTGGTCTGGCCGGGCGGGCCGGCTTGAGCATGGTCGGTTCAGGTGGAATCACCTGAACCGACAAACATGCTCTAATTGGGCAGCCAAGGATGTCTGCTCGAAATCACCGGCTCGCTGCCGAGCGGCGTGAGGTTGGTCAGGCTCGCTGGCCCGCTCACCACCTGCGACGAGGTCAGGCCGTATGTCTGCACATTCGTCAGGGCGACCACGACCGAAGTAGCGTTCTGGACGCCGATCGGGACGTGGTCGGTAAGGTCGTTCTCCAGCAACGTGGTCTGCACCGTCAAGCCGGAGTTGGCGATCAGGCTGCCTTCTTCACCGAAGCTGATCATCGCGGGATTGCCCGATTGCGGCCCCTGCTCAATCTGGCTTCCGGTGATCGTCGCAACGCCGCCATTGGGCAGGTCCACGCTGTAGCTGGCCGTGCCGGTGGGGCCATCCACGATCCGCGTGTTGTTGATGATCGTCTGCGTCGCCCGGCTCTTGATCTCGTGGCCGAGATGCGCGTCGTGGAAGTAGCTGTTCTCGACATCCAGCATCGCGATCTCGCCGACATAGATGTTGTGGGTGTAGCCGGCGCCGGGCCCGGTCGTGTCGCCGTTCGACGCGAATTCGCTGCTGTTGATCTGGATCGTCCCGGTCGGATCGGGGTCGGCCAACAGCCCTTCCTGGTTCCTCCTGAACCAACACTTGTTCAGCACAAGGTTGCCGCCCTGATAGCGGATGCCCGCACCGTTCTGTCCGGCAGATTGCGGGATGTGGGCGCCCATGAACGTGAATCCGGTGATGGTCACGTCGGTGTCGGTGATCAGGATGCCCTTCTCGTTGGGGATGTCGCCCGTCGCCTGCATGACCACCCGCCCGCCTACGGCCGCGAGCGAGATCGACTTCGTCACCTCGGCAAAATCATTGGTGTAGGTGCCGGCCTGCACTTCCAGTTCGTCGCCGTCATTGGCCGCAGCCACGGCGGACGCGATCGTCGCGAAAGCCTGGCCAGGCCCCACGCCGAGGACCGCGGCCAAGCCGCTGCCGGGTGCCAGCACGCCCCCGCTCGTAACGGCGGCCAGTGTCCAGGTCGATATGGTTCGCATGCTGACAGCCCCCTGCAATTTCAGGACGCAACTATCAGCAATTTCACAACTCGGTAAATACTATGGTATGCGGGCGAGCAAGTTTCCTCGCAATGTCACCGTTGCCGGTGCAGCCGCGGGCATGCGGTCAGGGCGCCGGCGTCGTTCCGTACCAGCGGTTGCGGGTGTCGCGGTAATGCGCCTGCGGATCGAACAGCCGCACCGGCAGCCCAAGCCGGGCCGCACTCAGCTGGCCGGTTGCCGTCTGCAGCGTGAAGCCGGCGACATAGGCGTCACGCTCGGCGGAGACGAGGTTGACCTCGGCCACCAGACGTTCCTGCTGCGCGTTCAGCACCTCGATCCTCGTGCGCTCGCCCACCGCTTGCTGGCGCGACACGCCGCGCTCGGCGATCGCGTTTGCGTCGCGCGACTGGCGGAACTGATCGAGCCGCGCGCGGGCTCCATCCAGCTGCGCCCAGGCGGCCTCGATCTGTTCGCGCGCGGCGCGCAGCACGGCGTCGGTCTGCAGCAGGGTGCGAGAGGCGGCTTCCTTGGCCTGGCGGATCTCCGCCGCCTGCTCGCCGCCCTGATAGAGCGGAACCGTCAGCATCAGGGTCGCCTCGGCAATCGTGTCGCGCTGGTGGAAGAACTGCACGTCGGTCTCGGCCAGGTGGCTGCCGCGCAACTCGGCCGACAGGCGAGGGCGCAGGCCGGCGCGCGCGATGTCGATGCCCTGCCGGCTCGCCTCCTGTGCCGCCCGCGACTGGAGCACGTCGAAATTGCCAGGCAGCAATCCCGTCGCCCGCTCCAGGCTCGGCGGCAGGTCGAGCGCGCGTGTCGGCATCGGGGTGGCCGCCGGCGGATGACCCACCACCCGTTCGAACTCGGCGCGCGATACGCTCAGCGCGGCCTCCGCCTGCGCCTGGCGTGCGCGCTGGTCGGCCAGCCTGGCGCGCGACTGAGCGACATCGGTGTCGGTGGCGGCACCTGCCGCGCGTTGCTGCTCGCTCGCCCGCAACGTCCTTTCCAGAACGGCGGTCTGGTTGCGGTTCAGCTCCACCGTGCGCTGGTCGCGCGCCACGTCCAGGTACGAGGTGGCCGCGGCGAGCAGGACGGACGCTTCGGTCGCCTGCAGCACGGCGCGCTCGGCTGCAACCAGCGCTTCTGCCTGTCCCACCTGCGCCCTCACACGGCCGCCGGTATAGATCGGCTGGGTGACCGTCAGATTCTGCGATTGCGGCACCCGGCGCTCCGGCTTGTGCACCGTATCAATGCTGTCGAACTGTGCCGAGGTGCCGAGATCGGCCTGCACGGTCACCCTGGGCCGCCAGCCGGACAGGGCGCGCGGCACCCCCTCGTCGGCCTCGCGCAGCCGGCCGCGTTCGGCGGCAAGCTGGGGATTGTAGAGGTAGGCCTGGCTGAGCGCATCGTCCAACGCCGGCTCGATCTGCGCGCGGGCGACGGTGGCGCCGCAGGTCCAGATCAGCAGCGACAGGGCAAGCCGGCTCACCGGGCAGGCGCCCGCGCCAGCTTCGAGTCGTGCAGGAACAGGACGAGCACCATCGTCGACAGCGTCACCACCCCGATCCACCCATACGCGTCGGCCGCCGCCATCGTCGTCGCCTGCGCGGTGACGTTCGCGGCAAGGCTTCCCGCCGACTGCGCGCCCAGCGTGGCCGGCGCACCGGCCACCAGGTGGTCGGCGATCATGTTGCCGTGCACCCGTTCGCGCACCGCCAGGATGCCGCCAATGACCGCACCGCCCAGCGTGCCGGCCAGGGTGCGCACCACGTTGAACATCGTGGCGCCGGACACGGCGTCCTTGGGCTGCAGCGTGCCGGTCGAAACCAGCAGCAGCGGCAGCATGATCAGCGGCTGCCCGCAGGCCTGCAGCAGGTGCGAGGGCAGGATGTCCGACAGCACCCAGTCGCTGTCGATGAAGGTCGCAAGCCGCTCTCCGATCGTGGCGATGAACAGCCCGAACCCCAGAAGCACGCGCGCCTCGAACCGCCGGACCAGCGACGGACCGATGGCGCACACCGCGATCTGCGCCGCCGCCGCCCAGATCAGGATCTGACCCACCTGCAGCTCGCGAAAGCCGCGGACCTCCATGCCGAAGCTGGGCAGCACGTTGCTGGTCATCAGCGTCGAGAACGAGAACGCGACGATGGCTGTCAGTCCGCCGGAGAAGTTGCGCCGTCCGAGCAGGCTCAGGTCGATCAACGGCTTGCCAACCGTCAGCTCCACCGCCACGAAGGCCAGGAACGCCGCCCCGCCAAGCGCGAACATCGCGCAGATGAAGGGCGAGGTGAACCAGTTCAGGCGCTGGCCCTGCAGCAATCCGACCGTCAGCAGCGAGCTCCACAGCGCCAGCAGGACCATGCCCGCATAATCGGCCTGGCCGAACATCTCGGCATGGACCGGCTCCTTCGGCAGACCGATCAGCGCAAGCACGATCACGGCGGGGCCGATCGCCGCGCCGACGTAGAAGATGGTCTGCCAGCCGTACAGGTCGGTGAGCAGGCCGGCCAGAAGCTCGGACAGCAGGGGCGTGCTGGCGGTCAGCATGGCGTAAACGGCGAACCCGTAGACACGCTGGTGAAACGGCAGGAAACGCAGCAGGATGGTCAGCAGGAGCGGTATCAGCGCCCCCCCGCCCAGGCCCTGGACCAGGCCCATGCCGACCCGCCCCGTGCACCCCTGGGTCGCCGCCCAGGGACACAGCCCGCCCGCCACCCTCCGCAGCGT
>CALMVI010000148.1 GCA_937873095.1 uncultured Acetobacteraceae bacterium | reverse complement strand
CGGCGCCGCGGCAGGCGATGGCGGGCGGGAGGGTGGCGCGGAGGAACGCCTCGGTCTCGTCCATCAGCGACGCGAGCGTGGCGCCAGGGCGGTACCACTCCAGCATGGTGAACTCGGGCGAGTGGGTGTCGCTCCCCTCCCCGTTCCGCCACACCCGGGCGAGCTGGAAGATCGGGCCGCTGCCGGCCGCGAGCAGGCGCTTCATCGCGAATTCGGGGCTGGTGTGGAGGTGCAGCGGCGTGCGCTCGCCGGTGGGGGACATGCGGGCGGTGGCGAAGGCCTGGAGGTGCACCTCCTCGCCCGGGGTGGGGACGGCGTAGGGGGTTTCGACCTCGGTGTAGCCGCGGGCGGAGAAAAAGGCGCGGGTGGCCTGGGTGAGCAGGGCGCGGCGGCGCAGGAAGGGGAGCCGGTCGGCCAGGGTTTCGGGGTGCATGGGATCCGTGCGGTGGCGTGTGCCACGGCAATGCACCGCGCCTGGCGAGAGGGCCAGCCCGGGTGGTGTCTGCGAGCGGACGGAGTGGGGCGATGAATGTCAGCGCGGGGGCGGTATGCCGGGATTGGGCGCTTGGTGCGCCGCGTGTTCGGCTTGGCTGAGTCTTGGGCGGCTTGGACGGAAGCTCAGCTGGCGTGGTGCGGGCGCAGGAATGAAGTCACGGTTAGTTTGTCGGACAGTGTCTTTGGGAGACGGTGCTCCCGTTGGTAAGCGTTGTTCCCGGTCTCCCTGTTCTTGTGGCGCTCCATCCTGCCCGCATCCGCTGATCGCAACCAGGCTTCGCAGCCCGCATTCAAGGATGCAGTGCGGCCATTCTGCACGCGTCCCGAACCGTATCGCACCAGAACGTGATGAGGGCTGCGCTTCCCGTTTTGGTCTTGAAACGGACTACACCTCGGTGCTTGTCTAAGCGATCAAGGTCACATGGATGCAACATCACCATGCAGTATCAGATTCACAGGCTGATCTTCGTTACGTATGCCATTACGGCTTTGACTGTTATCCAAGCCAATGCAATGGACATCAGTATCACCCCAAACAACGGAAGTTTTTTCATCGAGGCAGCAGGCGCGATCGAAGCCGGTGATCGCGTAAAATTAGTCACGGCTATGGACAAAATTCCCCTTACGTCAAAACTTATCGCGGTAGCGGTCAGCAGTCCCGGCGGTAGCATCTTTGAAGCTGAAAAGATGGCTGTAACCATCAGATCCAGTGGTGTATCGGTAGTTGTTCCACCAAATCGTGTTTGTGCATCGGCCTGTTTCCTGCTTTTTGCAGCAGCTACTCGACGGTATGCGTTTCCGTCCAGCCTGATCGGGGTGCATAGCGCTTCCGAAAACGGGCAGGAAACTCTCAACTCCATGGGCTTCACAACAGCATTGGCGCGTGATGCGGCCTCCTATGGGATGCCCGAGGCGATCTTAGGGCGGATGGTCACCACAGCTCCGGGGCAGATTGCTTGGCTAACACACGATGAGCTTGTTTCTGCTGGAACATTCTTTTTTCTCGACTCCCTTCGCGTCGATGATCGACGGGGATCGACACCTGAAATGGCCACGACGGGCGATGTGCCGCCTCAGGTAACTGCGCCCATCTTCCCGACTCCCTCTCAGGCTGGCTCATTTTCGCAAGGTCTTTCCGACAGAAAAGATGTTGAGGCTTGGATCGATAGCCTTTCTAAGGATGGAAAGGCAGGGGCTGAGTTCTGGGCAGGTCAGCGAAGTCTGAGGCGACCTGGCTCTTGTCTCGTCGCACCTGATCCGGCGCCCGAAAATTTTGCAGCTTGGACCTCGGGATGCGTCAGCGCACAACAGCGGTTCGCACCGACCGACATTCGACGCAAATCTGATTTAAGCTACAAGGCTGGATGGAACAGTCTGAGCAGGTAAGGTATGTTCCACTAGGCCAGCGAGGGCGAGGGTTGAACTTAGCGCCGGCGAGGGATACGAGCGGCGCCCGCCTTGAACCGAAGCAAGATGGCCGACGGGTGGCCGCCCACTGGACCTTAAAGCTCTATGCCCGACGGCACCCTGCGTACGCCAGACGCCCTGATCGGCGCCGGCCTCCTGACCGAAGCCGACCGTGACGCGGCGACCCGCGTTGCGGCGCGGTATGCCGTGGCGGTGCCGCCGGCGTTTGCGGCGTTGATCGAGGACGCCGACGACCCGATCGGGCGGCAGGTGCTGCCGCATGCCGACGAGCTGGTGACGGCGGCGCACGAGCTTCTGGACCCGGTGGGGGATGCGGCGCATTCGCCTTTGCCGGGCGTGGTGCACCGGTATCCTGATCGGGTGCTGATCACGCCGCTGCTGGTCTGCCCGCTCTACTGCCGGTTCTGCTTCCGGCGGGAGCGTGTGGGGCCTGGGAGCGGGGCGCTGAGCGGCGCCGAGCTGGATGCGGCGGTGGCCTATGTCCGGGCGCGGCCGGCGATCCGAGAGGTGATCCTGACCGGCGGCGACCCACTGATGCTCTCGCCGCGGCGGCTGGGGCGGCTGCTGCGCGCGCTGGCCGAGCTGCCGCATGTGGAGCTGCTGCGCGTGCACAGCCGGGTTCCGGTGGCCGATCCCGGGCGGGTGAGCGCGGCGCTGGCCGAGGCGATGGCGCTGGACCAGACGCCGGTGTGGCTGGTGCTGCACGCCAACCACGCGCGCGAGTTTTCGCCTGACGCGGCGAACAGCTTGCGGCGGCTGCAGCGGGCGGGGGTGTCGCTGCTGGGGCAATCGGTGCTGCTGCGCGGGGTGAACGACAGCGTGGCGGCGCTGGAGGCGCTGTTCCGGGCGATGCTGCGGGCGCGGGTCAAACCCTATTACCTGCACCAGCTGGACCCGGCGCCGGGGACCGCGCGGTTCCACGTGCCGTTGGCGGAGGGGCAGGCGCTGCTGGCCGGGCTGCGCGGGCGGGTGACGGGGCTTGCCTGGCCCACCTACGTGCTCGACATTCCCGGCGGGTTCGGCAAGGTGCCGGTGGGGCCGATTTATCTGGACGGGGACGGGGTGCGCGACCCTTCGGGCAAGAGCCATGCGCTTGCCGGGCCGCCAGCCAGCCTTTAGACAGCCCGCCACCCCTCGGCACCCCGGAAGAGTTCTCAGCCCATGAAGCAACAGGCCAATCTGATCCGCGCCGGCCAGGTGCTCGACCATGACGGGCGGCGGTGGACGGTGCTGAAGCAGCAGATCATCACGCCCGGCAAGGGCGGCGCGTTCATCCAGGTGGAGATGCGCGACCTGAAGACGGGCAACAAGACCAACGAGCGCTGGCGCACCGCCGACACGGTGGAGCGGCTGATGACCGACAACAAGGATTTCACCTACTCCTACACGGACGGGGACAACATCGTGCTGATGGACCCCGAGACGTTCGAGCAGCTGACGGTGCCGCTCGATCTGCTGGGGGACCAGGCGCCGTTCCTGCAGGACAACATGACGATCGACGTGGACATGGTGGAGGGCGAGCCGGTGGGCGCGCATCTGCCGCCGCAGGTGACGCTTGAGATCGTGGAGGCCGATCCTGTGGTGAAGGGGCAGACGGCGACGTCGAGCTACAAGCCCGCCAAGCTGTCCAACGGGGTGAAGACGCTGGTGCCGCCCTTCGTGGAGACCGGCGAGCGCGTGGTGGTGCGGACCGAGGACGGGAGCTACGTGGAGCGGGCGAAAGGGTAGCGTTGAAATGTGACATCCACTTGCCGCCCTGAGACTGGTGGTGGTTTGCTCGGCGCAAGCTTATGGTGCCTGTATGGATCAGCACGAAACCGTCTTGACTGAGCAGGTGACGTTCACGGACGACGAAATCACCGGGATTAAGGAAGCCATGGCGGACGTCGAAGCGCGTGGCACCATACCTTGG
Source organism: uncultured Acetobacteraceae bacterium (assembly GCA_937873095.1). Classification (GTDB taxonomy): domain Bacteria; phylum Pseudomonadota; class Alphaproteobacteria; order Acetobacterales; family Acetobacteraceae; genus BOG-908. Next base: position 16,195 of record CALMVI010000148.1, on the reverse strand, counting down.
GAGGAAGTGGAGGCTTGGCTGGACAGTTTGGATACTGACAATCCGCTGCCGGAACCTCAGCCTCGTAAGCTGTAGCGAGCGTTGCCGGTAAAGCTTCGACTGTCGGACGCGGCGAGGATCGACCGCCGGCAGATCGGAGCATGGCTAAAGCAGCCCGGCTCGGGCATTGGAGCGGCGGCTCGACTGCGCCGGTTGGATGCGGCTATGGCGCGTCTTGTCTCTGCGCCCTACGCCCATCCGGAAGGACACGAACCGGGCACACGGGTGCTTGTCAGCCAAAAACATTGAGTACTCTACCGGCTCGAAGCGGACCCGGCCGATCCGGAAGCTGCAAATTACATTGTCGTCCTGCGCATCTACGGCCCCGGCCAGTCCGGCGACTGAAAGTATTCTTTCCCCCATGGCCCAACGCCTATCCGCCCACATGACCGTGATGCAGAACGCGGCGCAGAAAGCGTCCAAGCGGCTGCTGCGGGATTTTGCCGAGGTCGAGCAGCTGCAGGTCAGCATCAAGGGGCCGTCGGACTTCGTCAGCCAGGCCGATCTGCGGGCGGAGGCGACGCTGCGCGAGGAGTTGGCCCGCGCGCGGCCCGGCTACGCCTTCCTGATGGAGGAGAGCGGGGCGTCCGGCGGCGAGAACTGGACCTGGCGCTGGGTGGTGGACCCGCTGGACGGCACCACCAATTTTCTGCACGGCATCCCGCATTGGGCGATCAGCATGGCGCTGCAGCGGCGGCTGCCGGACGGCGCGGTCGAAGTGGCGGCCGGCATGATCTACAGCCCGGCGGCCGACGAGATGTTCTGGGCCGAGCGCGGCGGCGGCGCCTTCCTCAACGAGCGGCGGCTGCGCGTGTCGGCCAGGCGCGAGCTGTCGGACGCGCTGTTCGCCACCGGCATACCGTTCGCCGCGGTGACGCCGCGCCGCCGCCTCGCCTTCGCCCGCACGCTGGGGCAGCTGATGCCGGCAACCGCCGGGGTGCGGCGCTTCGGCTCGGCGGCGCTGGATCTGGCCTGGGTGGCGGCCGGACGCTATGATGGGTATTGGGAGCTGGGGCTGAAGCCGTGGGATTGCGCGGCCGGGCTGCTGATCGTGCGCGAGGCGGGCGGCACGGTGACCGACCCCGCCGGCGCCGAGTTCGCGGTCAGCGACGGTCCGGACAACGACCTGGTTGCCGGCAACGCACACCTGCAGCCAAAATTGCGCGAGCTGGTTCAGGATGGCGTTGCCGCCGCCACTTGACGATGCGTGACGCCTGGCTGCAGGCGCGTTATAGGCCCCAACGCCGATGCCGATCCCGATAGAGTTCCCCGACTGGATGCCCTGGTGGCTGCAGCTGCTCGTGGTCGTGGCAGCGCTGCTGCTGGGCCTGGCCTTCGCCATGATGCCGTTCAGCGTGTTCGGGCTGAAGTCACGGCTGGAGGGGGTGGAGGCGACGCTGGAGGACATCCAGAGCGAGCTGCGCAACCTGGCCCACCGCCTGCCGGAACCGGGCCGCGAGCCCTACGACGAGCCGGCCGTGCTGCGCGCCTCTGCCCCGCTGCGCGAGCCTCCCAAGCCGCCACCGATCCCGCCCGCCTCGTGGCAGGTGGAGCCGCTGCTGCGCGAGGTGCCGCCGGCGCCGGCGAAGGAACGCGAGCAGGCGCCGGTGCAGCTGACGCCGGTGCGGGCGGTGGAGCCCCGGGTTGAGCCGGTGCGGGTTGAGCCGGTGCGGGAGAGTCTCAGCCCGACCTTGCGGGCGGCGGCACGGGTTGGCGAGGCGGCGCGAGAGCGGGCCGAACCGCGGTTGAGCCGGCCCAAGCCTTAGCGCAGCACCATCCAGACCGGGATCAGTCTGGATGATAAAGCTGCTCGCCAGGGCAGAAGCTGGAGCGGGTCGGGCTGACACAGTCAGCATGAACCCGCTCCAGGCGCGTTCAGCGCGGGCGTTTGGCGAGCGAGGCCAGGGCGCGCAGCGGTCCGGTGCTGCGCCACGACGTGCTGTCATGCGTCGCCGCCAGGAGCTGGCGCGCCGCCTCAGCCTCGGCCCGCAGAGCCGAGGCCGTGTGCTCCAGCGCGGCCGCGCGCTGCTCGGCGGCGTCGGCGCGGGCGGACGCGGCATCGCGGTCCCGTCGCAGGGCGTCGCGTTCGAGCAGCAGGCCGGTATGGCCCTCGCGGCTGTAATAGGGGTGCTCGTTGAAGCTTTCGACCAGGGCGCCGAGGAACTCCAGGTCGGTCTTGGCGATGCCGAGCGGGAAATGCCGGCGCAGTTCGGCGCGCCAGTGCTCGGCCGATCGGGGACTTTGCGCCAGCAGCAGCTTGTTGGGCACCAGCGCGAACGGCACCAGTGTGCCGCCGCCGGCGCGGTAGCGTACCAGGCCGGTCAGCACGCCGGTCCAGTGGGCGCTGAGGATGTCGTCCAGTGCGACGATGCCGCCGTCAGTGAGCGTGTGCTGCGCCAGCCAGAGGTCGTTTTCGGCCGCCGCCGCCGTGTGTCCGCCGTCGATGGAGACGAAGCGGAATCTTTTCGCCAGGAACTCGGGGGTGTGCAGGTCCAGGCTGGAGCCTTGGATGACGTGCAGCGCCGCGCCGGGCGCGTAGGCGGCGACGTGGCCCTCGAACACCGCGCGGTCCCCTCGCCCGGATTGGTCAATGTTCTTCTCCTGCTGGTCGAACACATCCACCGCCACCGCCGCCTCGCCCGCAACCGTGGCGTTGGCGAGCACGATGAACAGCTTGCCGTGATGCACGCCGATCTCGCACACGTCGCCGCCCACACCCTGCTGCACCTGGCGCACCAGCACGTGGGCGAGCATGGCGGCGGTGGTGGGGGAGAGCCAGCCTTCGACGGCGGTGATGCCGAGTTCCAGGTAGGATGCCAGGGCTGCGAAGCTGGGGTGTGGGGGGGTGGGTGTGGTGCCGGTCGTTGCTGGCATTTCGGATTACTTTCTTGAGGCGCGACAGTAGATCGTGAGAGCGCCTGGTGAATCGGATGGAGTGTTCGACTGCTGAGACAATGTCGATTGTCGAGACAGTGATCCATCGACTAATCTGCTTGTCATGGCTCGTGACCCTGTTCGACACCAACATTTCCGAGGGGACGTGTCCTGCCCCGGAGACCGCAACCGAGCAATGGGCTGTCGTCAGCCGAGTTGAGGTGCTCGACCCCTTGATTGCCGCATGAATATCGGTACCGCATCCGCTATGCCGACTTCATCGTCTCCGACGCCGGCGCGGACGATACCGTAAACGCCATGGACAAGATCAAGCGCTTCGCCAACGATCCGTTCCGCAACGTCGGCGGTAGTGCCAATCTTGAAACGACCCTGGCCAGCCTCAATGCCGCGGTCTTTGCGCGCGTTCAGCCCGCCCCTGCAGCGGCAGCCCCCGCGCAACTGACCGGAGCACGCTGAATGCCCTTCACCCCGGAGATGCGCCAGGGCATCGACCAGATCAGGAACTATCTTTACGGCGGCGGCTACCCCGACCCCGTCGGTAACCCGGTTGCGCCGGCGCGGCGCGATGCCGCTTGACCTCACTGCCGCGAAGGGGCTGCTGTTCCGCATCACGCACGTCGCCAACCTGCCATGGCTGCTCCGCCACGGCCTGCACGCGGCGCACGGCCAGATGGCCGATCCCGATTTCGTCGCCATCGGCGATCCCGGCCTGATCGATCAGCGCAGCCGTCGCGCCGTGCCCCTGACGCCGGGCGACATGCTGTCGAACTACGTGCCATTCTACTTCACGCCGAAATCCCCGATGCTGCTGAACATCAAGACCGGCTATCGCGGCATCACGCAACGGCCGAACGACGACATCGCGATCCTCGTCTCATCCTGTCGGCACATGGAAGCGGCGGGAGTGATGATGCTCTACACCGATCGCCACGCCTACACGATGACGGCAGAGTGGACCGCCGACTCGAACCGTCTGGCGGCCCTGATCGACTGGGACCTTCTGCGGCGGCACGATTTCGCACGCAGCGATGCCTACGCCGACAAGATGGAGCGTTACCAGGCCGAAGCGCTGGCATACCGCCACGTCCCGCCAAGCGCCCTGCTCGGCATAGGATGTGTTGCCGACCCGGTGAAGCGTGATATCGAAGCCTGTGTCCGTGCCGCAGATCTGGCGACCCGCGTCGTCGTCCGTCCAGGGTGGTATTTCTGATGATCCGTTTCGCCCAGGGCAACCTGCTCGAAGCCGAGGCCGAGGCGCTGGTGAACACCGTCAATACGCTGGGCGTCAGCGGCAAAGGCATCGCGCTGATGTTCAAGGAAGCCTTTCCGGAGAATTTTCGCGCCTATGCGGCGGCGAGCAAGGCCGGCCGGATCGCGCCGGGAGAGCTGTTCATCACCGAGCGTCACGACATGCTCGGCCCGCGCACCATCATCAACTTCGCCACCAAGCAGCACTGGCGTAACCCCTCCAAGCTCGCCTGGATCAGGCAAGGCCTCGACGCGCTGCGGCGCGAGATTGAGGCACGCGGCATCCGCTCCATCGCCATCCCGCCGCTCGGCGCCGGCAATGGCGGCCTGCAATGGAGCGAAGTCCGGCCCCTAATCGAGGAGGCTCTGCAGGGCCTTGCCGCCGACATAGTCGTGTTCGAACCGACGCGGGCCTACCTGAACGTGGTCAAGCGCCAGGGCGTCGAGACGCTGACGCCTGCGCGCGCGCTGATGGCGGAGATGATCCGCCGCTACGAAATCCTGGGCTTCGACTGCTCGATGATCGAAGCCCAGAAACTCGCCTGGTTTCTGAGCCGCGCCATCGCGCGCGCCAGACTGGCCGATTCGATCGCCGACGATTTCGCGGCCAATCGCTACGGACCCTATTCCGAGAAAATCCGGCACCTGCTGAACAGCCTGGACGGCTCCTATCTCGAATGCGAGCGTCGTGTGGCCGACGCACGGCCGTTCGATCCCATCCGCTTCCGCTACGACCGGCAGGACCGCGTGCGCGCCTATCTGACGACGCCCGAGGCGCGCCCCTACCGGCCCGCGCTCGACCAGGCGAGCGACCTCATCGACGGCTTCCAATCCCCGCACGGGCTCGAACTGCTCGCAACCATCGACTGGCTGAACGTCGAATGTGGTGTGCTTCTAGAAGCCGACGCCATGGTAGGGGCGATCTCGGCTTGGCCAGGGCCCGAAGGCGCCGCGGAACGCAAGACCCGCGCGTTCTCCCGCCGCCACGTCGAGGTGGCAGTGCAACACCTCGCCGCTGCCTTCCAGCACCCCACCCTACAGCAGGACCAGGTCGTCGCGGTGGATGAGTTCGTCTCGGCCGCGCCAGCCTAGGAGGGAGTCGATTTCGTCGGAGCGGTGGCCGGCGAGGCGGGTGGCGTCTTGGGCGTCGTAGGCGGTGAGCCCTTGGGCGAGGCGGGTGCCGTCGGCGGACAGGACCAGGACGGCGTCGCCCTGGGTGAAGGCGCCGGTGACGGTGCGGACGCCGGCGGGGAGCAGGGAGCCGCCGGCGGCCAGAGCGCGCGCGGCGCCGGCATCGATGGTGTAGGCGCCGGCGGGCGAGAGGCTGCCGGCGATCCAGCGCTTGCGCGCCGAGCGCGACCCGGGCGCGGGCAGGAACCAGGTGCAGCGGGCGCCTGCGGCCACGGCGGCCAGCGGGTTGTCGCGATGGCCGAGTGCGACCGCCATCGCCGTGCCGGCCTGGGTGGCGATGCGGGCGGCGAGCAGCTTGGTGCGCATGCCGCCCGACGAGTAGCCGGGCGGCGGCTCGCCCCCCATCGCCTCGATGGCGGGAGAGAGGGTTTCGACGATCGGGACGTGCGAGGCGTGCGGGTCGCGCTTGGGATCGGCGGTGTAGAGGCCGTCGATGTCGGAGAACAGCACGAGCTGGTCGGCCTGCATCATCTCGGCCACGCGCGCGGCCAGGCGGTCGTTGTCGCCGAAGCGGATTTCGGCGGTGGCGACGCTGTCGTTCTCGTTGATCACCGGCACGCAGCCGAGTGCGAGCAAGGTGCGCAGCGTGTCGCGCGCGTTGAGGTAGCGTCGGCGGTCTTCGGTGTCGCCAAGCGTCAGCAGGAGCTGGGCGGCGACCAGGCCCTGCCCGCCCAGCGCCTGGCTCCAGGCCTGGGCCAGCCTGATCTGGCCGACGGCGGCGGCGGCCTGCTTTTCCTCCAGCCGCAGCCTTGGCTGGGTCAGGCCGAGCGCGTGGCGCGCGAGCGCGATGGCGCCGGACGAGACCACCACCACCTGGGTGCCGCGCGCGCGGGCGGCCGCGATGTCGGCCGACAGCCCGGCCAGCCAGGCAATGCGGGCGGCGGCGCGCCCGGCATCGACCACCAGCGCGCTGCCGATCTTGATCACCAGCAGCCGCGCCTGCGCCACGCCAGGACTCATCGGGTCAGGCGGCCCGGTGCGCCGTGATGGCGTCCTGCAGCGCGCGCAGCATGTCCGGCACGCCCTGGCCGGTGACGCCCGACATGAGGTGCACCGGCTGCCCCGACGCGCGCGCGAGCGCGGCGCGGCGGGCGGCGGCTTCGCGCTGCGTCATCGCGTCCGCCTTGTTCAGCGCGATCAGCTCGGGCTTGGCTTCCAGGCCCGCGCCATAGGCCGAGAGTTCGCCGCGGACCGTGCGCCAGGCGCGGACCACGTCGCCGGCCGCACCGTCGACCAGGTGCAGCAGCACCGCACAGCGCTCGACATGGCCGAGGAAGCGGTCGCCCAGGCCCGCGCCTTCATGCGCGCCCTCGATCAGGCCGGGGATGTCGGCGAGCACGAATTCTTCCGAGTTGGACAGGCGGATGACGCCGAGCTGCGGGTGCAGGGTGGTGAACGGGTAGTCGGCGATCTTCGGCCGTGCGGCGGACGAGGCGGCGAGGAAGGTGGACTTGCCCGCGTTGGGCAGGCCGACCAGGCCCGCGTCCGCGATCAGCTTCAGCCGCAGCCAGACCCAGCGCTCCTCGCCGGGCCAGCCCTTGTCGGCGCGGCGGGGGGCGCGGTTGGTGCTGGTCTTGAAGTGGGTGTTGCCGTGTCCGCCGTCGCCGCCCCGGCAGAGCGTGACCGGCTTGCCGGGCGCGTCCAGGTCAGCGAGCAGGGTTTGCTGGTCTTCGGCCAGGATCTGGGTGCCGATGGGGACGCGTATGCGCACCTCCGGCGCGCCGGCGCCGGTGCGGTCCGATCCCGCGCCGTTGCCGCCCTTCCTCGCGCGGAAATGCTGGGTGTAGCGGAAATCGATCAGGGTGTTCAGGTTGGGCACGGCCTCGAACACGATGTCGCCGCCGCGTCCGCCGTCGCCGCCATCGGGGCCGCCGAACTCGATGAAGCGTTCGCGTCGGAAGGCGATGACGCCGTCCCCGCCATCGCCGGAGCGAACGTAGATCTTGGCCTGGTCGAGGAACTTCATGGTGGTTAGGCCAGGGCGCGCCGGGGCCAGCCGGCCCCGGACCCGTTACTCGGCTGCAGCGGGCAGCTTTTCGACCGAGACGTAGACGCGGTCGTCGGCCCGGGTCTGGAACCTGACCCGGCCCTCCACCACGGCGAAGATCGTGTGGTCCTTGCCCAGGCCGACATTGGTGCCGGGCTTCCACTTGGTGCCGCGCTGGCGGATGATGATGTTGCCGGGGATGACCGCCTCGCCGCCGAACTTCTTGACACCCAGGCGTCGGCCCTCGGTATCGCGCCCGTTGCGTGACGAGCCGCCTGCTTTCTTATGTGCCATCGGACTCTCCTGGGGCCAGCGCCGCATCGGCCACGTCGGGCGCGGTCATGTTCGGGGTTTCGGGCGCGGGGGTTTCGGCCCGCGTGGCCGCCGGCGCGTGCCCGTCGGCGGTGATCTCGGCCACGCGGAGCACGGTGACGTGCTGGCGGTGGCCGTTCTTGCGGCGGCTGTTCTGGCGGCGGCGCTTCTTGAAGATGATCACCTTGTCCAGCCGGTCCTGCGCGATCACGGTGGCGGTGACACTGGCGCCGGCGACGGCTGGCGTGCCGAGCGTGACGCCCGCGTCGGAGCCGATGGCCAGGATGTCGGTGAAGACGTAGGTGCTGCCCGGCTCGGCCGGCAGCTTTTCGACCTTCAGGACCGCGTTCGGTGTGACGCGATACTGCTTTCCGCCCGTGCGGATGACGGCGAACATCGGTGCTACTCCTGGTGCAGGCGCTCGGCGGCGCCCGGTTCTTGTTCTGGGGGCGTCTTCGCGCCCCGCCTTCCGCCCGGCGGACAGCCGTGCTCCCTAGCCTTGCCAGGCCTTGACTGTCAATGCGGGCTGTCTGTCCGGGGGTGGGGTGGGGTGGCTTGGGTTGGGTTGGCGGATGGTTGCGGAGATCCCTGCCCTGCCGGTATGATGCGCCGCCACCGCGCTTGGAGAGGTGCCAGAGTGGCCGATCGGGGCGGTCTCGAAAACCGTTGTGCCTTCGCGGGTACCGTGGGTTCGAATCCCACCCTCTCCGCCAGATGTCTTGAAAAGATATTGTCAATACAACAGGTTAGCGTGCGCGTTTTTTTCGGCCCACATATCGGCCCACATTTTAGTTCGGCAATTGGTCTTGGAGCGACTCGGGGGCTTTGGCTAGCCTGGAAATGTTGTGTGGCATTTTCAGCCGCCGCAGGGTTTGGGGGCGAGAAGCAGTGGCTTGGTTCATAACTCGCGTGGAGCTGCATGCCGCGACGTGGCAGGATTACGAAAACCTGCATGCAGCCATGCGGGCTAAGGGTTTTTCCCAGCAAATCCGGGCAGATAACGGACTGTTCTACCAACTGCCACCCGCAGAATACTTCGGGGAAGGAACTCTGACTGCGGTGCAGGTCAGGGACATTGCCCAGCAAGCGGCCGATCAGACTTTCAGATCGAACACCGTTCTTACAATGCGGATGGACTCGTGGGCCTCGAAGGGTCTTGCACCTGTCGCAGCCCGGGCAGTCTAGGTGCGGCTTTAGTTTCCGATTGCGTCCTACTGCCCCCCCACCAAAAAGGGTGTCAGATCGGCGATGAATGGCGGACATTGAAGCGGATCGCCGACAAGCCGTTATTTCGCTTCTCGGAACCTTGTGCGACTGCCATCAAGAGGCGCCGGTCGTCCTCACCAACGGGCGGCCCGGATTTATTGACGTTCTGTGCAGGCCCCATGCTCCCGAGCTGAATGACCTTTCCTTCGCTATTGAGGTGAAGGCGAAGGCCGAAATTGGCGACGCCGAGCTGGCGGCGTGGTTCGCTCAGTGCCGTGCCTACGTCGGCGCCGTCCCAACTGGAGCGTTAAGCGGCCTTCCGCCCACTGTGGCGGTGTTTGCTTGGCTGGTGGGTGTCCGGCTTGATCCGCGTTCCGACGAGCGACTCAGGATGCACGGAATGCGGATGTTAGCGCAGCATCTGAGGGTTGGGGTTGCGATCGATGGAACAGATGCGCCGGCCGGCCGCCCTGGATTAAAGCTGATCTTCGGCCCATCATGCGAGGTGTTGAACCAGCCTTGGGGATGGCGGCCCCGGGCGCGAGAGCGCCTTCTTGCCGCTAGGATCGAGGGCGGTGTTAAGCGGAAGCCCGTTTGATCCTCCCCCGCCCCCCCTACCTCCGCGGCCAAGCCCAGACACGGTAAGCCCCTCTCGAAAAAATATAAAATCTGAGATGAAAAGCCCAACGTGACTGTCAAAATAAGTTGGGACGTTCCGGCATCCCGATTTAAGTTGCCCATGTAGGTCGAACAACGTATTTTGTGCCTACGATGGCTACAACGGCGTCCACAGCAATGTGGGCGCCTTTTTTGTTGCCGAAACGAGCGGATCGCCGTCAGGCCGATCATGCTGCCGGATCAAGCCTGACGAAAACTCAATCTTCTACAGGAGCGCACCATGCGCCAGAATGATGACTCCGCACCCGCATACCTGCGGATTGCGCAGGCGAGCGAACGAAGTGGGGTCAGCCGCTCCCGCCTTTATCTGCTGATGGCTGATGGCCGGGTCCGCGCGAAAAAGGATGGCGGCAATACGCTTGTGGAGTGGGCAAGCCTGTTGGAATACCTCAATGCCTTGCCCGCGGCCGAGTTTGGCGCCGCGCGGCGGGTAACCGCATAATGGCAGCGCCACCATCCAACCATGCGCGTGCTGCGGTGCAGGCGATGACAGATGCCGAGTTCTCCGAAGCGCTGAAGGCTCATTCGTGGCGCGCTCCGCCGTCCGCGCCACAAGCATCGCTCACGCCTGCGGAAGTCCATGCGATGTCAGATGCGGACTTCAAGCGGGCTTGTGAAGCCAGAGCTTGGCGGAACTGTATCTCTACAAAGAAAGGCTGAACCATGCTGCCGCAATTTGTATTTGATGAAGCCGAGAGGCTGAAGGACACCGCAAGTCACGAACGCGCATTTGCCGCTTACGCGGCGGTGTGCGCCAGGCGTGAGGCAGCAACCGTTGAAGTTGCAAATGCCAGAAAGGCGAAGATTGAAGTTCAGGCATTAAAAAACCGACTGGCCGCGCGAACGGCTGCCGGGAGGTGGTCACAATCGAGGAAATTTCTGCAGCAGCAGATGAGTTCCGAGAAGCTGAACTCGCCGAAGCGCATTTCTCCCAGGTTGAGATCGAGCTAGACCTACTATGGCGCAAAATGCACGATGAATTGACTGAGGCTTCCGGCGAGATATACCGACCTGCCTTCGACGCCGGCGTAACACGTCGCGTTCAAGCGGCGCGCCGAGCCGATGCAGCGCGCGCAGAGCTCGCCGCAGCCACAGCAGATTACGAATCAGGAACTGGACTGATCCAGGTTGCAATGTCACGCGGCTGCCGGCCTCCGAAGGGCTGCGGCGGCGTCCGACCTGACCCGGTGAACACTGAAGCCGGAGAAAAAAAGCTTTGGGCAGTGCCCCATTATCCGCATGGCATGGCTCTCGCCGCTACCGACTAAGGCGAGTCCGGTGGCCTCCCGGCAACCCGATTGTGGCCCGCCCCACTCGGCCGGTGACGCCATAATCCCGAGAGCCGGTGGCGGGCCAATCTGACCCGCGCGGCCGGCTATCCCCAGCAGATAAAGAGGCACGAATGACCATGCCCCTGACAGTCGATGCCACGCAGCGTTCCCCCTGGGCAGGGCTGGCCGCGCTACGGGACACTGCCCCGTGTCCGCTGATCGCCGCAAACGGAGACGCTGCGCGCGCCACGGAGCAAGCCCCAGCGGCCCGCGACACGACATCACAAAGCGTGCTGAGTACGGAATCGGCCGAGGATGGTTTGTGGGCCGCTGTGGCAGCACAGCAGGATTCTGACGCAAGGATAGACGCGATCTTCGCCGGAATAGACAACGGCACGGGCACACGGCCCGCCCGGAAAGCGGGAAGCTTCACCATCGCTAACCCCGATGCCCTGGGCGACTTTCTTTCAATCCAGGCTTGGGCAGATCGAGAATTGCCGGCACCCGAGCGGTTACTAGGCGAGCTCGTTACCCGGGACACTCGAATGTTCATCGTCGGTGCAACGGGTCTTGGAAAAACGATGCTGGGGCTGGCGCTTGCACATGGCATCGCGACCGGAGCCGGTTTTTTGCACTGGCGATCGGCGCGGCCTGCGCGCGTGCTCTATCTGGATGGGGAAATGGCCTCCGCCTTGATAAAGCTGCGCAGTGTGGACGCAATGCGCCGATCCGACATGCAGCCCGCGCCCGGAATGCTTTCGATCTACTGCCGAGACTTCGAGGGACAGATAGAGGAACGATTCCCTGGTATTGGAACCATGCCGGCATTGAACACGCCGGCCGGACATCGTTTTGTCTTTTCTCTGCTTGAAGCCATAGGCGGCGCCGACGCTATCTTTTTCGATAACCTCATGTCGCTGACTGAGGGCGATCAAAAAGACGAAACTACGTGGTCAGGTGTTCTTCCGCTGATCGACGCCCTTTCGGCAAAGCGGGTCGGGCAGGTCTGGTTTGACCACACAGGACACGACAGAACCCGCCAGTATGGCGCCTCTGCAAAGGCTTGGCGGATGGACGCGGTGGGCGTCATGACTCCAATTGCGGAGGGCTCTCGCGGCCCGGCAGAATTGGCTTTCGCCCTCTCATTCGATGCACCCCACGGTAAAGCGCGCCGCCGCACGCCCGACAACTGGCGAGACTTCGCACCCTGCACGCTCCGGCTTGCCGGCGACCATTGGTCCAGTGAGATGCGCCACGCCCCTAGAGCCGGCCCCAGCGCCAGCCTATCCCCATCGGCCCGCACCTGGCACACCGCGCTTCTACAGGCTTTGGCCAGCACCGAGACACTCGGCCACGTCACACGCGAGGCGTGGCGTGCACAGGCGGAGGCACTCGGTCTCATCAGCGCCGACTGTGCCGACGACGCACCGGCCGAAATTGCCAAACGCAGTAGCAAGTTCCGAAAATACGTTAGCGAATTGAGGGCCGCCGGCTGGATTTCGGACGACGGTCGGACCATCCGCGACCTTTGCGGGGCCGCCACATGACGACCGCACCGCCACCGCACCGCGGCAGGAGTGCGCCACCGCACCATAGCGCACCGTCCCGCACCGCAGGTGCACCGCCACCGCACCATAGCGCACCGTCCTCTGCGATTAAGCAACGCACCGAGCGCACCCGCCTCTTTAGAGGCGGTGCACCGGTGCGGCAGTTCGGCGGTATCGAAGATGGAGACCCACGACAGATGACCCTCAATCTGACGCCCACAAAGCCGATTTCGCCTTTTGAAGTGGAACGCCTGGAGCAACTGGTGCGCCAGGCGGTGGCAATAATCGAGTGCGGCCGGGTTTGTGAAGCGGTGGAACTGATGCGGGCTGGAGTTGCTTGTCCGCCGTCCACCTTTGTTCATCCGAACCTGGAGAGGCCCTGGCCGCCACACGGGCCGCGTCCAGGTGGCGAACCGATGGCAGCACCCGCCAGCCGTCAGGCCGCATGATGATGGAAAGGAGGGAGGCCTTGGTGAGGGACGAAAATGGTTGCGCAGGCGACCTCGACGCGGCACGCGCGCGCGCGCCGGCAGCCCTCATTCCCCAGCCACACGGCGGCGCCATCTGTGCGCCTTGGACCTCTGGCACCGGCGCGGCGGCCCGGCGCAGCAGCGTACGGGCGGCCCGGAAGGAATCCTTGGGCTTGCTCGCAGCCGCTACCCCGGAGGCGACAGAGCGGCTGATTGCTCTGATGCGCAGTGACGATGAGCGGGTAGCGACCATCGCCGCCCAGGAGATCATGAATCGCGTGCACGGGCGGATTGGCGAACCTCCGCCCGAGGCCGCCGACGCTGGCGGCGAGTCACGCTTCTCGCCTCGCCTCCTGTCCGGGGAGGAGCGCGTTCGGTTGGCTGACGCGCTGGCTACCATCGCAGAGCTTGCGACGCTTGCGCGGCAACGTGAGGAGGAAGCGGCACCATGACGGGCGACGAAACCAGGCGGCAATGTTTGGACCACATGCACGCGGCGCTTCCGGCGCTTTTCAGGAGTTTGCTGGAGCTTGCAGCAGCCGAGGATCGCACCACGCGGGGCGGAGCCAGGCTGCAACTCGCAGGCTCGTACAGTAGGCTTGTTGACTGCGCGGGAGACACACGGTTCAGCCAAGCTGACCGCGCCTCTTTTGCGGAGTTGGCCGATCGGGTGGCGGCCGGCGAATTTGGCAGGTCTAGCGACAAGAAACAGCGAAAGCTGCGCCGAACGTTGAAAAACACCCTTCGTCTGTAGATCGCCAAAACGCCGCGGCCTGACAGGTTGCCGGAGCGATAGCCTTCACTCTAAACAAGGCCACTCGTGCACTGCGCCACCGTGGCAAACGCATGGCAAAACGATGGTATTTGCCACCGGCGAGAGTCAGGCCGCCTCCCGGATCGGCACCACGGTTCCCGCCGGCGCTTCCACTGTGGCGCAGAACGCAGCCCATGCTTCCATCAGCTTGCGGCGCCGGTCGAACAGGTCATTTCGTGCATACGCGGCTTCCGTCTTGTCCTTCAGCGTGTGCGCCAGCGCGGCTTCCGCAACTTCGCGTGCAACGGTGGTGCGGTCGCCCACGTATTGCCTGAAGGTGGACCGGAAGCCGTGCACTGTCAGCTCGCCATGTCCCATACGCTTGAGCACTGCGGTCAGGCTCATGTCTGAAAGGCCCGTGCTGGCCTTGCGGCCCGGGAACACGAAGCCATCGCCGTTTTCCGGCCGGCTCGGAAGCATGACCCGCAGCACCGTCAATGCGGCATCGGAAAGAGGAACGCGGTGCTCCCGCTTCGCCTTCATGCGTTCTGCCGGTATCGTCCAAGTAGCGGCGGCCATGTCGATTTCCGACCACCGGGCGCCGATCACTTCGCCGGTTCGCGCTGCGGTCAGGATCACGAATTGCAGCGCCAGGGGGCCCGTCCCGGTCAGCTTGCAGAGCTCCGCCATGAAGGCGCCCATCTCGGCCCAGGGCAGGGCCGCGTGGTGTTCCACCTTCGCCACGTCCACCCGCCGCGGCAGTAGGTTCTCCATGTGGCCCTGCCACCGCGCGGGGTTCTCGCCCGTCCGCCAGCCGCGGGCCGTGGCACAGTCCAGAACCGTCTCGATCCGCCCACGCAACCGGCTGGCGGTCTCGGTCTTCCCGGTCCAAAGCGGCTCAATCACCTTCATGATGGCGCCGATATCGACATTCTGAACCGGCCAGGCGCCGAACACCGGGAAGGCGTATGACTGCACGGTATTCACCCATTGCTGGCGGTGCTTAGCGTTCTTCCAGGTGTGCTGATGCGCCGCGAGGTAGAGCTTCAACACGCCATCGAACGTCATCTTGGCGTCGTCCTGGCGCTTTGCTTCCGCCTCCCGCGCCCGTCTCTCGGCGATCGGATCACCCCCAGCCAGCACAGCCCGGGCGGCATCGCTTGCGGCCCGCCGGGCATCTGCCAAGCCAACAAGGGGATACGGGCCGAGGCCAAGCGCGCGCTGCTTGCCCTGCTTCGTGTAGCGGAACAGCCAGGACCGCGCCGGCTCCGCATCGCGTGTCTTGGAGCTGGCGTCTGGCCGGCGCACCTGAAACCATAGACCGGCACCATCTCCGTAGCGGCCGGGTTTGGTCAGGTTGTCCAGTTGCTTGACGGTCAGCTTGCCCATCCGACGCTTCCTTTTCCCGGCCCACGTTCCGGCCCACATCTTAGCACTGGATTGGGCAGGATGGCCAGGGACAATGTGAAACGAATGCTGGAAAGCTTGTTGATTTTCCTCAGTGCTTTGCGGACAGTTCAGGATGACACGGGATGATAGTTGGGCGGACACCCTCTCCGCCGGGGGGCACGGGTCGGACGTGACGACGAGCTCTCGCCGGAGACACGCGCGTATCGAGCGCCTGGAGCGTGTGACCGGCAGTTCGGTAATCCTGGTCTCGACCCGGTTTCACTGCCGCGGAATGCTTAGTCGGTGCGCGACGCCTTGACTGAGGGGGAGTTGATCGCTCGCTATCCGCGGGCCTGGCACATGGCCGAAGACGGGAGCTGGCCCGGCATCCAGGCCCACGGCTTGCTGAGCACGTCCGCGCTGCTTGACCTGTACGGGATTACCGGCGCTGAGCGGAGCGCGTTGATGTCGGTGAGGCGGCCGCAATCGGTGACCATGGTCCGCGACGGCTTGCCCCCTGCTGTGGTCCGCGACCAGAAGCCCATGAACGACGGCGCGTTGCGCAAATGCCTGGAGGACGGCCTGACGCCGGCGCAGTGGTATGCGATGTTGAACGCGAAAACCTTTTTCTGGGTGTCGCGCGACCGCCTGGACCGATTGCTGCAGGCGCGGGCTTACCGCAGGACGGCGCAGTTGGTGCTGACGGTCGAGACGCGGGGCCTGGTGGAGGCCAATCGTGACCGGGTGAGGCTTTGCGCTATCAACAGCGGCGCGACGCTCTACGCTCCCCAACCGCGCGGCGCATCGACCTTCCTGCCGATCGCCGAGTTTCCCCATGCTGAGATCACGGCGAAGCGGCGCGGCGGCGATGCGGTGGTGGAGCTGGTGGTCGAGGGAGGCGTGCCCGCCGTTGCCGCCCACGTGCTTCGGGTGGAGCGCGTGGTCGGCGCATCGCCCAGTGTTATTTGGGAGCGCCAGGCCTGCTAGAGCATGTTCCGTTCACTTGCGTTCACTCCCCAGGCTCTAGCTCTTTGTTTTGCGAGCATCTTCACCCGATCAGACGATCCCGTCTGATCGGGATCTGCTCTAAGTCGGCATCCGCGCATCGGACCGACCGACCGGTTTCCCGGCCGCGTGCGATGGAGCGGGGCTGTTGCTGTCTGGGCGGCGGCGGGGCAGCCTGGGTTCGTTGGCGTGTTGCGTGGGGG
>CALMVI010000147.1 GCA_937873095.1 uncultured Acetobacteraceae bacterium | reverse complement strand
TCCCCGACCCGCCCAGCACGTCCAGCACGAACCGGCCGAGCGTGCCGGGCAGCCCTGCGATGGCGTTCAACGTCCCACCCGGTTCACAGCGCCGCGTAGATGCGGCCGTGGCGCGGCCTGAGCGAGGTCAGCACCTCGTAGCCGTTGGTGCCCGCCCACAGCGCCACCTCGTCTGGCGGGATCGCGGGGCCGATCAGTTCCACCTCGCTGCCCTGGTCGACCCCAGGATGGTCGGTCGCGTCGAAGGTGGCGAGGTCCATGGAAATACGCCCTATCAGGGGCAGGCGTGCGCCGTCAAAAGCGGCCGCCGGCGCGCCGGCGCCGGGCGGGCGGCCTGACATGGCGCGGTGGTAGCCGTCGGCGTAGCCCACCGAAACGGTCGCCACCCGGGTCGGCCGCGGTGCTGCCCAGATGCCGTTGTACCCGACCGTCTCGCCCGGCATGACCTCGCGCAGTTGCAGCACGCGCGCGGTCAGCCGCATCACCGGCCGCATCGGGTTGGTTTGTCCCGGCGTGGGGTTGATGCCGTAGAGCGCCGCACCCGGCCGGGCCAGGTCGGACCGCACGAGGCCGCCCAGGAACACGCCGGACGAGTTGGCGACACTGCGCCGTGCGGGCGGCAGCGCGGCGCAGGCCGCCTCGAAGCGTGCGGCCTGCGCCGCGTTGCGGGGGTTGGCCGCGTCCTCGGCGTCGGCCAGATGCGTCATCACGAACAGCACGTCGATGCCGTCCAGGCGCTGCGGCTCGGCGGCCAGCCGCCCGAGTTCGCGGCCGGACAGGCCGAGCCGGTTCATCGCGGTGTCGACATGCACCAGCGCCGGCAACGCGCGCCCGATGCAGCGCGCCTGCGCCGACCAGCACGCGATCTCGCCGAGCGTTCCCAGCACCGGCGCCAGCCCGTGCGCCACGAAGAGACCCGCCATCGCCGGGTCGAGCCCGTTCAGCACGGCCAGCATGGCGCCCGGCACGTGCGGCCGCAGCGCCAGCGCCTCCTCGGCATAGGCCACGAAGAAGTGCCGCGCCCCTTCGGAGAACAGCCGCGCGCCCACCGCGGGAGCGCCCATGCCGTACGCGTCGGCCTTCACCACACCGGCGACGGGCGCGCGGTGCCGTGCGGCCAGCGACCGGAAATTGGCCGCGATCGCGTCGAGGTCGACCGTCAGCGTGGTCATCGTCCGCCTCAGGCGGCGGCCAGCGCAGCCTCCACCTTGGGCGACAGCGCGGCAGGGGTGGTGGTGGGCGGAAAGCGCTCGATCACCTCGCCGGCGCGCGACACCAGGAACTTGGTGAAATTCCACTTGATCGCCCCGATCAGGAAGCCGGGTTTCTGCCCTTTCAGCCATGTCCAGAGCGGATGCGCCTCCGCCCCGTTCACCTTGACCTTGGCGAACATCGGGAAGCTCACGTCGTACGTGGTGGCGCAGAAACTGGCGATCTCGGCCGCGTCGCCCGGCTCCTGATGGCCGAACTGGTCGCAAGGGAAGCCCAGCACGGAAAAGCCGCGCTCGGCATATTGCCGCTGCAACGCTTCCAGGCCGGTGTACTGGGGCGTGAAGCCGCATTTGCTGGCGGTGTTGACGATCAGCAGCACGCGGCCGCGGAACTGGTCCAGGCCGGTCTCGGCGCCGTCCAGCGTGCGGGCAGAAAAGTCGTACAGGGCGGTCATCGGCAGTACCTTTGCGTCCGCGTCCTATACAGGCGGGGCGAGAGCGAAGGCCAGGGGCGTCATGCGCCAGCGTGCTTCGCGCGACGCCCCCGGACCCATCACAGGCAAGCCGTTGAAACCCTGGTCCCAAAAAACTGGGGGTCTGGGGTTTCAAACCCCAGCGGGGTCCAGGGGCCGAGCCCCTGGCCTTTCTCAACCCCCAGCTAGGCCGCCGCCACCGTGTTGGCGCGCTTGGCGCCGCGGGCGCCGAGCGGCTTCTCCTCGCCCACCGTGCTGTCGCGCGCGGTCTGGTGCTCCATCTGCGCGTTCAGCTCGGCGCCGACCAGCACGATGATGGTGGAGATCCAGATCCAGGTCATGAAGCCCACGACCGCGCCCAGCGACCCGTACGTCTTGTTGTAGTTGCCGAAATTGGCGGCATACCAGGAGAAGGCGAGCGAGGCCGCCAGCCAGAACACGCCGGCGAACGCGCTGCCCCAGCTGACCCACCGCCATTTCGCCAAAGCCCGGCTCGGTCCGAAGCGGTAGGTGAGCGCCAGGAACAGCATGATGCCGGCCAGCAGCAGCGGCCACCGCCCATAGGATAGAAGCAGGTCGGCGCCGAACCCGAGCCCCACGTATTTCAGTATCGCCGGCACCACGATGACGCCGGTGATGGCCAGGATGACGAACAGCAGCGCGCCGAAGGTGAAGAGCAGCGACAGCCACGTGAGGTGGACAAAGCCGCGTGTCTCGTGCTCCTCGTACACGGCGTTCAGCGCGTCGAAGAGCGACTTCATGCCTGCGTTGGCACTCCAGATCGAGACCAGAAGGCCGACCGCGAATCCCACGCCCAAGCCTTTCTTCGGCGCGGTCACCAGGGCGTGGACCTGGTCGGTGATGATCTGCAGCCCGCCGCCCGGAATGACGCCCTTGAGCGAGTCGAGATGCTCGCCGATGGTCGCAGGGTCGGCGACCAGCCCGTAAAGCGAGATCAGCGCCGCGATGGCGGGGAATATCGCGAGCAGCGTGTAGTAGGTGACGCTGGCGGCCTCGGCCATGACGCGATCCTCGCTGATGGAGGAGAACACGCGCTTGACGATCTGCTTCCATCCCGCGGCCGGTATCTCGCTGGGCGTGGTCGCGCTCACGCCGGGTCTCCGGGCGGCGGGTGTCGCGGGTTCCTCAGCCGGCAGATCGGTGAGCGGCAGGCCGGTGAGCGGCAGGCGGGGCGCGGGCCCGGGCGGCACGCCCCTCACCCGCCGCGAGACGGTGCCGAAGGCGGAAACGCCGGCGTCGATGACCAGGGTCAGCAACACCGCATCCATCGCACGCCTGAACTTCATGCCTGTTTGCCCCGTGCGGATTCGTTCCGTCACGCAACGTTCGCGGACCGCCGAAAGTTCTCCCGCTGCAGGCAGCACCCCGCGACGGGACAGGTCGGGCACGCATCCGGCGCTGCACGGCTGGTTCGCCCCGGCAGGAGCGCCTAAGGCGTAGGGGCGATGTCAGGGAGGCTGTCTTGCTGCGGTGGATCGTCGTGCTTGCGGTGCTTTCCCTGCTGACCGGGCTGCTGACCTCGGGCGTGATCCCCAACCAGGCCATCGGCCTGACCCGCATCCTGTTCGGCGTGTTCACCGGCCTGCTGGCGGCAAGCCTCATCGTGGCCATCTTCCGCCGCTGAGCGTCGCCCGACGCGTATCGTTTTGGTGTCGGAACCACTTGATGCGCTAACGTTTCCCTGCCATTAAGAGTTTCGTGTCCAAAACAACCTCTCCCGCCCCAGGCGACAGGAGAGGACGTGATGTCGGCACGCAACTTCGTGTGGCTCTCAACCCAGGGTGGCGCATGGTCGCTCGCATCGAACTGGGCCGACACAACCGACGGCACCAGCCCGTCGCTGGTCGCCCCTGGCGCACAGGATAGCGTGACCGTGGGCGGACCCTCCGGCGCGCAGATGCAGACGATCACCGGCAGTGCGTCGGTGGCCGCCGCCCTGTTCACCGGCAACACCATGCTGTCGGGCAGCTTTTCGGCCGGCGCGCTCACGCTCGGCGGCGCGTCCGCGGGCGGGGTGCTGCAGCTCGGACGGGGAACGGCGCTGCAGGCCGCCAGCGCCGCCATCGCGTCAGGCAGCATGGTGGCGGGTCCAGGCAGCACGGTGGCGGTTTCGGGCACGATGTCGCTTGGCACGGGCGGCGGCGCCGCCGCCCTGGATGCGACCGGCGGCGGGGCTGCGTGCGTGCTCGCCATGCTGATGACCAGCGCCGCAGACAGCATCTACGTCGATCCGACCTCTATCCTCGAGGTCGGGTCCGCCTCCGGCGTCGCCTCTGCCGCCGATGCGGCAGGGTGCCTGACCATCGATGCCGGCGGGCTGCTGTCCGGCCAGGGCAGCGCCGACGCGTTCGGCAAGGTGGTCAACAACGGCACGCTGGCGGCCGCCGGCGGCACCTTGAGCGTGGGCGCGCTGAGCGGCACGGGCACGCTGCAGATCGGCGCGGGCGCAACGCTGGCGCTGAACGGCACGTGCGGCGCCGGGCAGAGCGTGGCGTTCGCCGGCAACACCGCCACCCTCGCCCTGAACGAGGAGGCGTTCGCGCCCGCCGGTACGATCTCCGGCTTTTCCGCCGGCGACGCGATCGACGTGCGCGGCAGCACCATCTCCGCGGCAAGCTACGCCGGCGGGGTGCTGACCCTGTCGTATGCCGGCCAGGTTGCAGCCCAGGTGCAGCTCGCCGGCAGCTACGCCGGCTGCGTGTTCCTGACCACGAGCGACGGCGCTGGCGGCACGCTGGTGACGGTGGCACAGGGCGCGGGTGCGGCCGGGGGGCCCAGCCCCGGCACGACCAGCCCCGACCAGTACGCCTGGATCGGCGCCGGATCGGGCGCCTGGAACCGCGCCGGCAACTGGCAGGACCTGACCACCGGGGCGACCCCCGCCGCCGTCGCTCCGGGGGCGGCCGACCTCGTGACCGTTGCTGCCAGCCAGGGCGTGTTTTCCGTGCTGTCCGGCGCCGCCAACGCCGCCTCGCTGACCGTGCTGGGCGAAGTGGCGCTGTCGGGCGCCTACACGTTCGGCACTCTGACGGTGGGCCAGGCCGCCGGAACCAGCTTCACCAACGGCACGCTGGACCAGCTGGCCGCGACGACGATCAGCGCCGCCTCGGCCTCGGTTGCGGACGGTGCCGTCGCGGTTGCCGGCGGCACGTCCACCCTGACCGTCGCCGGAACGCTGACGCTCGGCGGCGGCCCGGCCGGTGTCGGCCTGCCGACGGCGTCGCTGACGGCGACCGCCGGCGGATCGGTCCAGACCGGCGCGCTGGTCATGGGCGGCGGTTCGGGCGCCAGCCTGGCCACCGACCCCACAGGCTCGATCGAGATCGGCACCGCGGGCAACGCCCAGGACGGCGCGGTGACAGTCGATGCCGGCGCCACGCTGACCGGCAACGGGACCGTCAACCCGCTCGGCAGCATCGTCGACAACGGCACCATCCTGGCCGCCGGCGGCACGCTCAGCCTGGGCGCAGTGTCCGGCACCGGCTCGCTCGTGATCTCGGCGGGCGCGACGCTGGAGCTGTACGCCGCCACCGCGGCGCCCATCGTGCTGCAGGGCGGCGCGTCCTCCGGTTCGACGCTCGCGCTGACCGCGGCGCGCGCGGCGCCGACCGGCACGCTGACCGGCTTCGGCCTGGGCGACGTCATCCACCTGGAAGGCAGTTCGCTGACCAGCGTGCAATACCAGTCGGCCGGGGCCGGCGGCACGCTGCTGCTGATCTACGGCTCCACCATCGTCGCACGCATCGCGTTCGCAGGCGGGGTCGGCTCGCTGCACTTCATCATGACGCCGGACGGCACCGACGGCACCAACATCAGCGTGGACCAGCTGACCGGCGGCGGCGGCACGGGGGGCCAGACCGGCACCGACCAGCTCGCCTGGACCAGCCCGGTCAGCGGCAGCTGGGACCGTGGCCCGAACTGGACCGACCTTACCACCGGCAAGGCGGCAACGCAGCCGCCCGCGGCGCAGACGCCAGTGCTCGTCACGGGACCGGGCGGCTACACCTTCCAGTCGATCGCCGGGCCGGGCACCTGCGCCAGCGCCACCTTCCTCGGCAACACCGCGCTGAACGGCGTGTTCACCGCCGGCCAGCTGGTCGTGGGGGAGGCGGCCACGCAGGGCTCCTCGGCACTGGCCGGGGCGGTGGACGTCAACGGCGCCGGCACCCTGACGGCCGCGCAGGGCGTGCTCACCGACGGCCAGATCCTGTGCATCAGCGCGGGCGGGCTGCTCAGCATCACGGGCACCCTGTCGCTCGGCGGCACGCCCGCCGGCGCCGGCCAGCCGGACACCCTGCTCGACATCGGCGGCCATGCCGGCGGCCAACTCGGCGGGCTGTCGCTGGGCGGCGGGGAGAGCAACACGGTGACGGTGGACTCCACCGCCTGGCTCGAGGTGGGCACGGCAGGAGGAGCGGCGACCGGCGCGCTGACCGTGGACGCGGGGTCGCTGGTCAGCGGCAACGGCACGCTGAACGCCTATGGCCCGGTGGTCGACAACGGGACCATCCTGGCCCAGGGCGGCACGCTGCTGGTGGGCGGGGTCAGCGGCGGCGGGTCCCTGGCCATCGGCACGGAGGCGACGCTGGCGCTCGGCGGCACGGCCGGCTGCGCCATCGGCTTCAGCGGGGCAGGTGCCACGCTGCTGCTGGCCGCGTCGTCCGCCCTGCCGACCGGCGTGATCTCGGGCCTTGCGATCGGCGACAGCATCGTTGCCGCCTCTCCGGTCGACACGCTCAGCTTCTCGCCCGGCGCGGGCGGGATCGGCACGCTGTCGATGTGGGCGGGCGGCACGGCCGTGGGCCAGCTTCTGCTCGCGGGCAACTTCGCCGGCGACAGCTTTTCGGCGCAGACCGACGGGACAGGTGCGGCGATCGTGCTGTCGACCCAGGTGTTCACCGGCCCGCCGCCCGGCACGGTGACGCCGGATTCTTACGTCTGGACCGGCGGCGCCGGCAGCCCCGCCTGGAACGCCGCGGCCAACTGGACGGACATGACAGCCGGCGGCGGCACCGCGTTCCAGCCCCCCGGCCAGAACGATGCCGTCGCCATCGCCGGCGGCAACGGCTCGGCGCTGACCGTCATGGGGCCGGCCGATGCGGCGGCACTGTCGATGACGGGCACTGTGGCGCTGGCCGGCGCCTACGCGATCGGCACCCTTTTGGTCGGCACGCAGGGGGGCGCCCTGCTCGCCATCGGCTCCGGCAGCAGCCTGTCCGCAGCCTCGGCGAGCGTGGCGGGCGGGCTCGCCGTCGGCGGCGGCACCCTCTCGGTCGCTTCCATGCTGGCACTCGGCGCGGGCGGGCTGCTGTCGGTGTCCGGCCAGGGCAGCGTGCAGGCCGGCACGCTGACGCTCGGCGGCGCCGGCTGCACGGTCGCGACCGACGCTGCAAGCTCGGTCGAAATCGGCGGCGACGCCGGTGCCGAGGCGGGCAGCATCACGGTCGATGCGGGCGGCGTGCTGCAGGGCGCCGGCCTCGTCTCCGGCCAGGTGGTCGACCAGGGCAGCATCGTGGCTAGCGGCGGCACGCTGGTGCTGGGGGCGGTGTCCGGCAGCGGCACGCTGCTGACCGGCGCGGGTGCCGACCTGGTGCTGCAGGGCGCGGTCGGGGCCGGCCTGACGGCCGATTTCGCCGGCGCCGGCACGCTGGACCTCACCGGCGCCGGGGGGGCGCCCGCGATCGCCGATTTCGGCACGGGAGACAGCATCCTGCTGCCGGTCAGCGGGGCGGCCTACGCCGCCTACGCGATCACCGGCCCTGGCGCGGGCCTGCTGAGCATCTTCGATCAGAACGGCCAGGTCCTGACCCAGCTGACCCTTTTGGGCAGCCAGTCCGGCCGGATTTTTTCCGTCGCGCAAAATGCCGGCGGCACGGTTCTGACAACCCAGCCGGACGGTTCCGGCACAGGAGGAACGACGATGGCCTATTACCCGCCTTTGACATCAGGCCCGCTGCAATACGGCGAGCTGCTCAACGACGTCGCGTCAGGCTTTCCCTACGTGCCGCAGAACGCGGTGCAGCTGGTGACGGGCGGCCGCACCACCTACCTGGATTTCTCCACCGACGGCCTGGCCTCGGCGCCCTATTTCGGCGGTGCAGAGGGGCCGGGCGCCAACGTCGAGATCGTGGCGCCGCTGGACGGCCAGAGCGGTTCCGGCGTGGGGCCGGACAGTCTGATCGCCATGCAGCCCGGCTACAGCGCGGTCCTGCTGGAGGGGAGCGAGCCGCTTGCGCTGACCGACTGGGACGGGCTGTCGGACACGCCGGCCGGCTCGGCCCTGCTCGCGGGCAATTACGGCAACGACACCATCGTCGCCTCGGGCGACGGCGACACGCTGGTGGGCGCCACCGGCGCCAACACCGTGTTCTACGCCCACCTGCAGGACGCCAACAGCCATAGCAGCCTGCCGGTCGACGTCTACATCCAGGGCGGCGGCAACGACACGATCGCCACCACCCAGGACAACGCGGACGTCACCACCAGCGGCGGCAGCAGCGAGGTCTTCCTCGGGCCCAACGACAACATGGTCGTCTCGAACGGGTCCGACACCATCGTCTGCGCCGGCCTGAACGGAAGCGACACGATCTACGCCCAGGCGTCCGGCGCCGTGGGCGACCTGGTCTTCGCCTCGGGGCAGGGCATCCTGAACTTCATCGGCGGCAACGCGCCCGACACCGTGGTGGGAGAGGGCATGGAGCTCAGCATACAGGGCAGCCGCGGCAACGGCAGCGTGGTGTTCGCGGGCGACAGCAGCCTGAACTACACCGGCAGCAGCGGGTCGGCGGTGATCATCGGCGGCGGCGACCGGACGCTGACGAGCGTGCAGGGCGGCAGCGGGCCGGTCACCGTGTTTGGCGGCACGGGCACCGGCATCTTCTCGGGCGGCGCCGGCTCGGTGTTCGTGGTGGGCGCGGGCGCCAGCACCGTCACCGCGGGCGCAGGCAGCGCGGTTTACGCGGTGGGCGCGGGAAGCGTGACCGTCGTCTCCAACCCGGGCGCGGTGGTCTATGGCGGCAGCTCGACCGGCAATGACGTGTTCCAGGCGACCTCGGGGCCGGAGGTGCTGTGGGGCGGCAGCGGAACCGACCTGTTCCTGGCCGGGACCGGACCCGACGTCATGATCTCCGGCGGCGGGCGGGACGTGTTCAGCCTGGCCAATAACGGTTTTACCGGCACCGACGTGATCTACGGTTTCCAGGCCGCGCAGGACAAGATCGCCCTGCCCGGCTTCGGCAGCCAGCTGCCGCAGATCACCACGGCGTTCGGCGACAGCATCGTCCACCTGCAGAACGGCGCGCAGATCGTGGTGGCCAACGTCACCAACCTGACCGGCGCGAATTTCACCCTGACCTGACCGGGTGCGGCACAAGGGTTACGCCGTTTTATACCGTCCTTCTCTTGCGGCGACTCCGCCTGCGGCCATAACGTGCTGAAAGCAGGCGGCCGTCCTGGACGCTGACGGCAGGTGCGTGTCCACCGCGCCCTGCCTTGATGGGAGACCCACCCATGTCTCTGCACATGCAGGCCGGCGCCGCCAACCCGCTCGACGTGATGGAGCAGATCGTCTCGGCCAACGAGTGGGTGTTCGACCGCCGGTCCGACGCCGAGATGGCGGCCGAAGCGCCAGGCAAGTGGTGCGATTACGGGCTGTATTTCAGCTGGTCGGGCGAGATCTCGGCGATGCACTTCACCTGCATGTTCGACCTCAAGGCGCCGGCGCCGCGCCGCGCCGCACTTTACGAACTGCTTGCCCTGGCCAACGAAAAACTCTGGATCGGCCATTTCGGGATGGATAGCGACGACGGCATGCCCCTGTTCCAGCATGCCGTGCTGCTGCGCGGCGCGCCGGGCGCCTCGGCCGAAAGCCTCGAAGACATGATCGACATCGCGATCACCGAGTGCGAGCGTTTCTACCCGGCGTTCCAGTTCGTGCTCTGGGGCGGCAAGACGCCGGCCGAGGCGCTGGAAGCCGCCATGCTGGAGTGCGTGGGCGAAGCGTGACCCCAGTCCCGCCGGTCCTGCTCCTCGGCGCAGGGCGGATGGGATCGGCGCTGTTTGCCGGCTGGTGCGCGGCGGGGCTCGAGCCGTCGGTTCTGGTCGATCCGTCGATGCCGTCCGGCCTGGCGCGCCCGGGCGACCGCGTGGTCGCGTCGCTGGACGACGTGCCGGCGGGCTTCGTGCCGGGCGCCGTGGTGCTGGCGATCAAGCCGCAGGTCGCACCTGGCGTCCTGCCCGCCCTGTCCGCCCGGCTGCCGGACGGGGCGCCGGTGGTGTCCATCCTGGCCGGCCTGACGATTGCGCGCCTGCAGGCGCTGCTCCCGCGCGCGGGCGCAATCGTCAGGGCGATGCCCAACACGCCCGCCGCGATCGGACAGGGCATGACGGTGGCGTTCGCAGGGGCCGACACCACGCCGGCGCAGCGCGCGCTGTGCCACCGTCTGCTGGCCGCGGGCGGCGCGCTGGCCTGGGTCGAGGACGAGGCGCTGATCGATCCGATCACCGCGGTGTCCGGCTGCGGCCCGGCCTACGTCTTCCTGCTGGCCGAGCTGATGGAGCAGGAGGGGCTGGCGCTCGGCATCCCCGCGCCGCTGTCGCGCCTGCTCGCCCGCCAGACCGTCGCCGGGGCGGGCGCGCTGCTGGCCGCCTCGCCGGAGGACTCGGCCGAGCTGCGCCGCGCCGTCACCAGCCCGAACGGCGTCACCGAACGCGCGCTCGCCGAACTGATGCGGCAGGATGCGTGGCCCGCTTCGGTCCGCGCGGCCCTGCAGGCGGCCACCGCCCGGTCCCGCGAACTCGCCCGATAGAGCATGGTCGGTTCGGGTGCATCACCTGAACCGACCATGCTTGCCCTATGCTCAAGCCGGGCGCGGGTTGCCGCCCGCCCCTGCCATGCACGGATGGACGGCAGGCGTGATGTTGACGTGGGGTGCATGACCTGGACAAAGCACCCATTTCCCGTCTGACGACGCAGGGAAGCCTGACGATGACCGACGACGAGTTTGACACCGCCCTGATCGGCAGCGCCTTCGCCATCGCCGCGCGCGAGGGGTGGTCTGCCGTGTCCCCCGTGTCGGCCGCGCGCGAGGCCGCGCTGGCTCTGGATCGGGCACGACTGCGGTTTGCCGACACGCGCACGATCCTGCTGCGCTTCGGCCGCCAGGCGGACGCCTTCGCCCTGGCTGATGCCGGGGCGGCAGGACCGGCGCGCGAACGGCTGTTCGACCTGCTGATGCGCCGGTTCGACGCGTTGCAGCAGCACCGCGACGGCGTGCTGGCGCTGCTGCGCCACCTGCCGTCCGACCCTGGCCTGGCCCTGATCCTGGCCGGTGCGACCGGCGGCAGCATGGCGTGGATGCTTGAATCCGGCGGCGTGCCGGTCAGGGGCGTGCGCGGCGCTCTGGCGGCTCAGGCGATGGTCGGCGTGTGGCTCTACGCGCTGCGGGCCTGGCAGACCGACCAGAGCCCCGACCTGTCCGGCACGATGGCGGCGCTGGACCGCGCGCTGTCGCGGGCCGAACGGCTGGCAGGATACACCATGCGGCCGTCCCGCATGGCGGCAGCCGAGCCTGCGCCCGGTCCGAAGCCGTTTCCCGACCCCGAAGCCGAGATCGCGGCCGAGGCCAATGCCGGCGCGATCAGCGGTGCGGCCGACATGCCGCCGCCGGAGGCCGCGATCTGACGGCGGCCTTCCGGTCACTCGTCCGCCCGTGGTATCGCCCGTCCCACCGTCCCGCCATCATTCAGGAGCACACCGCCTTGGCAGACAGCACATCCCCCTCCAGCGACGCCATGAACCCGGCCGCCCTGCTGTCGGAAATGACGCGGCGCTTCACCGAACTGCGCTTTCCGACCATGATCCCGGACAGCTCGGCGCTGCTGGCCGCCCACCGGCGCAACATGGAGGTGCTGTCCAACGCCAACCGGCTGGCGCTGGAGGGGGCCCAGGCCGTGGCGCGCCGGCACATGGAGATCATGCAGCAGACGATGACGGAGCTGTCCGAGCACGTGCGCGAGCTGTCGGCCTCGGAAAGCCCGCAGGCCAAGGCGGCGCGCCAGGCCGAGCTGGTCAAGAAGAGCTACGAGCGCGCGGTGTCCAACATCAAGGACCTCTCCGAGCTCATCCAGCACTCCAACACCGAGGCGCTGCAGGTGCTGAGCGAGCGGTTCCGCGAAGCGATGGACGAGATCAAGGGCCTGCTCGAAAAGTCCGAGCCGAGCCATTCCTGACGGCGGCTTAGGACAGAAAGCTGCGGCCGACCCGGCGGCCGGCCGCAGCTACGCGGTGAAGGAAATCTTCCTGACGCTGCAGGGCGAAGGCATGCAGGCCGGGCGTGCGGCGGTGTTCTGCCGCTTTAGCGGCTGCAACCTGTGGTCCGGGCTGGAGCGCGACCGAGCCCATGCCGCCTGCCGTTTCTGCGACACCGACTTCGTGGGGCTGGACGGCACCGCCGGCGGGCGGTTTGCCGGGCCGGACGCTCTGGCCGACGCGGTCGAGGGCGCGTGGCAGGGCGGAACCGGCCACCGCCTGGCGGTGCTGACCGGCGGCGAGCCGCTGCTGCAGGCCGATGCGGCGCTGGTGCGCGCGCTGCATGCCCGCGGTTTCGAGGTCGCGGTCGAGACCAACGGCACCCAGCCCGCGCCGGCGGGGCTGGACTGGATCTGCGTCAGCCCCAAGGCGGGCGCGGCGATGGTGCTAAGTGGCGGCGACGAGTGCAAGCTGGTGTTCCCGCAGCCTGGCGCCGAGCCGGCCAGTTTCGAGCACCTTGCGTTCCGCCACTTCCTGCTGCAGCCGATGGACGGCCCTGACCGCGAGGCGAACACCCAGGCCGCCATCGCCCACTGCCTGGCAAACCCGCGCTGGCGGCTAAGCGTGCAGACGCACAAGACGGTAGGCTTGCGCTAAGAATTGGGGGTCTGGGGTTTCAAACCCCAGCGGGGTCCAGGGGCAGATGCCCCTGGCCTTTTAGCGACCTGCTACAAAACCAGTGCCGCCTGCGCCGGCAAGGCCGGGCCCGCGCCCTGCCGGCGCAGGCGTTCGGTGCGGGCGGTGAAGGCGACGTCGGCGTTGCCGCCGCTTTCGCCTTCGATGATCCGTGCGAGGGCGGCGTCGTCCAGGTCGCGCCAGGCCCGGCCGCGGCTCGGCCCGAACGGCACCCGCACCAGCAACGCGGGCTCGGCCGACCAGGCCAGCAGCTGGTCCACCCCGGCGAGCGCCAGCATGTCGCGCAGGTGGTGCGCGGTCACGTAGGCGTCCGGTCCCGCGCGATGCGCCGGCAGTCCGGTCGCCCGGTCCAGCCCCTCCGGCCGGCGCCAGTAGCGCAGGCCCTGGTTGGAGTGGGTGGGCGCGTCGGGCCACAGGCGCAGCGCGCATTTGTAGGTGCAGATCCAGCGCGCGTTGCCGCTCAGCGCCGGCAGGCACCAGCGCTGCTCGAACGCGCTGCGATGGGCGGCCAGGGCGAGCCTCCCGGGGATGGCCGGCTGCAGGACGGGTGGTGCGGCCACCTGCCAGGCCGGCGCGCCTGCCAGGTCCTCGTCGACGATGTGGTGGATGGCCGAGGTGACCGCGGAGACCGGCACGCCCGGCTGCACGAACGACACGCCGGGGCCGCCGCGCAGCGACCACGCGCCCTCTGGGTCCTGCGCCACGTCCTGCCAGCCGAGCTCGACCACGCCGCCATCGGCGAAGGACTGGCCGGTGGTTTCCAGGTCGATGACGCGCACGAACGGGCTGGCGGGCGTGCCGCTCATCCCTCGCCGGGTGCGGCCGCCAGGTCGCGGAAATACGGTTCCACCGAGCCGTTCAGCTTTATGGTGAGCGGTGCCCCGGTGCGGTCGGTCGTCTTGCCCACCGCGACGCGCACCCAGCCTTCGCTGACGCAGTATTCGTCCACGTTGGTTTTTTCCACGCCCTTGAACCGGATGCCGACGCCGCGCTCCAGCAGGGCGGCGTTGTGGAACGGGCTTTTCGGGTTGGTGGCCAGTCGGTCCGG
Organism: uncultured Acetobacteraceae bacterium; assembly: GCA_937873095.1. Classification (GTDB taxonomy): domain Bacteria; phylum Pseudomonadota; class Alphaproteobacteria; order Acetobacterales; family Acetobacteraceae; genus BOG-908. Next base: position 45,587 of record CALMVI010000147.1, on the reverse strand, counting down.
CGGCGTGTCGCTCATGGGCCAGTCATATGCGGCGGGCATGCGGAAGGCCAGTGGTGCGCCCGAGCTGCCGCTTCTGCTTTGTCCATGCAGACTGATCCAGCCTGTATGCTACTGCTCTGGCCTGGCCCTTGACGCCCCGGCGCCCGCCTGAGCATTGTCCGCCGCCTGCATGGCGGGGCTGTAGCTCAGTTGGTAGAGCGCCTCGTTCGCAATGAGGAGGTCAGGGGTTCGATTCCCCTCAGCTCCACCACCGCCCTGCAGCTTCCCGTAGGGAGCCGAACGGCGCGCAGCTGCACGCTACAGCTCGCCCCCTCTCAGCATGACCTTCATGTCCGGCAGGGTGGCGAGCCTCGCCGCCAGGGGCTCGTAGAAGGCCAGGTCCTCGGCGACCAGCCCGGTCAGGCGGTCGGAATCCGCCGCGTCCAGGTCACGCCGGGTCAGCAGCGGCGGGGCGGCGTTCATGGCCGGCTCCGGCTCCACGTTCCAGGTGTAGGTGACCCACTCGGCGTAGCGGCTCAGATCCACGATCTCGAGGTCGGACAGCCGGCAGGCCTGCAGTGCCGCGCGCGCGGTACCGTCGCCGAGCGCGTGGCAGATCGGGTTGCGCACCGCGAGCTTCGCCAGCACGCGGCGGCCGGCAGCCTTCCACCCTGCGGTGTCGCCGCTCCGGGGCAGCGGGCCCAGCCGGCCCCGCCACTCATCGGCGGCCTGGCCGGCCCCGCCCGCGGCGAGGCCGGCCAGGGTGGCGTTGACCTGGCTCAGAATAAGTCCCGCGGGCTCGCGGACGATGACGAACATCCTGTCGCCGGTGCGCCTGGGCGGCTGCGCGCCCCAGGGCAGTATCGGGTCGGCGGAGGCGGCTGGCGCTGCCTGGACGAAGGGGGCAAGGCTGGGGGAGGCGACGTGGATCGTCTTGGTCGTGTCGAAGCGGCCGAGATAGGTGCCCAGGGCGGTGACGAAGTCGCCCCGGTCCTGCCGTGTCCATCGCCCGAGGCCGGGTGGAAACAGGGGGTGCATGCTGCCTGCCATGTGCAGGAAGTGGCCGCCCGCGCAGCGCGGGATGCGCACGTAGAACAGGCGCTGGCGTTCGGGATACGCGTCGCAGATGCGCCAGAGCAGGCAGCGGCGGAACTCCTCGCCGAGCAGCAGGTCGCGCAGGTGTTTTTTTGCCTCGTAGGGGGAAGCGATCGCTGCCAGCTCCTCCAGCGTCGGCCAGCGTCCGAGGGCCACGTATGTCAACTGCCGCGGGTCCGCCTGACGCAGGTCGCAGGACTGGAACAGCGCAGGCATGCTGGCCTGCGCGCCCAGCGTGACGAACAGCTCCAGCAGGTCGCGCGGGCGCGAGGGCAGCGGCCGGCGGGTCGGCACCAGCCGCTTGTCGTCCGGGCGCAGGACGGTGCCGCTGCCGAGAAGCGATTCGAGGAGCGAAGCCACTGGTCACCTCGTCGAATTGACACTGCCGGGGTCGGGGGCGATACGCGGCCCGCCCTTGCGCCTGCCGTCCCAGCCTTTGCCATGGATGCCTCGATGACCACCACCGCTTTCATCTTCCCCGGCCAGGGCAGCCAGTCGGTCGGCATGGGCCGCGACCTGGCCGCGGCGTTTGCCGGCGCGCGCGAGGTGTTCGGCGAGGTCGACGAGGTGCTCCACCAGAAGCTGTCGAAGCTGATGTTCGAGGGGCCGGCCGAGACGCTGACCCTGACCGAGAACGCCCAGCCCGCGCTGATGGCGATGTCGATGGCGGTGGTGCGGGTGCTGGACCAGGAGGGCGGCGTGCGGGTGAGCGAGCGGGCGGCCCTGGTCGCCGGCCACAGCCTGGGCGAGTACACGGCACTTGCCGCCGCGGGTGCGATCACGCTGGCCGAGGTGGCCCGTCTGCTGCGGCGGCGCGGCCAGGCGATGCAGTCGGCGGTGGCCGAGGGCGTGGGCGCGATGGCAGCACTGCTCGGCGTGGAGATGGACAAGGCGGAGGAGATCTGCGCCGAGGCGGCGGTGCTGCGCCAGGACGGCGAGCCGGACCTGCTGCAGGTCGTCCAGCCCGCCAACGACAATGGCGGCGGCCAGGTGGTGATTTCCGGCCACCGGGCCGCGGTCGAGCGCGCGGTCGAGATCGCGCGCGCCCGCGGCGTGAAGCGGGCCATGCTGCTGCCCGTCTCCGCCCCGTTCCACTGCGCGCTGATGGCGCCGGCGGCCGATGCGATGGCCGAGGCGCTGCAGGACGCGCCCATCGCCCGGCCGCTGGTGCCGATCGTGGCCAACGTGACGGCGGCCAAGGTGAGCGAGCCGGACGAGATCAGGCGGCTGCTGGTGGCGCAGGTGACCGGCACGGTGCGCTGGCGCGAGAGCGTGGCCGCCTGCACGGGCATGGGCGTGGACCGGTTCGTGGAGCTGGGCGCCGGACGCGTGCTGGCGGGGCTGGTCAGGCGGGTGGCGCCGGACGCGCAGGCGCTCTCGGCCGGAACGCCCGCCGAGATCGAGATTGTGCTGAAGGCGCTGTGATGTTCCGGCTGGACGGACGGACGGCCCTGGTGACCGGCGCCTCCGGCGGCATCGGCGCCGCGATCGCGCGCGCGCTGCATGCTCAGGGCGCGGCGGTGACGCTGTCGGGCACGCGGCGTGACGCGCTGGACGCGCTGGCGGACGAGCTGGGCGAACGCGCCCATGTCTGCCCGGCCGATCTGCGGGACGCGGGTGCTGCCGACACGCTGGTCGCCGCCGCGGAGGCTGCGGCGGGGCCGTTGCACATCCTGGTGAACAATGCGGGCTTCACGCGCGACATGCTCGCCCTGCGGATGAAGGACGAGGACTGGGCGTCCGTGCTGGACGTCGATCTGGGGGCGCCGTTCCGGCTGTGCCGCGCGGCGCTGCGCGGCATGCTGCGGCGGCGCGCCGGGCGGATCGTGCAGATCTCCAGCGTGGTGGGGCATACCGGCAACCCGGGCCAGGCCAACTACGCCGCCGCCAAGGCGGGGCTGGCCGGGATGAGCCGTGCCCTGGCCCAGGAGGTGGGCGGCAGGGGCATCACGGTGAACCTGGTGGCGCCCGGCTTCGTGCAGACCGCGATGACGGACGCCCTGCCCGACGCGCAGCGGGCCAGGCTGGTGGAGGCGACGCCGCTGGGCCGGATGGGCCGGCCGGAGGACGTGGGCGCGGCGGTCGTCTACCTCGCATCCGACGAAGCGTCGTGGGTGACGGGCGCCACCCTTCATGTTAATGGCGGGATGGCAATGCTGTGAGCGGGCCCGATTGGCTGCGTGCCGGTGCCGGTGCCGCACCCCGACCATCCTGTCGCCCGTCGCCGTTTGCGGAGACCATCATGGTTACGACTCGCCGCGTCGTCGCTGTCGCCGTGTTACTGGCGGCGCCTGCCGGCGCACAGCCGAACATGGGCCCGCCGGCCGTGGGCGTGGTCCAGGCCGCGCGCACGCCGATCACCGAGACCGACCAGTTCATCGGCAGGGTCGAGGCGGTCAGCCGCGTGGCGCTGGTGGCACGGGTGACGGCGTTCCTCGACCGCCGGCTGTTCAGAGAGGGCAGCGAGGTCAAGCAGGACGATCTGTTGTACAGCCTGGAGCAGGGGCCGTTCCAGGCCGACTTCATGGCCAAGCAGGCGTCGCTGGAGCAGGTGAACGCGCTGCTGCTGAACGCCAACCAGACGCTGTCGCGCCAGCAGGCGCTGCTGAACACGCCGGCCGGCCAGCGGTCGAACTACGACCAGGCCGTCGCCCAGCAGCGCAGCCAGGCGGCACAGGTGCTGGCGGCGCAGGCCAACCTGGCCACGTCGAAGATCAACCTGGACTACACGCAGATCCACGCGCCGATCACCGGCAAGATCAGCCGCACCACGGTCACCGAAGGCAACGTGGTCGGCCCGACCAGCGGAACGCTGGCCACCATCGTCAGCCAGGACCCGATGTACGTGGTGTTTCCCATAGCGTCGCGCGCGGCGCTGGACTTGCGTCAGCGTTACGCCGGGCATGGCGGGTTCAGCGCGGTGAAGGTGCAGATCATGCTGCCGAACGGCCGCGTTTACGGCCAGGACGGCAAGCTGGACTATGTCGACCCCAGCATCTCGGCCAGCACGGACACGCTGAACGCGCGCGCGGTGCTGCCCAACCCGTTGCTGGCGTCCAGCCAGGCCGACGGCATGCAGAACGGCACCACGCGCGAGCTGGTGGACGGCGAGTTCGTGCAGGTCTTGCTGCAGGGCGTCACCCCGATCGAGGTGCTGGGCGTGCCGCGCGCGGCCGTGCTGTCTGACCAGCAGGGCGACTACGTCTACACGCTCGACCCGCAGAACCATGCCCAGCAGACCCGCGTGCATCTCGGCCAGTCCACCGCCAGCACAGCGGCCGTGACGGCCGGGCTGACGGAAGGCCAGACGGTCATCGTCGAGGGCATCCAGCGCGTGCGGCCCGGCATCGCGGTCGTGCCGGGCCCCGCCTCGGCGCCGCCACCCGCCCCGGCGCCCCATGCCGGCTGAGCAAGCCACACAGGGCCGGGCGCGACGCGTGGAGCGCCAGGCGTGATCTCGGCCGTTTTCGTCGACCGCCCGCGTTTGGCGATCGTGATCGCCATCGTGATCACCATTGCCGGCCTGATTTCGCTCACCCGCATCCCGGTGGCGCAGTTCCCCGATATCGTGCCGCCGCAGGTGCAGGTTTCGGCGACGTATCCCGGCGCGTCGGCCGCCGACGTGGAGGCGTCCGTCGCCCAGCCGATCGAGGCGCGCGTGGTGGGCGTGGACAAGATGCTCTACATGAAGAGCACCAACGCCAATGACGGCACTTATGCGCTGACCGTCAGCTTCGCGCTCGGCACCGACCCGGACATCAACACGGTCAACGTCAACAACCGTGTGCAGACCGCACTGGCCCAGCTTCCGGCGGCGGTGCAGGCGCAGGGGCTGACGGTGCAGAAGGCGAGCAGCGCGGTGCTCGAGTTCCTCAATTTCTACAGCCCGTCCGGCAAGCAGGACACGCTGTTCATCACCAACTACCTGACGATCAGCGTGCTGGACGAGATTTCGCGCATCAACGGCGTGGGCCAGGCGGCGCTGTTCAGCCAGCAGCTGTACTCGATGCGCATCTGGTTCGACAGCAAGCGTCTGACGGACCTCAACCTCACCCCCGCAGACGTGGTCAACGCGATCGAGGCGCAGAACGTGGTGGCGCCGGTCGGCCGCGTAGGGGCGCGGCCGGCCAGCAACGACGTGCAGTTCCAGCTCAACGTGCAGACCCAGGGGCGGCTGACCACGCCCAAGCAGTTCGGCGACATCGTGCTGCGCGCCAACCCGGACGGGTCGCAGCTGCGCATCCACGACGTGGCGCGGGTGGAGCTCGGCGCGCAGAGCCTGGACAGCGAAAGCCGGCTGGACGGCAAGCCGTCGGTGGCGATGCGGGTGAACCTCGCGCCCGGCGCCAACGCGGTGCAGACGGCCCGCCTGGTCAACGCCAAGCTGACCGAGCTGAAGAAGCGGTTCCCGGAGGGCATGGACTACCAGGTCACCTGGGACTCCACCCTGTTCGTGACCGACACCATCGCCGAAGTGCTCAAGACCCTGGGCGAAGCGTTCGTGCTGGTCGTGATCGTGGTGTTCCTGTTCCTGGGCAACCTGCGGGCGACGATCATTCCGACCATCGCCGTGCCGGTCAGCCTGATCGGCGCGTTCGCGATCCTGCTGGCGCTCGGGTTTTCGGCCAACACGGTGACGCTGCTGGCGATGGTGCTGGCGATCGGCATCGTGGTCGACGACGCGATCGTGGTGGTCGAGAACGTCGAGCGGGTGATCGAGGAACATCCCGACTGGGAGGTGGCGGACTCGGTCAAGGAGGCGATGCGGCAGATCACCGCGCCGATCATCGCGATCACCCTGGTGCTGCTTTCGGTGTTCGTGCCGATCGGCTTCATCCCCGGCATCTCCGGCGTGCTGTTCAAGCAGTTCGCCGTGACCATCTCGGCCGCCATGCTGATCTCGGCGCTGAACGCGCTGACCTTGTCGCCGGCCCTGTGCGGGCTGTTCCTGCGGCCCCGGGCGGGCCCGAAGCGCGGCATCATGGCTCGCGTGATGCGCGGCATCGACCGCACGCGCGACGGCTACACCGGCGTGGTGCGCCGGCTGATCCGGCGCTCGTCGCTGGCCCTGGTTGCGATCCTGCTGTGCGGGGCCGGGATCTTCGGCCTGGCGACGATTACGCCGTCCGGCTTCCTGCCCAGCGAGGACCAGGGCGGGTTCTTCGTGTCGATGGCGCTGCCGGACGGCGCGTCGCTGGCCAGGACGTCGGCCGTGGTGGCGCAGGTGGAGCGCAACATCCTCAAGATGACCGGAGTGCAGGACACGTTCTCGGTCATCGGCTTCTCCATCCTGGACAACGCGCAGGAGCCCGATGTCGGGTTCATGTTCGTGCGGCTGAAGCCGTTTGCCAGCCGCACCACGGCCAGGACGCAGGTGACGGCGATGATCGGCCAGGTGTTCGGCATGGGCGCCCAGATCCGCGCCGCCAACGTGATCGCCGTGAACCTGCCGCCGATCATCGGGCTTGGCACCGTCGGCGGCTTCGAATACCAGCTCGACGCGCTCGAGGGCCAGGACCCGAGCGATCTGAACAGCACGCTGAACGGCCTGATCGCGTCCGCCCATGCCGACCGGCGCATCGGCCAGATCTTCTCCACCTTCAGCGCCAGCAACCCTTCCCTGTTCCTCGATATCGACCGCGAGAAGGCGCAGGCGCTGGGGCTGAACATGTCGGACGTGTTCAACACGCTGAGCGCCACGCTGGGCGGCAACTATATCAACAACTTCAACCTGTACGGCCGCGTATGGCAGGTGAACATCGAGGGCGAGGCGTTCGACCGCAACGACATCCCGGCGCTCTGGCAGATCTACGTCCGCAACCGGACCAACGAGATGGTGCCGCTGCGCTCGATCGCCGAGGTGCGGATCAAGCTCGGGCCGCAGATCATCAACCGCTACAACAACTACCGCAGCGTCACGATTAACGGCTCGCCTGCGCCGGGCATCTCCTCGGGCCAGTCCATCGCCGCGATGGCCGACGTCTCCGCACGCACGCTTGCGCCCGGCTACGGCTACGAATGGACGGGAACGGCGTTCCAGGAAGTTGCCGCAGCGGGTCAGACCGGCACCATACTGGCTCTGGCCATCCTGTTCGCCTACCTGTTCCTGGTCGGACTTTACGAGAGCTGGGTGATCCCCATCCCGGTGCTGCTGTCGGTCGCGGTCGGCGTGCTGGGATCGCTGATCGGCATCTGGGCGGCCGGGTTATCGCTGGACGTCTACGCCCAGATCGGCCTGGTGGTGCTGATCGCCCTGGCGGCCAAGAACGGCATCCTGATCGTGGAATTCGCCAAGGACCAGCGCGAGCGCGGCGTGCCGATCGCCGAGGCCGCCGCGCTGGGCGCGCAGACCCGGTTCCGGGCAGTGATGATGACGTCGGTCGCCTTCGTGCTGGGCCTGGTGCCGCTGGTGATCGCGACCGGCGCGGCCGAGATCAGCCGGCGCGATGTCGGCACCCCGGTGTTTGCCGGCATGCTGGCCGCGTCGGCCATCGGCATCTTCCTGATCCCCATGCTGTACGTGACGTTCCAGACGGCGCGTGAGGGGATCAAGCGCCGTTTCAAGGCCGGCGCGCCGCCGCGTGAGAAGGTGACGGCGCGCTAGACCGGCAGAACCGCCGCGACTTTCGCGCGGCGTGCAACCCGGCGCTTGCGGGAGCGTCTGCTTCACCAGGACGATGGAGCGGTCGGCAGGGCCGCCGCCAGACGGCACTGCGCTCGAGCACCATCAAGCCCGGCGGGCGAGGAGAGAGCATGTCACCAGACCATAACCCGGCCTCGACCGGCGCCTCTCAGACGAGCGGCGACATCGACCTGCTCTGCATCAACACCATACGCACGCTGTCGATGGACGCCGTGCAGAAGGCAAATTCCGGCCATCCCGGCACGCCGATGGCGCTGGCGCCGGTGGCCTACACGCTGTGGCAGCGCTTCCTCAACTTCGATCCCGCCGACCCCAACTGGCCCAACAGGGACCGCTTCGTGCTGTCGGTGGGCCACGCCTCGATGCTGCTCTACTCGCTGATCCACCTGACCGGCACGCGTGCGGTGAACGAGCACGAGGACACGTCCGGGCCGGCGCTGACCATCGACGACCTGAAGAGCTTCAGGCAGATGGACAGCAAGACGCCTGGACACCCCGAATACCGGCTCACCTCGGGGATCGAAACCACCACGGGGCCGCTCGGCCAGGGCTGCGGCAATTCGGTGGGGCTGGCGATGGGCCAGAGATTCCTTGCCGACCGCTACAACAAGCCGGGTTTCGACGTATTCGACTACCACGTCTATGCGCTGGCCGGCGATGGCGACATGATGGAGGGCGTCTCTGCCGAGGCGGCCTCGACGGCCGCGCATCTGCGCCTTGGCAACCTGACCTGGATCTACGACAGCAACCACATCACCATCGAGGGCAGCACCGAACTCGCCTTCGACGAGGATGTCGCGGCCCGCTTCCGCGCCTATGGCTGGGACGTGCAGCAGGTGGACGACGCCAACGACCTCGACGCGATGGGCCGGGCGCTGGAGCATGCGAAATCGACGACCGACCGGCCGAGCTTCATCCTGGTGCACAGCACCATCGGCTACGGCGCGCCGAAAAAGGCCGGCACGCGGGAGGCGCATGGCGAGCCGCTGGGCGCAGACGAGATACGCGGCGCCAAGCGCGCCTATGGCTGGCCGGAGGACTCGTCGTTCCTGGTGCCGGACGGGGTGTACGACCATTTCGACCAGGGCATCGGCAAGCGCGGCGCCGACCTCCACCGCGCCTGGCACCGGCTGATGGACGGTTACAAGGCGCAGTATCCAGAGCTGGCGGCCGAGCTGGAGATGATGAACCAGCACACCCTGCCCGAGGGCTGGGACGCCGACATCCCGAGCTTTCCCGCCGATGCGAAGGGCGTGGCGTCGCGGGAGTCCTCGCAGAAGGTGCTGAACGCGATCGCGCCGCACGTCCCTTGGATGATCGGCGGGGCGGCGGACCTGGCGCCCTCGACCAAGAGCAACATGACGTTCCAGGGCGCCGGCAGCTTCGAGGCCGACAATTATGGCGGGCGCAACCTGCATTTCGGCATACGCGAACATGCGATGGGGTCGATCTGCAACGGGCTGGCGCTGTCTGCCCTTCGCCCCTACGGCTCGGGGTTCCTGATCTTCTCGGACTACATGAAGCCGCCCATACGCCTGTCTGCCGTGATGGAGCTGCCGGTCGTCTACATCTTCACCCATGACAGCATCGGCGTGGGCGAGGACGGGCCGACGCACCAGCCGATCGAGCAGATCCTGTCGCTGCGCGCGGTTCCCGGCATGCTGGTACTGCGTCCGGGCGACGCCAACGAGGTTGCCGAGGCGTGGCGGCACGTGATGACGCTGAAGGAGCAGCCGGCCTGCCTGATCCTGTCGCGCCAGGCGATGCCGACGCTGGACCGGGCGAAATACGCGCCGGCGTCCGGGCTGAAGCATGGCGCCTATGTGCTGGCCGACCCGCCGCAGGGCGGCGAGCCGGAGGTGATCCTGATGGCGACAGGCACAGAGGTCAGCCTCGCCGTCGGCGCCTACGAGACGCTGACCGCCGAAGGCATACGCGCCCGCGTGGTCAGCTTCCCGAGCTGGGAGCTGTTCGAGGACCAGCCGGCGGAGTACCGTCACAGCGTGTTGCCGCCGCACGTCACCGCGCGCGTGTCGGTGGAGCAGGGGTCCACCATCGGGTGGGACCGCTACGTCGGCAGCACCGGCGCTGCCATCGGCATGCACACCTTCGGCGCATCGGCACCGCTGGCGGCGCTGCAGAAGAAATTCGGTTTCACGCCGGACGCGGTCGCCGAAGCGGCGCGCAAGCAAGCCGGCCACGCATAGGGTTCAGGAGACCGCCATGGATACCGTGAGCAATCCGCAGGGCACGCGACAGGCCAACCCGGTCAAGCAGCTGCTCAACGAGGGGCAGTCGCCTTGGCTCGACTTCGTGCGGCGCGGCTTCATCCTGGACGGCAGCCTGCAGAAGCTGGTCGAGGAGGACGGGCTGGGCGGCGTCACCTCCAACCCGTCGATCTTCGAAAAGGCGATGGGGCACGGCACCGATTACGACGAGGAGTTCAAGCAGCTTGCCGGCAGCGGCGAACACGACGCGCAGGACATCTACGAGACGATGGCGGTGGCCGACATCCAGCACGTCGCCGACATACTCAAGCCCGTGTTCGAGCGCACGAAGGGTCTGGACGGCTATGTGAGCCTGGAGGTCTCGCCCTACCTCGCTCTGCGAGAACAGGACACGGTCGCCGAGGCGCGTCGGCTGCACGCATGGGTCGACCGCCCCAACCTTATGGTGAAGGTGCCCGGGACGCCGGAATGCGTGCCGGCCATCCGCACGCTGATCGGCGAAGGCATCAACATCAACGTGACGCTGCTGTTTTCCCTCGACAGCTACAAGGCGGTTGCCGAAGCCTACATCGCCGGGCTGGAAGACAGGCATGCGCGTGGCGAGGACATCAGCCGCATATCCAGCGTGGCCAGCTTCTTCGTCAGCCGCATCGACGCGCAGATCGACAAGACGATCGACGAGCGCGTGGCCGCCGGCGACACGGCTTCCGACGCGTTGCGCGCCATCCGCGGCAAGGTTGCCATCGCCAACGCGAAGATGGCCTACATCGCCTATCAGGAGCTGATCGGGACCGAGCGCTGGAAAAGCCTGAAAGCCGCCGGCGCCAACCCGCAGCGCCTGCTTTGGGCCAGCACAGGGGTCAAGGACAAGGCGTATAGCGACGTGCTCTACGTCGAGGAGCTGGTCGGCCGCGACACGGTCGACACCATACCACCGGCGACGATGGACGCCTTCCGCGACCATGGGCATGTCAGGCCGTCGCTGACCGAAAACCTCGACGACGCACGCCGCGTGATGGCGGAGGTGGACCGGCTGGGGCTCGACCTTGCCGGCGTGACCAGGCACCTTGTCGAGGACGGGGTGAAACTGTTCGCCGACGCGGCCGACGCGCTGCTGCTGGCCGTCGCCAAGAAGCGCGCCTCCCTGCTCGGCAGCAGCATCTCCAGCCTGCGCTACAGCCTGCCCGAGCAGCTGGACAAGTCCGTGGACGCGGCCCTGGAGCAGTGGCGCAGCCAAGGCAGCGTCAGGAAGCTGTGGGCGCACGACGCCTCGCTCTGGACCGGCGGTCCCGAGGCACGCTGGCTTGGCTGGCTGGACATCGTGGGCGAACGCCTGGCCCACGTCGAAGAACTGGAGGCGTTCCAGCGCGACGTGCAGGCCGAGGGGTTCACCCATGTCCTGCTGCTCGGCATGGGCGGATCGAGCCTTGGTCCCGAAGTGTTCGGCAAGACGTTCGGGCAGCGCGCAGGCTGGCCGCAGCTGCACGTGCTGGACAGCACCGATCCCCAGCAGATCAAGACGTTCGAGGAGGCGGTCGACCTGCCCAGGACGCTGGTGATCGTGTCGAGCAAGTCGGGCGGCACGCTGGAGCCCAACATCCTGAAGGCGTATTTCTGGGACCGCATGCAAAAGGCGGTGGGTGCGGACCGTGCGGGCAGCCATTTCGTCGCCGTCACCGATCCTGGATCACACATGCAGACGGTCGCCGAGGGCGACGGCTTCCGGAAGATCTTCTACGGCAACCCGGAGATCGGCGGCCGCTACTCGGTGCTGTCCAATTTCGGCCTGGTTCCCGCAGCAGCCATCGGCATCGATGTGAAGTCGTTCCTGCAGGCCACGCTGCGCATGGTGCATTCCTGCTCGGCCGGCACCCCGCCCGGCGCCAACCCGGGCGTCGTGCTGGGCGCGATCCTCGGAGAGGCGCAGCGCGCAGGGCACGACAAGGTGACCATCGTCGCGTCGCCAGGCATCGCCGATTTGGGTGCGTGGCTGGAGCAGTTGCTGGCGGAGAGCACGGGCAAGCTCGGCCGCGGTCTGGTCCCGATCGACGGGGAGACGCCTTCGGCACCCGACGCGTACGGCAGCGACCGCCTGTTCGCCTACCTGCACGCCGACGACCAGCCTGACGCGAGCCAGGACGCGGCGATGAAGGCGTTGGAGAAGGCCGGCCATCCGGTGGTGACGGTGACGCTCAACGGCCACCAGGAACTGGGCCAGCAGTTCTTCGTGTGGGAGTTCGCGACCGCGGTTGCGGGCAGCATCATCGGCATCGACGCGTTCGACCAGCCGGACGTTGAAGCAAGCAAGATCAAGACTCGCGAGCTGACGGACGAGGCGGCCAAGACCGGCAAGCTGCCGGAGGAGACGCCGTTTGCCAGCTTCGACGGGATCAAGCTGTTTGCCGACGAGCGCAACGCGTCGGCGCTGAAGGGGGACAGTCTGGTCGCGGTGTTGCGCGCGCATTTCGGCCGTGCGCATGCGGGCGACTATGTCGGCCTGCTCGCCTATGTGGAGCGCAACGAGGACCACATCGCAGCGCTGCAATCCCTGCGGCTGCTGGTGCGCGACCGGACGCGTCTGGCGACTGCGGCCGAGTTCGGGCCGCGCTTCCTGCATTCCACCGGCCAGGCCTACAAGGGCGGCCCGGACAGCGGCGTGTTCCTGCAGATCACCGCAGACGACAGCGCGGACCTTGCTGTTCCGGGCGAGGGCTACACGTTCAGCCTGGTCAAGGCGGCGCAGGCGCGAGGCGATTTCGGCGTGCTGGCCGAGCGTGGGCGAAGGGCGTTGCGTGTTCATCTCGGCAGCGACGTGGCAGCGGGACTGGCATCGTTGACACGCGCCGTGGGTGCGGCGCTGGCGCACTGACCCGGCGTGCGGCGCCTGACATCGTCTTGGAGGATACATGCAGCTAGGCGTCATCGGGCTCGGTCGTATGGGCGGCAACATCAGCTTGCGGCTGATGCGCGCGGGCCATCACTGCGTCGTGTACGACCACAGCGCCGACGCGGTGAAGCGCGTGGCAGGCGAGGGTGCCACGGGTGCGGCCGATCTGGCCGATCTGTTGCGCGGCCTGGAAAAGCCGCGCGCCGTCTGGGTGATGCTGCCGGCGGGCGAGATCACCGAACAGACTGTGGCGTCGCTGGCCGACCACATGGAGCCGGGCGACACCATCATCGACGGCGGCAACACGTTCTACAAGGACGATATCCGCCGCGCGGCGTCGCTGCGGGGCCGCGGCCTGAACTACGTCGATGTGGGCACGTCCGGCGGCGTCTGGGGCCTGGAGCGCGGCTACTGCATGATGATCGGCGGACCGGCCGAGGTTGTGGAGCGGCTGGACCCGATCTTCTCGACGCTGGCGCCAGGCATGGGCGAGATCGAACGCACCAAGGAGCGGCGCAACCGCGACCCGCGACCGGAACAGGGATACATGTATTGCGGTCCGGCCGGTTCCGGGCATTTCGTGAAGATGGTGCATAACGGCATCGAATACGGCATGATGCAGGCGTATGCCGAAGGCTTCGACGTGCTGCAGGGCAAGGCGTCTGCAGAACTGCCCGAGGATCAGCGCTTCACCCTCAACATCGCCGACATCGCCGAGGTGTGGCGGCGGGGCAGCGTGGTGTCGTCCTGGCTGCTGGATCTGACCGCGGCGGCGCTGGCAGAGAACGAGACGTTGTCGGAGTTCACCGGCCATGTCAGCGATTCCGGGGAGGGGCGCTGGACTGTCGAGGCCGCCATCGAGGAATCCGTGCCGGTGCCGGTGCTGTCCACGTCGCTGTATGCGCGCTTCCGCTCGCGGTCCGGCAACACGTTCGGCGAGAAATTGCTGAGCGCGATGCGCAACAAGTTCGGCGGCCACGTGGAGCCGCACGCCTGACCGTGCGCATGCCGTCCTTCGAGCAGTTGCCGCGCGCCAGCGACCCTGCGGTGCTCGGCCGCGCGCCGCAGGCGCCGCCATGCAGCTTCGTGGTCTTCGGGGCGGGTGGCGACCTGACACGCAGGCTGCTGATGCCGGCGCTGTACAACCTGCAGCTGGCCGGTCTGCTGGACGATGATTTCCGCATCGTCGGCGTCGATGCGCGCGAGATGGACGATGCGGCGTTCCGCACGCATCTGACCGAGGCGATGGCGCATTTCGTGGCCGAGCGGCAGGGCGGCACACCGGTGGCGCTAGACCAGGCTGCCTGGGCCTGGATGGGCGAGCGCACGGCGTACCTGCATGGCGACTTCGCCGATCCGGCAAGCTTCGAACGCCTCAAGACGGCGCTGCCGCAGGGCAACGTCATCTTCTACTGTGCAACCGCGGCGCGGTTTTTCGAAACCATCGCGCAACAGCTTTTGGCGGCCGGGATGACGGAGGAAGCGGGCGGGTTCCGCCGCATCGTGGTCGAAAAGCCGTTCGGCCACGACCTGACGAGCGCCAAGGCGCTGAACGCGGCACTTCTGGCCTGTTTCGACGAAACGCAGATCTACCGGATCGACCATTATCTGGGCAAGGAAACCGTGCAGAACATCATGGCGCTGCGGTTTTCCAACGGCATCTTCGAGCCGATCTGGAAGCGGGACAACATCGACCATGTGCAGATCACCGCGGCAGAGACCGTGGGCGTGGAACAGCGCGGCAATTTCTACGAGGGCACCGGCGCCATGCGCGACATGGTGCCGAACCACATGTTCCAGCTCCTCGCGATGGTGGCGATGGAGGCGCCGACCTCGTTCGATGCCGATGCCGTCAGGACGGAAAAGGCCAAGGTGATCCAGGCGATCCATCCCCTCTCCGGCCGGCAGGCGGTGCGCGACGTGGTGCGCGGGCAATACCGCGCCGGCGCCTATGGCGGCCGGGCCGTGCCGGCATACCGCAGCGAGCCCGACGTGAAGCCGAACTCCAGCACGGAGACCTTCATCGCGATGAAGCTCGGTATCGACAACTGGCGCTGGGCCGGGGTGCCGTTTTACATCCGCACCGGCAAGCGCCTGTCGCACCGCCAGACGGGCATCAGCATCCACTTCAAGCAGGCGCCGTTTGCGCTGTTCCGCGACACGCCGGTGGAGAAGCTGACGCCGAACATCATGTTCCTGCACATCCAGCCGACCGAGGGCGTCACTCTGCAGTTCAGCGCCAAGGTACCTGGCCCGCGCGTGAAGCTTGGCGGCGTGAACATGAACTTCAACTATGCCGACTACTTCCACGAAGGGCCGAGCACCGGCTACGAGACGCTGCTCTACGACTGCCTGACCGGCGACGCGACGCTGTTCCAGCGCGCCGACAACGTCGAAGCGGGGTGGTCCGCGGTGCAGCCCGTGCTGGACGCGTGGGATGACGGGCACATCCACGTCAACCCCTACGCCGCCGGCAGCGAAGGCCCTGACGAAGCCCTCGCCCTGCTGCAGCAGGATGGGAGAAGCTGGGAACCGATCGAGCGATGATCCGGTTGCTCGTGTCCGACATCGACGGCACGCTGGTCACCAAGGACAAGGTGCTGACGCCGGCGGCCCATGCAGCGGCCGCGGCACTGGTCGGCCAAGGCGTGAAGCTGGTGCTGGTCAGCAGCCGGCCGCCGCATGGCGTCGCGTTGTTTGCCGACGCGCTCGGCCTCGACACGCCGCGCGCCGCGTTCAACGGCGGCGTGTTCACCTCGCCCGCGGGCGAGGTGACGCTGGCACGGCTGCTCGACCCGGGCACGGCACGGGAGGTGCTGGACGACCTGGCGGCGCGGCAGATACCGCCCTGGCTGTTCACCGCGGAGGAATGGCTGCTGGTCGATCCCGAGGGCGACTATGTATCCTGGGAACAGAAGACCGTGCAGATGCCTTACCGGACGGTGCAGGATTTTTCCGCCGAGATCGGCCGCGCGGGAAAGATCATGGCGGCGTCGAAGGATGCGGAAAAGCTCGCCGCCTGCGAGACGGCGTTGCAGGCCCGGTTGGGAGACCGCGCCGCGGTGCACCTGAGCCAGACCTACTACCTCGACGTGACCCATCCGCTCGCCAACAAGGGCGAGGCCGTCAGGCAGGCCGCAGCCCTGCTCGGGATCGGCCTGGACGAGACCGCCTGCATCGGCGACATGGCCAACGACCTGCCGATGTTCGACGTTGCGGCCTACACGATCGCGATGGGCCAGGCGCCGGCGGCGATGCGCGCGCGCGCCGACTACGTGACGGCCAGCAACCAGGAGGACGGCTGGGCGCGGGCTGTCGAGCGATACGTTCTGCCCCTTGCGCGTGGAGACCGATGATGGCGGACATCAAGCTGCTGCTGGCCGATGTCGACGGCACGCTGGTGACCAAGGACAAGGTGCTGACCGAGCGCGCGGTTGCCGCGGTGCGCGCGATGCGGGCGAAGCAGATCGGCTTTGCCATCACCAGCGGTCGGCCGCCGCGGGGCATGGCGATGCTGATCGAGCCGCTCGCCATCGACACGCCGGTCGCGGGCTTCAACGGCGGCATGTGGGTCAACCCCGACCTGACGCCGATCGAGGCGAGGACGCTGCCGCGCGCGGTGACCGACCGCAGCCTGGCGCTGCTGCAGGGGGCCGGGCTGGATGCGTGGGTGTACAGCGGCGAGGACTGGCTGGTGCATGACAGCCAGGCGCCTCACGTCGCGCGCGAGGAGTGGACGGTGAAGTTCCCGCCCAAGGTGGTAAGCGATTTCGGCGACGCGCTGGACCACGCCGTCAAGATCGTGGGCGTCAGCGACGACCTGCCAAGGATGGAGGAGGCGGAGCGGCAGGTGCAGCAGGCGCTGGGCGACAGCGCCTCTGCCGCCCGCTCGCAACCCTACTACCTCGACATCACCCATCCGGAGGCCAACAAGGGCTTCGCCATCGGCTACCTGGCCGAACGCCTCGGCCTGCAGCCGCAGCAGATCGCCACCATCGGCGACCAGCCCAACGACGTGCTGATGTTCAAGCGGAGCGGCCTGTCCATCGCCATGGGCAACGCAAGCGAGGCGGTGCGCAAGCAGGCGAACGAGGTGACCGCCTCGTCCGAGGAGGAGGGGTTTGCGCTGGCCGTCGAACGTTTCATCCTGCGCAGCTAGAGCAGATCGCGTTCAGGTGGCATCACCTGAACGCGTGAGTCGGCTCGCGTTCAGGTGGCATCACCTGAACGCGTGAGTCGGCTCGCCGAAACAACGAGGTGGACCATGACGGTGAGCCGATGCGAACCGGTCATGGTCCAGGGGAGCTAGGGTCGATGGCCGCGTCCAAGATCGTCACGCTGGAGGATGCCGATGCGCTGGCCTGGCATGTGGCCGGCTGGCTGACGGGCCTGGCAGAGGCGTCGCCCGGGCGGTTCGCCGTGGCGCTGTCCGGCGGCTCCACGCCGAAGCGCCTCTACGAGGTTCTGGCGTCGGCGCCGTTTCGCGACCGCTTTCCGTGGGGGCGCACGCACCTGTTCTGGGGCGACGAGCGCTTCGTGCCGCACGACCATCCTGACAGCAACTACCTGATGGCCAGGCAGGCGCTGATCGACCACGTCCCTGTGCCGCCGGGCAACGTGCATCCCATGCCGACGCACGGTTCGCTGAACGAGGCTGCGGTCGCCTACCAGGCGACGCTGCGCAGCTACTACGATCGCGAAGCTCTCGACATGGAGCGGCCGCTGTTCGACGCGATGCTGCTGGGGCTTGGCGATAACGGGCATACCGCGTCGCTGTTTCCGGGGACCGCGGCGCTGGACGAGGCGCTGGCCTGGGTGGTTCCGGTGACCGATGGGGTTCCGCAACCGCGGCTGACCCTGACCTACCCCGCCATCGCCTGCAGCGCGCAGGTCGCGTTCATGGTGGCGGGCAAGGGCAAGGCGGCGGCCGTGCGCCGCGTGCTGGACGGGGACCGCTCGCAGCCCGCGGCGCGGGTGGCCTCGGCCGGCGAACTGACCTGGTTTTTGGACCGCGCCGCCGACGGGCGGGCGGCGTGAGCGCGTCCGACACCTTCAAGCGGGACGCTGCCGGCCAGGCCGTAGAGATGGTGACGGACGGCATGGTGTTGGGGCTCGGCACCGGGTCGACCGCGTCGTTCTTCATCGAGGCGCTGATCGCCCGCAAGCCGGACGTCGTCTGCATCCCCACCTCGGAGGCAAGTGCTGCTCAGGCCCGGGCGGGCGGGCTGCGCGTTGTCGGGTTCGACACGCATGCGGCGATCGATCTGTGCGTGGACGGCGCCGACGAGATCAAGCGCGACAGCCTGGATCTGGTGAAGGGCCTCGGCGGCGCGCTGCTGCGCGAGAAGATGGTGGCAAGCGCGGCCCGGCGGCTGGTGATCATCGCCGACGGGAGCAAGATGGTGGATTGGCTCGGCTCGCGCGCGCCGGTGCCGGTCGAGGTGACGCCGTTCGGCTGGGAGCTGACCCAGGCGCGGCTGGCCGAGCTGTCCCAGACGGTGGAGCGCCGCCGGTCGCCGGACGGGCGCCCGTTCGTGACCGATGGCGGCAACTACATCGTCGATTGCGCAACCGGGCCGATTTCGGAGTCGGCCAGCCTGGACAGGCAGATGCGGCAGATCGTGGGCGTGGTCGAGACCGGGCTTTTCATCGGGATGGCCGCCCTGGCCCTGGTGGCTGACGACCAGGGTGTGGCGCGGTACACGCCCCAATGACGCCGGACGGCGGGACGGACGACGTGCTGCCCCTGGTGCTGATCGTGATGGGCGTGTCCGGGTCCGGCAAGTCCACCATCGCCGAGGCGATGAACAGACACCTTGGCTGGCCATTCCAGGAGGGCGACGCGCTGCACCCGCCGTCGAACGTGCAGAAGATGCATGCGAGCATACCGCTGACCGACGAGGACCGCGCGCCCTGGCTGCTGGCCGTCAAGCGCTGGATCGACACACGCTGCGAAGCCGGCGAGCCCGGCCTGGTGACGTGCTCGGCGCTGAAGCGATCCTACAGGGACGGGCTGATCGCCCACCGCCCGCAGGTTCGGCTGTTGTACCTGCAGGCGAACCCGGAGGTGCTGGAGGAGCGCCTGAACAAGCGGACCGGCCATTTCATGCCGGCGAGCCTGCTGGAAAGCCAGTTGAGCACGCTCGAGGAGCCGTCGGCGGATGAGCAGCCGATCAGGGTGTGCGTCGAAAGCAGCCTGGATCAGACTGTGGCCGAAGCCCTGGCCGCCCTGCCCCGGCGCTGAACGGAAGCGGGAAGCGATCAGCCCGCCAGGCCAAGGCGCTGCCGCCAGCCGAGCTTGGCGGCGCGAACGGGGCGAAGCTGGTCGAGAAGGTCCTGCATCGTCGCAAAGGACTGGGGCGCGCCGAGGGCGGGCTGGGCGAAGATGCCGTCCTTGGTCCGCCACAGGGTCAGGGTGCGGCGACGGCCGGCAGGCGGCGCCACCACCAGCAACTCCTCAAACTCCACACCGTCGATCACACGGTCGAGCGCGATTGCGAGATGCAGGCGGCGCTGTGCCGCCCAGTTGCGCAGCATGACCAGGTCTTCCACATCGAACGCCAGACCATAGACTGTCCTGAGGGCGGAAACTTCGGAAGAATGCATGGTGACTAGACCCCGCTACTGGTTGAGGGACGCATCGGCCTGGCCCGACGATTTTGGCCGGAACGCTGCGGCGCCGCGAGTTCTTCGAAGCGCATGACCAACCTGACCGCCAAAGCCTAACATTTCCTCTACGTTCCGGATTCGTCAAATGACGACTTCGTTTAGTTCGTTAACGTTACAAACGGGCCGCCGAGCCTTGCCCAAGCTGCGGCGGGCGTCTCATATGCGGCCAAAGGCTTGATAAAAGGAGGAAGTCAGCATGGCTCGGATCGCACTCGTCACCGGCGGAACCCGCGGGATCGGCGCGCAGATCAGCATCGCGCTGAAGGCGGCCGGGCGGCAGGTGGTGGCCAGCTACGCCGGCAACGACACGGCGGCCGAAGCTTTCCATGCAGAGACCGGCATTCCGGTGCAGAAATTCGATGCGGGCGACTTTGCCGCCTGTCAGACAGCCGTCAACCGCGTCCACGAAGACCAAGGACCGATCGAGATACTCGTCAACAACGCAGGCATCACGCGCGACGGCGTGATGGCCAAGATGAGCCGCGAGATGTGGGACGCGGTGATCGACACCAATCTCGGCTCCTGCTTCAACCTGTGCAAGCTGACCTTCGACGCGATGCGCGCCAAGAAATTCGGCCGGATCGTCAACGTTGGGTCTATCAACGGCCAGGCCGGGCAGTACGGCCAGGTGAACTACGCCGCCGCCAAGTCGGGCATTCACGGCTTCACCAAGGCGCTGGCGCAGGAGGGTGCGCGGTTCGGCATCACGGTCAACGCCATCGCGCCCGGCTACGTGGACACCGACATGGTGCGCGCCGTGCCCGAGGACGTGCTGCAGAAGATCATCGCCCGCATACCGATGGGCCGGCTCGGCCGGGCGGACGACATCGCGCGTGGCGTGCTGTTCCTGACCGCCGACGACGCCGATTTCATCACCGGCGCCACGCTGTCGATCAACGGCGGGCAGCACATGTATTGAAGGCTGCGGGTACTGAAGGCTGCGGGTCCTGAAGGCTGGGCCGGAACCGCCGCGTCAGCGGTGTTCGGTAAAGGTGATTGCGGGCGTGGCGCCGCCCTTCGCACTGCAGGCGCCGAGCGTCAGGTTGTTGGTCTCGCCCGTGGTCCCGCTCTGGGACGCGCAGGCTGGGGCTGCAGTGCCGCCATCCTGCAGCGCCACCGACACGGTGATCGCGGCACCTTTGTTGAACTTGGCCTGCGACCCGCCGCCATCGCCCACGACGTTGAACTCGGCCGCGTTCCACGCCGCCGCCAGATCGACCACGCTGTCTCGGCCAGAGGTGCTGTAAGCCTGCGTCGCGGTGGTCATGACGAAGCGGTCCGTGCCGCCAGCCGCGGCACTGCCGGTCAGCTTGAGGTTGGCCAGTTGGGCGATCGGCAGCGCAGGCACGGAGACCGCGCTGCTGTTCCTGTAGCAATCGCCGCCATAGGCCATCCATCCGCCGGCCGGGCAGGTGGGCCCGTAATCGATCAGCCAGTACTGCATGAACGCGGCGCCGCTGGAGGTCGAATAGACGAATTGCTGCCAGCCCAGGCAGGATGACGGGGTGGCAGCACCGTTGCAGACCGCTGTCGTGAAGAACTGCGAGTTGAGCTGGATGGAGTAGGTGTTCGCCTGACCGCCATAGCCCGTCTCGCTCTTCACGCCGCTGACGCGCGGGAACGACCCCGTTCCGGACGACACCAGGCTGGATGCCACCGCCGCGTAGTCGTTGCCGTCGCCGACCGTGAAACCGCGATGCCCGTCCCTCGGCACGTAAGGACGCAACGGGGCCGCCTTGCATGCGGCCGCATGCCATTCCGCGCTCGGAAAGGCAGCGGTGAAGCACCCTTCCCGCGGCAGAGGCGTGGCTTCGATGGCCGCGCGCCAGGCTTGCTGCAACCGTGCCTGCGCGTCCGGCTCGGCCGCGCTGGCTGACCCGCACGCAAGAGCGCCCGTGCTCAACAGTAGGACAGCAACGGTCCGGTTCCGCAGCAAGCCGATGGTCTTCATGGTCACTCGCCCTGCCTTCCTGCTCTACAACCACAAGGATTGGCGCGTTTTGCCGCGGCGTTCCAGGGTTTTGATGGCTGCGAGATCCCCGGCCGTCAGCTCCGCCCGTACGTGTCCTCGATGCGCACGATGTCGTCCTCGCCCAGATAGGCGCCGGACTGCACCTCGATCAGTTCCAGGGGGATCCGCCCAGGGTTCTCCAGCCGGTGCACGCAGCCGAGCGGCAGGTAGATGCTCTCGTTCTCACGCACCATCACGCGGTCCTCGTCGCGCACCACCATCGCCGTGCCGGCAACGACCACCCAGTGTTCCGCCCGGTGGAAATGTTTCTGCAATGACAGCTTCTCGCCCGGCTTGACCACGATGCGCTTGACCTGGAAACGCTCGCCGTTGATCAGGCTTTCGTAGAACCCCCAGGGGCGGTAGGCGCGGTTATGCGCCGCCGCCTCGTGCCGGCCTGCCGCGCGCAGCCGCTCCACCACGCGCTTGACGTCCTGCGCGCGGTCGCGGTGCATCACCAGCACGGCGTCCGCGGTGGTCACCACGATCGTGTCCTTCACGCCCACCACCGCGGTCAGCATGCCGTCGCTGCGCGCGTAGCAGCCGTGCGAGCCCTCCAGCAGCACGTCGCCCAGGCTGACATTGCCGTCGCCGTCCTTGGCCCCGAGTTCCCACAGCGCGTTCCAGCTGCCCACATCGCACCAGCCGAGATCGGCCGGCACCACGGCGGCACGGTGGGTGCGCTCGGCCACCGCGTAGTCCAGGCTTATGTCGGGGCAGGAGGAGAACGCCGCGCGGTCCAGCCGGATGAAGTCGAGGTCGCTGCTGCGCGACAGCATGGCGCGGCGCACCGCCGCCATCACCTCCGGCGCGAACGTCTCCATCTCGGCGAGCAGGGTGGACGCGGTGAAGACGAACATGCCGCTGTTCCACAAATGGTGGCCGTCGGCGGACAGGGCCGCGGCACCGGCTGCGTCCGGCTTCTCGACGAAGCTCGCGACCGCGTGCACGCCGGGGCTGCCGGGCAGAGGGGCGCCCACCTCGATGTAGCCGTAGCCGGTCTCGGCGGAGTTGGGCTTCATGCCGAAGGTGACGATCCGGCCGGCACGTGCGGCAGCCACCGCATCGGCCAGGGCCGACGCAAGCGCTTCGTGCCGGGTGATCGAGGAGTCGGCCGCCATCATCCAAATGACGGCTTCGGGCGACGTCTCGGCCACGAGCAGGGCGGCCGCCGCGATGGCGGGCGCCGAGTTGCGGCCCACCGGCTCCAGCAGCACGCGCGCGCCCTCGATGCGGGCCTCGCGCAGCTGCTCGGCGATCAGGAAGCGATGCTCCTCGTTGCACACCACCACCGGCGGCGCGAAGCCAGGGCCGGCGGCGCGCAGGGCCGTCTCCTGGATCATCGAGCGCTCGGAGATCAGCGGCCAGAGCTGCTTGGGGAAGCTCTCCCGCGAAACCGGCCACAACCTGGTGCCGGATCCGCCGGACAGGATCACCGGAACGACCAGGCCGGACGCGACCGGACCGGGCATGGCCGTCGCTGAGGCCGGCTGATCGGCCGCCGGACCCTGGACCATCGTTTCTGCAAGGTGCTGGTGGTCCATGCCGTCTCCGCCTGCGATGGACGGCACCCATGGCAGGCGATTTGCTTGCCAGCGCGGTGCCGCGCGCTGCAAGCTACACCATTGGGGCATCGAAAGTCAGGTCTTTGGGACACATCAACGATTTCCGATCCGCCATCGCCGGCCTGGCCCAGGACGAGGAGCCCGCGCTGATCGCGATCCGGCGCGAGCTGCACGCCCATCCCGAACTGGCGTTCGAGGAGCACCGCACCGCAGGCGTGGTCGCGCGCGAACTCGCCCGGCTCGGCATTTCCGCCAGGACCGGGGTCGGCCGGACCGGGGTGGTCGGCACGATCCAGGGCGGCCGGCCGGGCCCCGTGCTGGCGTTGCGCGGCGACATGGACGCGCTGCCGATCGAGGAGCGCACCGGGCTGGCCTTCGCCAGCCAGAACCCTGGCCGCATGCATGCCTGCGGGCACGACGTGCACAGCTCCACCCTGCTCGGCGTGGCCGCGATCCTGGCCAAGCTCGCGCCGCAGATGGCGGGCACGGTGCGGCTGCTGTTCCAGCCGGCCGAGGAGATCCTGGGCGGCGCCGCGGCGATGATCGCCGACGGGGCGCTCGACGGCGTGGACGTCGCACTCGGCTTTCACAACCATCCCGAAATGCCGGTCGGCACCTTCGGCGCGGTGCGCGGCGCCACCTACGCCGCCTGCGACCGGTTCCGCATCGTGGTCCGCGGCGTGTCGGGCCATGCCGCCTACCCGCACACCACCGTGGACCCGATCGTCGCCGCAGCCCAGCTGGTGACAACGCTGCAGACGGTGGTGTCGCGCGAAATCGGGCCGCTCGACCCCTGCGTCGTCACGGTGGGCGCGATCCATGGCGGCACGGTGCACAACATCATCCCCGATTCCTGCGAGTTGCTGGGCACGGTGCGCACCCTGTCCGCTTCGGTGCGCATGCAGGCGGAAGCGGCGGTGCGGCGGATCTGCGCCGGGACGGACGCCACGCTGCGCACCGTGTCGGAACTGCACTGGGCGCCAGGCGTGCCGCCCACGGTGAACGACGACGGCGTGCTGCAGACCGCCATCGCCGGCGTGACGCGCCAGCTGGGCGAGGTGCTGGTGCCCTGCGAGGCGAGCATGGGGGCGGAGGATTTCGCCATGATTGCCGAGCGTGTGCCGAGTTTCGTGCTGCGCATCGGCTCCGGCGCGGCCGGGCGGAACGACCACCTGCACAACTCGCACTACCAGCCGGACGAGGCCTGCATCGGGCTGGGTGCCCAGGCCCTGGCAGGCGCCGCCCTCGAGCTGCTCGGGTAACGGTCATCTGCGGCCGCTGCTGTGGCCGAAGGGACACAGGGTTGGCAAAGCCGTAGCCGAAGAGCGGGGCTCACAGTTTTGTGTTGAGGATGCAACGCCGTGTCGTTGCGGACACGCTCTCCATTGCGTGTAGTTTCATCTCCGGTTGCATCGAGCAAAAGACTTTCGCGCAGTTGGGGGATCGCTTGGAAATCTTGCTCGTGGAGGATGACGACCTGGTCAGGGATTGCCTGCTGGAAGCGCTTCACGACGCGGGACATGCCATCCAGGGCCTGGGAACAGCCGAAGCGGCGTTGAGCTTCCTGGTTCCCGAACGGCCGCCCTCGGTCGTTGTCACCGACATCAATCTCGGCGCCGGCATGGACGGCCTGGCCTTTGCGCGGGCCGCACGCGAGATCTTCCCCAGGCTGCCCGTGGTCTTTATCAGCGGCCGCTACGCCGAGCTTCGCGGCATGGCGGCCTATGAGCGCTTCCTGCCCAAACCGTTCACCACCCCCGCCCTGCTGCAGGCCATCGCAGACGTGCGCAAGGCCGGCGGGGACGGCGCACCGTTCGCTACCTGAGCACAAGGTTCGGCAGCACCAGGTTCAGCGCCACCCAGCGGCCGCGCGACGGGTTGAAGCCGGAGACGGTTGCGGCGATCCGGTAGTGCAGGCCCAGCGGCCGCGCCGCATCCGCAAAGCGCCCCAGTTCGCGATCGCTGACCACCACGGCGGTGGCTATGCCGGCCTGCAGCGCACGCGCGGCTTGCGCCCCGTCGGGCAGCAGTTGCGTCTGGGTGCCGGCCAGGAAGACCAGGCTGGGTTCGGCGTAGCCCGCCACCGCCAGGCCGGCGCCGCGTGGGTTGCTTGCCGGCCAATCCTGCCGCAACGCCGCCACCAGGCGCGGCCCGATCCACAGCGCGTGCAGATTTGGCAGCTCCAGCTGCAGCAGGCCGGCGTAGAGCGGCACGGCGGCGCACAGCGCGGCGGCCAGCCGGCCCCGCCAGGCGAACCATCCCGCCAGAGCAGACGCGGCCAGGCTGGGCAGGCCGAGCCACCAGGCGCCATGCAGCAGGACCGGCAGCCCCGCCGAAGCCAACCCGATCGCCACGGTTGCCAGCAGCAGCGCGGCCCTGGCGACCAGCGCCGTGCGGCGTGACGGCGCCCGGTCCAGGCCGCGCGCCGCCAGCAGGAACAGGGCGGGGTAGAGCGGCAGGGTGTAATGCGGCAGCTTGGTCGGCACCGCCTCGAACATCAGCCAGGACGGCAGCGCCCAGGCGATCAGGAACCGCGTGGCGCGCTCGCGCCGGCTGGCCCAGGCGCAGGGCAGCCCGGCCAGCACCGGGATCGTCGACGGGAACGCCAGCAGCGGCAGCAGCAGCAGGTGCAGTCCAGGCGGCGCGCCGTGGCTTTCCGCCCCGCCGGCCAGCTTGCCGGCAAGGTCGCGGCCCAAGGCATCGGCGAAGAACGCCCCATGGGTCGCCAGACCGATCGCCACGAACCACGGCAGCGTGGCGGCGAGCAGCAGCGGCACCCCCCAGCTCGGGCGAAGTGCCGCGAGCCAGCCGGCGCGCCGCTCCCAGACGCAGAGAGCGGCCGCCGTCAGGCCGAGCACGGCAGGCGCGATCGGTCCCTTCAGCAGGACGCCGCCCGCCAGCGCGAGCCAGAACAGCGCCGCCCGCCCGCCGCCGACCGCCTCGCCCAGCCAGGCGCGCGCCAGCACCGTCATCGCCAGCGTGACGGCGCCGAGCAGGGCGGCGTCGGTCTTGGCGATGTGGGTCTCGGCCGTCAGCAGCACGCAGGCGGCGAGCATGCCGGCCGCCAATCCTGCCTGGCGCAGCGTGGTCGTCAGCAGCAGGCCGGCCCGGTAGGTCGCAAGCACGGCGAGCAGCCCGCCGAGAAGCGAGGGGATGCGATACGGCCAGATCGGGTTGCAGAGGCCAGGCCCTGCAGCTTCCGCAGCGGCGGCCGCCTGCAGCCAGTAGATGCCGATCGGCTTGCGCAGGCGCGGCTCGGCGCCGTTCATGATCCGGACGTAGTCGCCGGTCTCGTTCATCTGTTTGCTGGCCTGGGCGAAGCGGCTCTCGTCGCGATCGCCGGGCGGCAGGCTGAAGAAGCCCGGCAGCCAGAGCGCCAGGCAGAAAAGGACGAGCCACAGCGCCACGCGCCGCGTTCTCTCCTGCGCCATCTGCGGCCGTCGCGACCGGGTCAGCCGCGGCCGACGAGCCTGCCGACGCGGCGGACCAGCTTGTTCACGCGCCGCCTGGCGGGCGAGGTGCGGTCCGGCGGCACGAAAACCGGCCCGGGGGGCAGGGCCGGCACCGCTGCCTCACCCGGCAGCAGGGCGGGGAGCAGGAACTCCATGCCGAACAGGTGCAGCCACATGCGTTCCAGCACGTAGCCGTACACCTCGTGCCCCAACGCCGCACGGCGCAGTGCGGCCAGGCCATGAGCGGGGACCGCCGTCAGCAGCGGCACCCTGGCCGCGAACACCGCCCCGTAGGAGAAGCGGCCGAGCAGGTGGGCGTCGGCCTGCGCCGCGAGCTGCGGCAGCCCGCACATCGCCAGGAAGTGGGCGGCGATGTTGCTGCCGTCCGGCAGGCCGTGAACCTGCCGGTAGGTTTCCTGCAGCCAGAACGTGCCGACGTCGTGGAAGCCGAGCGGCGTCCAGCTTTGCAGCGAGAACAGCTCGGGCCGCACGCGCAGGCCGTCGACGAAGCCGCCGGTCTCACGGGCCAGCACCAGCGCGGGCGGGATGTCGCGCCTGGTCTTCCAGCGCCAGGACAGCGGCTGGACGGGCGCCCAGGACCGCCATGCGGCCAGCAGCCGCAGGAAGTCGGGGCTGTGCTCGAACGGGTCACCCTGGGCGAACACCACGTAGGAGTCCTCCGGCCGGTCCTGTCCACCGGCCTGGAGCTGTGCGATGTGGGTCAGGTAGGTTTCCGATTCCCGCCCCTCGTTGGGCCGGTCGATGATGTGGGCCGCCCGCGCGACGGCAGACTGCGAGACTATCTGGGCGCCCTTGTTGTAGACGTGCACCTCGAACTCCGGCGGCACCTCGGCAAGCCAGTCGAGGGTCTCGGCGTAGCGCGCAATGACAAGCTGGTGCATGGGTTGGCTCGGCCCTGAGATGCTCGCCGCTTCTGACTGCCGGCCGCGGGCCGCGCAAGCTGGCGGCTCGCCGCCACGACACCCGAACCGAGACGCCGCCCGATGGACAACACCCGGTCATTCGCGCTTTCGATGCTGCGCGCCGTCATCGACCAGCATCGCCCTCTGGAGGAGGCACTCGACCGCCTGCCGCCGGGCGATGCGCGCGACCGGGCGGCGGCGCACCGCCTGGCCGCGACCGTGCTGCGCCGCGCCGGCACGCTGGACGCGGTGCTGGAGCCGCATCTGAAGCGCGCGCCGCCGGACGCGGTGCGGCTGATCCTCCGGCTCGGCGCGGCGCAGCTGCTCCTGCTCGACACGCCGGCCCATGCCGCGGTTGCGACGTCGGTGGCGTTGGCGCGGGCGCAGAAACTGTCTGCCTTTGCCGGGCTGGTGAACGCGGTGCTGCGCCGGGTGGCGGAAGGTGGTGCGGCGGCGATGGCCGAGCTCGACTCGCCGCGGCTGGACACGCCGGCCTGGCTCTGGGCGTCCTGGGGTGCACAGGCCCGCGCGATCGCGGTCGCGCATCAGAACGAAGCGCCGCTGGACCTGACGCTGATGCCCGGAAGCGAGGTGCCTGATGGCGGCATGCTGCTGCCGACCGGCTCGGTGCGCCTGCCCTCCGGCACGCGGGTGGTCGACCTGCCGGGCTTCGCCGCCGGAACGCTATGGGTGCAGGACGCGGCGGCCGCCCTGCCCGCGCGGCTGCTCGCGGCGCGGCCGGGGGAGCGCGTGGCCGACCTGTGCGCGGCGCCTGGCGGCAAGGCGGCGCAGCTCGCGGCGACCGGCGCGCGCGTGATTGCGGTGGAGGCGAGCGAGCGCCGGCTGCCGCGGCTGCGAGAGAATCTGTCCCGCCTTAACCTTGAGGTGGAGGTGGTGCAGGCGGACGCGCTCACCTGGCGTCCGCCCGAACCGCTGGACGCGGTTCTGCTGGACGCGCCGTGCTCGGCCACCGGCACGATCCGCCGCCATCCCGATCTGCCGCACATCAAGCGCCCGCAGGACCTTGCAGCCTTGACGGCCGGCCAGGACAGGCTGCTCGAGGCGGCGTCGGCCATGCTGCGCCCTGGCGGCCGGCTGATCTACGCGGTCTGCTCGCTGCAGGACGAGGAGGGGCCGCAGCGGGTGTCGAAGCTGGAACGGTTGGGCCTGGTTGCGTCCCGCTTCACGGAGGAGGAACTGGCAGGTCTTCCGCAGGCGTTGACCAGCACGGGCGCGCTGCGGACGACACCGGCGATGTGGGCGGACCGGGGCGGGCTGGACGGGTTTTTTGCTGCGCGGTTCTTGAAAGGCGGATAGCGGACTTTGAAGGAAGGCCAGGGGCTCTGCCCCTGGACCCCGCTGGGGTTTGAAACCCCAGACCCCCGATTTCTTGAGATCAGGAGCGTCTCAGGCGCTCCATTTCCTCCTTGACGCGTAGCTTCTCGAGTTTTAGCCGCGACAATGCGCTTCCGTCGGGTCGCGGGCGGTGATCCTCGTCGGAGATCTTCATCTCAAGGCTGGCGTGACGGCTGCTCAGGCTCTCGATACGGGCTTGTAGGCTCATGGGGCCTCCCTGCTGAAGATGCACCCGCACCGGTGGGTGCAACCGAACGGTATTACGCGCGCGGCCTCTAACGCCATCCTAATCTGCGCCCCAGGCACGCCAGGATGAGGGGTTTATCCTGTGCGCAGGCGTGGTAATCAGCCCAGATGTTAACAGACCGCGACTCCCTGTTGCGCAAGCTCCATGAGCTGCGCAGCGAGCACAGGGATTTGGACACCGTCATCGCCCGTCTCGTGCCCCAGCCAGTGGATCAGCTTCAGGTTCAACGACTGAAAAAACGCAAGCTGCTGCTGAAGGATGAGATTTCGTGGCTGGAAAGCCATCTGATTCCCGACAACATCGCGTGACGGCCGTGCCCGAGCCGGGTGACGGCCGGCCCCGCGTGGGGCTGATCATGGGGAGCCAGTCGGATTGGGAGACGATCCGGCACGCAGCCGACATGCTGGCGGTGCTGGACGTGCCGCACGAGACCCGGATCGTCTCGGCCCACCGCACGCCGGATCGGCTGGCCGACTACGCGCGGACAGCCCAGTCCCGCGGTCTGCGCGTGCTGATCGCCGGCGCCGGCGGGGCTGCCCACCTGCCGGGCATGGCGGCCGCATGGACCCTCCTTCCCGTGCTAGGCGTGCCGGTCCAAAGCCACGCGCTGTCCGGCATGGATAGCCTTTTGTCCATCGTACAGATGCCGGCGGGGGTGCCCGTCGGAACGCTGGCGATCGGGCGCGCCGGTGCGGTGAACGCTGCCCTGCTGGCCGGCGCCATCCTGGCGCTGAACGATGCAGCGCTGGCGGAGCGGCTGGCGGCGTGGCGGACCGAGCAGACGGAGGCGGTTGCGCACAGCCCGCGGGTTTCGTGAGCCGGCCGGTGACACCCCTGCCCCCCAACGCCACCATCGGCATCATCGGCGGCGGGCAGTTGGGGCGCATGTCGGCCATGGCGGCGGCCCGGCTCGGCTATCGCACGCACATACTCGCCGACAGCGCGGACAGCCCGGCGGCACAGGTGGCGAGCGGCGTCACCCTGGGCAGCACCGAGGATGCGGACGCACTCGCCCGGTTTGCCGAGCAGGTGGACGTGGTCACGTTCGAGTTCGAGAACCTGAACGCTGCCGGGTTGGACGCGCTGGCCGAAAAGCGGCCGGTCTACCCGCCGCCGGCGGCCTTGCGGCTGACCCAGGACAGGGTGAGCGAGAAAAGCTTCATCAACGGCTCGGGCGGCCCGACCGGGTCGTGGATACCGGTGTTCAGCCCACAGGAGCTCGCGGTTGCGGTGCAGCAGATCGGCCTGCCCGGCGTGCTGAAGACGACGCGGCTCGGCTACGACGGCCGTGGCCAGGCGATCCTGCGCACGCACAGCGACGTGAAGGAAGCCTTCGACCGCCTGTCGCCCGCGCCGTTCATCCTGGAGGCGCTGGTCGACTTCGCCTGCGAGATCAGCGTGATCGTGGCGCGCGGCCAGGATGGGCAGATGGTCGCGTTCGACGCGGTCGAGAACCGGCACCGCAACCACATCCTGGACGTGACGCTGGCGCCCGCGCAGGTGGGCTCGGCCATCCTGGCGACCGCGCACGAGATTGCGACGGACCTGGCCAGCAGCCTGGGCATCGTGGGGCTGCTGGCGGTCGAGATGTTCGTTGACCGGAACGGCCGAGTGATGGTCAACGAGCTGGCGCCGCGGCCGCACAATTCGGGGCATTGGACGATCGATGCCTGCCCGATCAGCCAGTTCGAGATGCACATCCGTGCCGTGGCCGGCCTGCCTTTGCCGCCGGCCACCCGGCATTCCGACGCGGTGATGAAAAACCTGGTGGGACCCGAGGAGCTGGCGCTGTGGCCGGAGATCCTGCGCGCGCCGGGGCTGATCCCGCATCTCTACGGCAAAGGCGAGGCGCTGCCCGGGCGCAAGATGGGGCACGTGACCCGTCTGTTTCCGAAAGGATCGCTGCCCGGGCCGTTCGGCATCGAGGCGGCGCTCGAGGTGTTCAGGTAGTCCGGGCGGGCCAGGTCAGGTCTTGCCGCCCAGGTACTTGCCGAACCACGCCAGTGCGCGCTGCTGCAGGTCTGCCAGGTGCTTCGGATCGTGCATCCTGTGGCCCTCGCCGGCATAGACGACCGACTGGGTGGGCACGCCCAGATCGTGGAGCGCGTGCCAGAACTCCAGCGTCTGCGGTGCGGGGCACTCGATGTCGTTCTCTCCGACCACGGCCAGCGTCGGCGTGCGCACCTGGCGGATGAAGGTCATCGGCGAGGATTTCGCGTAGGCCGCCGGGTCGGCGTAAACCGAGGCGTCGAAATACGGGATCATCCAGGCGTCGATGCCGTTTTCGCCGTAATAGCTCTGCCAGTTCGCGATGCCGGCGCCGGCGACGGCGGCAGCGAAACGGTTGGTCTGGGTGACGGCGAACATGGTCATGAAGCCGCCATAGCTCCATCCGGTCAGGCCGAGCCGGTGGTCGTCGATGGGGGCGGCGCGCTCGGCCGCGTCCACGCCGGCGAGGATGTCGCGCAGGTCGCCGTAGCCGAAATCGCGGACGTTGGCCCGGGTGAAGGCCTCGCCCTGGCCGTAGCTGCCGCGCGGGTTGGGCAGGAAGACGGCGTAGCCGGCATCGAGGAAGTGCCGGTCGTAGCCCTGGCCCACGAAGCGCGGCCGGTTGGCCCAGGCCGGGCCGCCATGCACCTCGGTGATCATGGCGAGCTTTCCACCGGGCGGGGCAGCGTCCGGCAGCAACAGCCAGCCCTGCACGGCGTGGCCGTCGCTGGTCCAGTCGAGCGACTGCATGTGGGCAGCCACCGCCTGGCCCGCGTTGGCGTGGGTCAGGTTGCGCCAACGGCCGAGCTCGCCGAGCTCGATTTCGGGGGCGTTCAGGTAGGATTGGTGGGCGGTGGCGGTCAGCGTGGTGCCGCAGGCGGTGGAGATTGCGGTGTCGTTGCCCTGCAGCACTTCCCTGGTCGAGGAGAGCGGTTCGGGGATGCCGGCCTGGGGCGTGGTGGACACGCGCAGGATCTGGGTCTTGTCGGCGCGCAGGAGGGAGGCGAGCAGGCTGTGCCCGTCGCAGGCCCATGCCATCGACATGACGGTGGCGGGCCAGTGCGGCGTGACGTCCACCGCAGCGGCGGGAGCGTCGAGGGCAAGCAGGTAGGCCTCGCCGCCGGTGGCACCGAAATCGCTCATCAGGCCGGCGATGAAGGACACGCGCGTGCCGTCGGGGGAGATCCTCGGCTGGGCGATCTGCTGCTGCGGGCTGGACGGGGCGTAGATGACGCGCGCCGCGCCGGTGCCGTCGAACGCGTAGAGCTTGGCGACCCACCAGTTGTTGTCGCCGTCGCCAGGGGCGGCGGTGCCGACGAAGCCCGAGCCGTCCGGACGGGCGCTGTACTCGTACACGAACAGGTTGGGCGGGGAGGCCCAGCGCAGGGTTCCGTCCGGCTGCAGGACGGCCAGGCGCTGCTCGGGCGGAGCCGCGCCGAGTTCGCCGGTCTGGGCGGCGCCTGCTTCGACCGCGCCAACCTCCTTGGTGGCGCCCTCGGTAGCGAGCACGGCCACCTGGCCATTGCGGGCGACGCCCAGGCTTTCCAGCGTGCCGTTGAAGGCGAGGCGCCTGGTGAGCGCGGCGGTCTGGGCGTCGGCGGTGTAGATGCTGTGGGCGTGCGAGCCAGGGCTGCGCAGGATGAACGAGAGCTTGGTCCCGTCGGGCGACCAGGCGAGGCTGGAGGGGGTGCAGTCGCGCACGGCGCCACAGGGCATGGCGAGCGTGAGCGCGCGGCCGTCGCGGGTCTGGCGGATGACCACGGTCTGGATGTCGGCGGTGCCGGCCGGGCCTTCGTCACCCTCGATGGAGGCGACGCGCGCGCCGTCCGGTGAGATGGCGACGGCGAGGAAGTCGTGCACGGGAGCGGCCGCGGCGCAGAGGGGGAGGGCTGTCAGGGCCAGGCCAAGAGCGTGCTTCATGGGTCGAGTGAAGCAGGGTTCGCCGCGGGGTGGAAGGCGGCTGTCTTGCCGCCGCAGATGCGGGCCCGCATGGACCCGGGATGCCCGGTAGGGCGGAAGGCGGCGATGCTGCCGCCCCCTTCGGTGTGGCTGGATCAGAAACGGATCCAGACGCCGTTGCGCCAGTAGCCGCGGCCCGGGTGCTCCCTCCAGGCGAACCGTTCACCAGGGCCCCAGCGCCAGTTGTCGGGGTGGACGACGACGCCATAGGCGGGCGCGTAGGCGTAGGGGCGGCGGACATGCCAGCACTGGCCTTCGGCGTTGCAGACGATGGCGGCCGACGCGCTGGGGATGGAGGCGGTGGCGGCGCCGAGTCCGAGCAGGGCGGCGAGGGCAAGTTTGGAAGGGAGTTTCATGGGGGTGTCCCTGGTTGAAGCGCAATGAATAAGCGCGGCGGCGGTGGGGGAGTTTCCGTGGGTTGGCCGGGTGTCGATGGGTGCGGCGGCGACGCTCGGGCTCGGGCGGCGGGGCGCGTTTGGGTTGCGGGTGTGGTGGAGCGGCGTGTTGGGGACGTGATGGGGTGCCCCAGCGCACCCCATCCTACACTCGACGATCGGGATGGCGAATTGCGCGCGTTCTCGTTATCTGGTTGCAATGACGAGCTACCGGCGATTGCGTGTGGGGGGTGGCACGTATTTCTTTACGGTGAACCTTGTCGACCGACGCAGCGACTTGCTGGTGCGTGAGATTGGTGCTTTGCGCAAGGCCGTTGCACGGACGATGGCGCTGCATCCGTTCATGATCGATGCGTGGGTAGTGTTGCCGGACCACCTTCATGCGGTGTGGACGTTGCCGGAGGGCGATCGCGACTTCTCGGGGCGTTGGACCCTGATCAAGCGCGGGTTTTCGGCGTTGGTGCCGGGTGGTGAGCACCGGTCGGCATCGCGCGCGGCCAAGGGGGAGCGTGGGGTTTGGCAGCGACGGTTTTGGGAGCACGCGGTCCGTGATGCGTGGGATTACGCGGCGCATATCGATTATGTGCATTTCAACCCGGTGAAGCACGGTTATGTCGCGAACGCCGGCGACTGGCCGTTTTCGACGTTTCGGCGGGCGGTGGCGCGCGGTGTTTATCCGGCCGCGTGGGTTGGTGCGGAGGTTGGGGGTGGGTTCGGCGAACGGCCGTAGGATGGGGTTCGCTTGAGCACCCCATCGGTCGCCCCGCGCCTATGGCGCGACGCGGGGCGGGGAATAGGGTGGGATGACCGATGAGGGGGTGTGATGCGGCAGAGAAGCGTGTTGCGGATTGATGGGGTGCCCAAGCGCACCCCATCCTACGTTTACTGACCAGTATTATAAAGCGTCGCGGGTGAATAAAGGTTTGCAACGTCGTTCAAAAAAGTGGACGACTGTGCGAGATATCCGGAGCCAGCACCAAAGACAATCTGGCCATCTGTTGAAAGGTTGTTTGTAGTATCGGACACACTGTTAGCATTTAACTCATTTTGGATTTGTGAGCGTGCTGCCTGGTAGATTTATCTGGGAAATAGCCGTTCCGCCCGGCAAACCAGATAAAGAGGTGCCGCGGTTAACAACCATAACCGAGGCGTAGCCACCCGAGCCGTGCGGCTATCCCCACGCTTCTCCATAGTAGCCAGTTGTTATATCATAACGATTTGTTAGGAAGGTCCATCCTGCCGGTGGCGTCACGATATCGCTGGAGTTGTGGTAGATTTCATCGGAGGAGATCGCGGCAGCGAGAACTACATTAGGGCTAGGAGGCGTTGGGCTTGTCGGGCTCGACATGGTAGTTCCCTAGATTATATGTTCGACAAATAGGCTTGAGCTTGCAGCGGCTGCTATTCGCTTCCCGTCGGGACTGAAACGGACATCTCCGTCCGGATCGAGTGCCGAGACAAATGGCAGTTGCTTGCTTTGAACCAGTGTGCCGTCGTTCACGCTCCATACGTGCAAGTGTTTCAACCTCGATACGCATGCCGTGAGTGAGCCGGACCGGGTAGCCGTGACGCTGTTCGTGCCCGTCTCATCTATCAACGGAAATGATCTGATGAACTCTCCTGACGCAGCATCCCAAGTCCGAACGGTTGCCTGCGGCATATCGACTTGAGTGGGTGCCCATTTGTAGCCCGGGCGCTTGATTATCTGACGCGTCGGGACGGATTTAACGCCGTCGCTACAGCTCACGAGAACACCCGGTCCCGCAAACGAAAGTCCGCGCAGAGATGTAAATCCAAAGACGGCCATACGCGCCACGCAGACATTCCTGCTCAAATCCCAAACTTGAGCTTCCCCCCAAGTAAAGCCAATCGCTACAAGCGCGTTGTCCGGACTGATGCAGAGAAACGAGATAGTCGATCCAGTTCGCCCTAGTCCGTCGACAACCGGGCCAAGTTTGTCGATCTGGGAGATGTTTCCAAATCTGATGAGATATACATAAGCTTGCTTGCGATACGCTACAGAAAGCAGGCTTTCGTCATCTGACGGGGCAAGACAAGTTGCGGCTACTTTCGGCAACTGTCCCTCTGTCATGGTCTCTAGGTCGCCTCGCAGCTCACCGGAGGCTGAGTCCAGCAGCGGAGTGAGCGAGCCGGACGCGAGTGCGCCGTTAGCATCGGCAGATGTAATCAGTGTCGAGTGATTTATAAATCCAATAGCCCCGGAAGCTGTTTGTGTCGAAAGGTCCCGTCGCCATATCATCGAGCCGCTTTGGGCGTCCCATACGGCGATGAAACTGCGAGGCGCGTCACTGCCGGCAAGCCGGGTGCCGTCTCGGCTCCAAGCTATATTGTGGATGTTTCGTGCCTGGATGAAGCCAGGCCGCATCATTATGTCATTCACAAGGGTGCAGCCGCCGCATGTAATGGCGGACGCGGCGGAAAATTGCATGACGGAGCGCCTGCTGATGAAGACTGCATCTGCGTTTACTCCCGCGCGATCAACGCTCATGCCCGCTTTCCCCCGACAGACGTTGCAGCGGTGAAAGCAAGAAGCTGGTAATTCGCCGCCGCCCGGTGTAAACCTCCGCAGTCACCGTCATCCCGGCCCCCAAAGCGGTCTTCCCCGCCTCTGTATCAATCCAGCTTCGGTCCAAAGCCACACGCGCCATATACGACGGTGTTTTCGGTGCAGCGGCGTCCTCCGCCTCGCTGTTATCCCGGCCTTCCGTCCTGCCCGCATCCCGCCGCTCGCTCGGCGCCAGCACCGCGTCCCGGCTGAGCGCGGTCACCGTGCCATCCACCATGCCGTAACGGGTGAAGGCGAAGGCATCGACCTTCACCTCCGCGCGCTGGCCCACGTGGACAAAACCCACATCCTTGTTGTCCAGGCTGGCTTCCACGACCAGCTGCGCCGCATCCGGCACGACCAGCATCAGCGCCTGCGCTGGCGTCACGACGCCGCCGACCGTGTGCACGGCGAGGCTTTCCACTGTGCCGTCAATCGGCGCGCGCAGGGTGGCCAACGACAAATGCTGCTGCGCCTTGGCCAGGTTGGCCTGCAGCTCGCTCGCGGTCGAACGCGTCTTGGCCAGGTCACCCAGCACGCCATCCTCGAACTCAGCCACCGCCTGCTCACGCTGCCGGCCCAGGCCGGCCCGGGCGGCCATCGCCTGCTCTCGGTGCCGCGCCAGCACGCCAAGCTCCTGCTGCTCCTCCACCAGGCTGCGCTCGGCCTCCACCCAGGCGACCTGATTGCCGTATTGCAGCGTCTTGGCTTGCCGGCGGATGTTGGTCTCTTGCACCATCCACGGCAGCGACGCTTGCAGTTTGGCGATGCCGGCCGTGGCTTCATCCGCCTCGCCCTGCTTCTGCACGATCTGTTCGTCCAGCGAACGCAGCTTTGCCTCCTGCCCCGCCAGTTGCGCGCGCATCTTTGTGCCGGCCAGGGTCAGGTCCTCGGCGGCGGCCAGCGCCGGCGCGTCCACCAGGGCGGCCGGCCCCCCATGGTCCAGCGTGCGCTGCACGCCGCGCAGCCGCGCCATCTCCAGCTGCGCCTGCACCAGGTCGCCCTGGTAATGGTCGCGGTCGGCCAGCGCCTGGGTGGGGTCCACCTCGATCAGCACCTGCCCGGCGCGCACGTGGTCGCCGTCGGCCGCGGGCGTGAAACAGAGATTTTATCCATTTGCGGCCTTGGGCCTTGTGGGTTGGCATCAGCTGCCAGCATCGCCTCGCGTGTCTCGGAAAACTATACCAGCAGCGAGCGCTATCGTGGCGGGGCTGGTTCGGGTGCGCAAGGTTTCTCGTGCGATGGCTGCACGCTGGCCGCAATTGCGCATTAGAGTATGGGTGGCGAGTGCAGGCTGATGGGGTGCTCAAGCGCACCCCATCCTACGAGTTGCTCTCCGCTTCCTTACGGCGCGTGACCCGCCTATATGCTAGGATGTGGACAATTTAGCCCCTCGCCTGCCGCCGGTCTGGCTCTGCTGCAGCGGGCGGAGGTTGAAGCGGCCGCGTTTGTGGGGTCGTTGGAGGACGCCAGGGCGGAGGGCGAGCGGAGGGGTTTCTGACGGCTGAGCAGATCGAGGCGCGGGTACGCGCCTCGATTGCGAGGGCTTCGGTCCGCCACGATTGAGCCTGACCTTTAGTTTAGATGCGGAGACCAGACCGGTTGTGATCTTGCGAGTTGCGCATGTGGCACAGGATATACCGCGCCTGTTGAGCGGCCCACACACTTAGCTTGCTAGGCCGCCTTCGCCTGGCCCGCTACCCGCACCAGGTTGCCCAGAACTTCGTCGGCGGTCTTGACGCGTTCGGCGACGTTCATGTCGCGGACCAGGGCGAGTTTGTGGTCTGGGCGGAGTTTTATGGCGCCGCGTTTGGTGCCGAGCCATTGGATGAGGCCGGCGGGGTTGCCGAAAGCGTTGCCGCGGAACTGGAAGACCATGCCCTTGGGGCCGGCTTCGAGTTTTTCGACGCCGGCGGCGCGGCAGGCGCGTTTGAGGTGGACGATCTGGAGGAGGTTTTCGACTTCTTCCGGCATCGGGCCGAAGCGGTCGACGAGCTCGGCGGCGAGCGCCTCGCTTTCGGCGTCCGAGGTCAGCGCGCCGATGCGGCGGTAGAGGCCGAGGCGGACGGGGAGGTCGCGCACGTAGGCGTCGGGGATGAGGACGGGGAGGCCGAGGTTGATGTTGGGGGTCCAGTCTCGGTCTTCGGTGCGGACGCGGCCTTTGGCGGCGCGCATCTCGGCCACCGCGTCTTCCAGCATCTGCTGGTAGAGTTCGATGCCGACTTCGCGTATGTGGCCGGATTGTTCGTCGCCCAGCAGGTTGCCGGCGCCGCGTATGTCGAGGTCGTGGCTGGCGAGCGTGAAGCCCGCGCCGAGCTGGTCGAGGGTTTGCATGACGTGCAGGCGTTTTTCGGCGGCGCCGGACAGTTTGTTGCCTGGGGGCCAGGTGAGGTAGGCGTAGCCGCGCTGCTTGCCACGGCCGACGCGGCCGCGAAGTTGATAGAGCTGGCCCAGGCCGAACATGTCGGCGCGGTGGATGAGCAGCGTGTTGACGGCCGGCATGTCGAGGCCGGATTCGACGATGTTGGTGGACAGCAGGATGTCGTATTTGCCGTCGCCGAACTCGGTCATCACGCGTTCAAGCTCGGTCGGCGCGAGGCGTCCATGCGCTTCGACGATGCGGGCTTCGGGCACGATCTCGCGCAGGCGCGTCTGCATCTTCGGCATGTCTTCGAGGCGCGGGACGACGCAGAAGATCTGGCCGCCGCGGAAACGTTCGCGCTGGATCGCCTCGCGGATCACCACGTGGTCGAACGGCATGATGAAGGTGCGCACGGCCATGCGGTCCACGGGGGGCGTCGCGATCAGGCTCATTTCACGCACGCCGGTGAGAGCCAGTTGAAGCGTGCGCGGGATCGGCGTTGCGGTCAGCGTCAGCACGTGGACGTCGGCTTTCAGCGCCTTGAGTTTTTCTTTGTGGGTGACGCCGAAATGCTGTTCCTCGTCCACGATCAGCAGGCCGAGATCGGAGAACTCGATGCCTTTGGCGAGCAGCGCGTGGGTGCCGATCACGATGTTGATGTCGCCGTTGGCCAGGCCGCGTTTTACCTCGGCCTGATCCTTTGCGTTGACCATGCGGCTGAGTTGGCCGACGCGGACCGGCAGGCCTTCGAAGCGGGTGGTGAAACCGCGAAAATGCTGGCGGGCCAGCAGGGTTGTTGGGACCACGACGGCGACTTGCGATCCGGACATGGCGACGGCGAAGGCGGCGCGGAGCGCGACTTCGGTTTTTCCAAAACCGACATCGCCGCAGATGAGGCGGTCCATCGGCTTGCCCGAGGAGAGGTCCTCGAGCACATCGGAGATGGCGCGCATCTGATCGTCGGTTTCGGCGAACGGGAAGCGGGCGCAGAACTCGTCCCAGGCGCCTTCGGGCGGGGCGATGGTCATCGCGTCCCGCACGCGGCGTTCTGCGGCGATGCGTATCAGCGTGCCGGCCATGTCGCGGATGCGCTGCTTCATGCGCGCCTTGCGGGATTGCCAGCCGGCGCCGCCGAGCTTGTCCAGCGCCACGCCCTGGGTTTCGCTGCCGAAACGCGACAGCAGCTCGATGTTCTCGACGGGGAGGAAGAGTTTTTCCTGGCCGTCATAGATCAGGCGCAGGCAGTCATGCGGGGCCTGGCCGACGCTGAGGGTTTCCAGCCCGTCGTAGCGGCCGATGCCGTAATCCTGGTGCACGACGAGGTCGCCCTCGGCAATCTCGGTGGCTTCGGCGATGAACTGGTCGGCGCGCTTGCGCTTGCGGGGCGGGCGGCTGATGCGTTCGCCCAGCAGGTCCTGTTCGCCGACGATGGCGAAATCCTCGGCGACGAAGCCGCGCTCGACGGCGAGCGTGACCAGGGCGATGGTGTCGCGCTTGAGTTTCGCGACCTCTGACCAGGTTTCGGCGGGTTCGGCGCGAAGCTTGTGTTCGGCAAGCAGGGCGCCGATGCGGGCGCGCGAGCCGCGGCTCCAGGCGGCGACGATCGTGCGCCTGCCCTGCCCGGTCCAGTTGGCCGCCTGGGCGGCCAGCTGCTGGTAGATGCTGGCCGAAACGCCGGAGCCGGCCTGGGTGAAAATCACGCCCGGGCGGCCGCCGGCATCGAAGGCGCCGGCCCCGTCCGGCATGCCGTAGGGGGAGAAGCGGAAGGCTGGGTGGCCCGCGAGCATGGCGTCCCAGCCGGCACGGTCGAGGTAGAGCAGTTCCGGCGGCAGGGGCCGGTAGCCGATCTCGCCGTCGCGTGGCATCACGCGGCGGGCCTCGTAGTGGTCGGCGATCATTTCGAGCCGGGTGCCGAGCGCCTCTTCGGCCTGGCCGTCGAGCGAGACGGAAGGGTTGGGCAGGTAGTCGAGCACGGTCTCCATGGACTCGTGGAACAGCGCGACCCAGTGCTCCATGCCGGGGTAGCGGCGCCCTTCGGAAATGGCCTGGTAGATGGGGTCGGCGGCGGCCGCCTGGCTGAACAGGTCGCGCCAGCCGGTGCGGAAACGGGCGACGCTGGCCGGGTCGAGAGAGACTTCGCTGACGGGGTGCAGCGAGAACCTGTCGGCCTTTTCGGTGCTGCGCTGGGTGGCGGGATCGAAGCGGCGGATCGACTCAACGGAATCGCCGAAAAAGTCGAGGCGGACCGGGTCGCCCTCGCCGCTCGGGAACACGTCGAGGATGCCGCCGCGGACGGCGTATTCGCCGGGCTCCATCACCGTGTCGGCG
The DNA here is from genome assembly GCA_937873095.1 of uncultured Acetobacteraceae bacterium. Taxonomy (GTDB): domain Bacteria; phylum Pseudomonadota; class Alphaproteobacteria; order Acetobacterales; family Acetobacteraceae; genus BOG-908. The sequence continues at coordinate 4,933 of CALMVI010000147.1, read as the reverse complement.
CGGCCGTAGCCGTGCGACTCGAGGTAGGCGGTCAGGCGTTCGGGGGCCAGCGTCTGGCCCGCCCTGATGTCGAGGCTTTCGCCCAGGAAGACGAGCTGCGGCGGCACGCGCTGCACCGCCGCGTTCACCGTCGTGAGCACGATGCGCTGGCCCGAGGGCGGCTCGAGCAGGCGAGAGAGGGTGGCGATGCGCTCGGAGACCACGGCCGGGTTGGGGGAGACGCGGTCGTAGGGCAGGCAGTCCCAGGCGGGAAAGCGCAGGACTTCGATCTGGGACGCGAAGAAGGCCAGAAGGTCGGCCAGCCGCGTCATCCTCGCCTCGTCGCGAGCGATGTGGAGCAGCGTGCCCTGGTGTTCCTGCGCGCGGCGGATCAGCAGGAGGGCGTCGAAGCCTTCCGGCGCACCGTAGATGGTGGCGACCGTCACTGTCCGCGTGCGTCCCGCATCGCGCGGAGCATGGCGCTGTCGTGTTCGGGCGGAATCGGACGCCGGCCCGTCAGCCAGTCGGCCAGTGCGGGGTCCGGCAGTTCCATGATGGTTTCGAGAGTCTCGATGTCCTGCAGGGTGAAATCGGCGAGGCGGGAGGAGACGAAACCGCCGACCAGGAGATCGTTTTCGCGCGTGCCGCGGTGGTTCGCGCGGAACAGCAGCCGGCGCCGGCGGCGGTCCAGGATGGGGTTCACGGTTTCGTCCATGGTGCGGAGGTCATATAGCGGGGGCCGTGTCAGACGCCAGTGCAGCCGCCCTCCCCTCGCCTTCTGCCACCGATGAACTGGATGCGGTGCTGGCGCCGCTGATGGAGCCGGTGGCGTCGCTGCACGGGGTGGGCGCGCGGCGTACCGCGCTGATCACGCGGGCGACCGGCGGGACGCGCGTGATTGACGTGCTGTTCCACTTGCCCGAACGGTTCATCGACCGGTCGGACTGCCCGAGCATAGCGGCGGCGGTGCCGGGCGAAATCGCGACCCTGACCGTCGACGTGGTGACGCACCGCAAGCCGGAGCCGGGAACCAGGCAGCCCTGGCGGGTGCAGGTGACGGACGGGACGGGGTTCGCCGAGCTCGCGTTCTTCCACAACCACCAGGCGCGCTCGTACCGGCCGGGGCTGAAGATCGTGGTGTCGGGAAAGGTGGAGCGGTTTCGCGACACGCTGACGATCACGCATCCGAAATACATCCAGCCTGCGGACGGGGCGGCGGTGCCGGCGATCGAGCCGGTATGGCCGCTGGTGGCCGATCTTCGGCCGTCGGACTTCCGGGCGGTGGCGGTGCAGGCGCTGGCGAAGATCCCGGAGCTGCCGGAGTGGCACGAGACGCGGTTGCTCAGCCGCGAGCGCTGGCCCGGGTTCGCCGAGGCGTTGCGGGCGCTGCATGCGCCGCGCGTGCATCCTGACGCAAGCGTACGGGCGCGGCTCGCCTATGACGAGTTGCTGGCGCATCAGATCGCCGTCTTGTGGGTCAGGACGCGCGAGCGGGCGCGGGCCGGGCGGCCATTGACCGGGGATGGCACCCTGCGGTTCCAGGCGCTGGCCCGGTTCGGTCACCCTCTGACCGGCAGCCAGACGCAGGTGCTGGCGGAGATCGACGCCGACCTGGCCGCGCCGAGCCGGATGTTGCGGCTGCTGCAGGGCGACGTGGGGTCGGGCAAGACGCTGGTCGCGGTGATGGCGATGCTGCGCGCGGCGGAGGCCGGCGCGCAATCGGCGATGATGGCGCCGACCGAAACGCTGGCCAGGCAACACCATAGGACGCTGACGAAGATCAGTCCGGTGCCGGTGGGGCTGCTGACGGGATCGGTGAAGGGGGTGGCGCGCCGCAACACGCTGCTCGGCCTGCAATCGGGCCGGATCCCGCTGGTGGTCGGCACGCATGCGCTGTTTCAGGAGGGGGTCGCGTATCGCGACCTGGCGCTGGCGGTGATCGACGAGCAGCATCGCTTCGGCGTGGACCAGCGCCTCTCGCTCGGCAGCAAGGGGGACGCCACCGACATACTGGTGATGACGGCGACGCCGATCCCGCGGACGCTGCTGCTGACGCAATGGGGGGAGATGGCGGTCAGCCGGTTGTCGGAAAAGCCTGCCGGGCGGCAGGCGATACGGACCAGCCTGCACAGCCTTGCCACCATGGGCGACGTGACCGATGCGCTGGCGCGGGCGCTGGGCCGCGGCGACCAGGTGTTCTGGGTGTGCCCCATGGTCGCTGAACGCGAGCTGGTGGACGTTGCGGCGGCAGAGGCACGCTACAGGACGCTGCGGCTGCGGTTCGGCGACATCGTGGGGCTGGCGCACGGCCAGCTCGACACGGAGGTGCGCGAACGCGCGCTCGCACGGTTTGCGGCGGGAGAGACGCGTCTGCTGGTCGCGACCACGGTGATCGAGGTGGGGGTCGACGTGCCGGCGGCGAGCGTGATGGTGGTGGAGCATGCCGAGCGGTTCGGGCTGGCACAGCTGCATCAGCTGCGCGGGCGTGTCGGACGCGGCGCGGCGGCCAGCTACTGCCTGCTGCTGCATGAGGACGCGCTGAACGAGGCGGCGCGGCGCCGGCTGGTGCTGCTGCGCGACACCGAGGACGGGTTCGTGATCGCCGACGAGGATTTCCGGATACGCGGCGGCGGCGACCTGATGGGGCGGAGGCAATCCGGACAGCCAGGATGGCGGCTGGCCGACCCGGTGGAGCATGACGGGCTGCTGCAGATGGCCAGCCGTGACGCCGCGCATTTGCTGGAACGGGACCCGAAGCTGGCGAGTCCGCGCGGCAAGGCGATCAGGCTGTTGCTGCGCATGTTCGAGCGTGGGGCGGCGTTGCGGACGCTCGCGTCAGGATGACCGGCAGGGAATACCCGGACCGGCCGCTGGTTGGCGTGGGCGTGGCTGTGCTGCGCGGGTCGGCGGTGCTTCTCGTGCGGCGGGCCCGGCCGCCTGCCCAGGGTGCCTGGAGCCTGCCGGGCGGTGCGCAGCGTCTGGGCGAGACAGCCGAGGCGGCGGCGCGGCGGGAGTTGCTGGAGGAGACGGGGCTGGCGGTGGGCGCGCTGCACCTGGCGGGGCATGTGGACAGCATCCATCGCGACCCGGACGGCCGGATCCGGTACCACTACACGATCCTCGATTTTTGTGCGGCGTACGCGGGCGGGGACGCCAGCGCAGGCGGCGATGCCGCCGGCGTCGCCTGGGCCGATCCAGGCCAGTTCGACACGTATGGGCTGTGGGAGGAGGTCCGGCGGATCGTATCCTCGGCTCAGGTCAGGCTGGGCCGGTCCGGCTGAGATCTATGAAGCGCGCCGCGTGTTCGATGTCGGCCATGATCGCCCGGCGCCGCGCGGCGGCCTCGCGGTCCTCGCCCCAGGCTTCGGCCTGGTAGAGTTCGTCCAGCAGTGCCAGGCGGTGCGCCTCCTCGGCTGCAAGCGCGCCGTCGGCCACGGCCAGGCCGAGCACCAGGCTGCCCAGGGCGGGGACCAAGATGCCGAGCCCCGCCAGTTCGAAGGCAGGGCGGCCGTCGAGGGCGCGACGCAGCGCCACCAGGGCCTGCGGCGGCTGATCGACAGGCATCGAGCCGGAGGTTACCCTAAGCTGCGCGCCATAGCGGCCCTCGGCCCATGCGAGCCATGGCTGCCAGCTGTCCGCCTGCAGGCCGGCCAGGGCCGCCGGCCCCTCCGCGCGGTAGCAGAGGACGTCGCTTTCGGCGTATCGCGCCAGCGCGTCGATCGTGGGCGCCGGGTCGGGAGCCACGCGTTCCTGCGCGGTGCCGGCGATCCGGGTGAGCGGCACGTCGTCGGCAGACATCACGCCGTTCACGCCGCCGCCAGCCGCCTGCCACTCCTTGGCGATCGCCTCGGCAAGGGCATGACTGTGCAGGGCCAGCAGCGGACCGCCCGGCAGGCGCATCGGCCGGCCGTCCAGACGGACGGCGTAGCGGCCGCCCTCGTCGATCACCTCGGCGCGGGCCCAAAAACGTTTCATCAGCGTTTCATCGCAGGACGGCGAGGCTCAGTGAAACAGCCCCTTGAGCAGGTCGCGCGGTTTGCGGATGATGAGCGGCGGCGTCGGGTTGGCGGCGTCCGCCTGAACCGGCAGGGGACCACCCAAGCCGCCGCGTGCAATCGCGAGCTTGGCCACACAGGCGGACGGTCCAGCTGGGGCCGATCCTATGGTCAGGCCGACCCGGCCGCCGCCCATCACCGGGTCCAGGGACGCCTGCATCTGGCCGAAAGGACCGTGAAGCGATACCGGGGCAACAACTTCGGTCGGGCCCAGGCGCACATGCGGGCGCAGATGCAGGTCGGCGGTTCCACCTGTCAGGTCGATCTGCCCGGTGCCGTCCAGAACCAGCCGCGACGTGTCGGCCGCGAGCGCGCGGAAGCTGCCCTGTCCGTGATGCAGGTCGAGCCGCAGTGCGAAGCACCTGACCTGACTGCTGCCACCCCCGAAGGACTGGACGCCGGCGGTCTGCAGGGCGCTGCCGATCAGCGTTTCCACCAGGCTGTCCTCCACCGAACCGTCGACCATCGCCAGGCCGAGATGGCCGTCCAGGCTGCCCTGCAAGGCCTGGATCGTCTGGCCGACGCCGCTGAGTTGCGCGTCAACCTGCATCGTTCCGGTCGCCGCCCCAGGGTAGCCGAACAGCGCTGCCAATGCGGCGGCCGAGATCGACGGGGAACGCAACGTGACGGCGACCGGCGGCAGGTCGGAGCTGGCGTCGATGGAGGCGCCCCCGACGAGTGCGCCCTCGGGTGCGACGGCGCGCACAGGGTTGAGCGCCAGTTTCCCGCCGGCAAGCTGGAGATGCGCCTGGACCGCGCTGTAGTGGTTGCCGGCCACCGCCATGTCGCCGACCGTGATGGCGAGGTCGGCGTCGGGGTTGCGGAGTGCGGCCAGCGGCAGGCCGGCGGGCGCGGCTGGCGGGGCAGCCGCGCCCGCTGGCTGGGCCATGGGGGCGGGT
>CALMVI010000146.1 GCA_937873095.1 uncultured Acetobacteraceae bacterium | reverse complement strand
TCAGCTTCGACAGCGAACTTTGGCACACGATGCCGCGGGGCCGTCCACCCCAACGCATTGCTCTTGGGCAATGCGGGATGTCTATCGGGCGCGGTCATCGCGTCGCACCGGCAGCGACAAGGCAGCCGGAATCCATTTCGACTGCTGGGCCTGAACCCGCATTGCCCAAGCGCAACGCGGGCTACGGGCTGCAAAAGGAGCACCGGCCTTCGGCGCTTGGGCCACCGAGGATCCAGTGCCTTCGCAAGCCAGTGCACGGAATGATCTCGCGATCACATCCGGCTTCAAAGATGATGTTTCGAGACTGGCTACCGTGCAGACAACAGCTCCACAAACTGTCAACAGCGGTACGGTCGGACCACAAGGAGCTTTGAGCGGCGGTGCGCAGCAGGTCTAGTTCATAGGCGAGCAGAACCTTAAGCTTGTCGGAACCCCAACTCAGCTTCCAGGTGGCCCATGACCGGGATACAGGATTTCAGGTTAATCAGACGAGATGGTCGGCAGCTTTTGATGTCCCTTTGACAGCCGGATCAATCGCCGAAGTGGTTAACGGTCGAAAGTATGTTGCGGTAATAGCACAATCCAGCTCCGGCAAGCCTCGGTTGGTTGTACTTGATGAGGACGGACACACGCACGTAGAAGTACCAAGCGTGCAGGTCATTAACAATAAGGAGGTGAGTGGAGATTTCCAATGGTTTGAAAAGTCAACGCCGGAAGTCGACAACCAGTTTAGCGTAGTGATGTATCTTCAAAGAGGGGTGACCTACAAGCTCGACATGGACGCCGCAAGCGAAAGCGTATTGCGAGCTCAAGAGTGTCGATAAGAAACATTCGGCGCTACCTTGCAGGCGTGAGAAAACAAGAGAGTGAGAAATGACTTGTTGACTAGTTGGGGGTGGGAGGGCCGACAAAGCTGTTTACGAGTTGGTTCGCGAACAACCGCCAGGCTGCTTAGTTTCGCAAGCACACAGGACACAGCTCTAATAAAGGTAACGACGTCGCGAACCTTCGATACCAGCAACGGGCTACTTATCTTGCCGACCGGAGTCCAACTGCGCTCCGGCATGGCACTGAGCGAAGTGACAGACTTGGGAATAAGCTTCGTGCGCGCCACTCCAGACCGGACCGGCTTCGTCTGGCGCTCAATCGAGCCTTACGTTTTAGGCAAGAGGCGCATCTCCTTCGCGCTCGGCTTCGAAAATGACCATCTCGCCAAAGTAGAGTTCGGCTTTTCCTCGCCGCCAACCGAAGTGCCGGCGCAGGACAAGCGGCAAGAACACGACATTTTTCTCGCCGCCGAGCTTGGCAAACCAAATCACACCGACATAGCCAAAACAGTCTATGAGTATCCCTGGGGCCGGATCAGCTCCTACTACGACCCAAGATCCGACAACGCCTCCATGATTTTGAGCTGGGCGTGAAGCGTAACTGCGGACAGTCACGCTCAGGTGGCATATCAGCAGCGTAGTGATCTGCCACCGCGCTCCGGGCTCGATGCCGATCGCGGCTATCTTCCAAGTTTCAGCAATCGTTCGCTATCAGCAGCACCGCAAAGGTGGAACGACCTTCGCATCCTGATACGAGTTTCACATGCCAAGTGCCGTAGCAGCCGCAACAACCCTGATCGCCGAACGGGTGCAGCAACATCCCGCCAGCCCATTCTATGCTTTCGCCGCAAAGGAACTGGCCAGAGTCGACGCACGGCTGACCCAGGGACCATTGCCGGACCGTGCTTTCTATGAAACCCTGAGCCGTGGCATCGGCCTGATGTGCGCGCGAGAACTCGAGGCAAGTGACATGCCGTTCTGCAACGCAATCTACAGCATGATGGCTGAAATCCAGAGCATGATATAAGGCCGCAAGGGTTTGCCGTGTCAGCGGACTCCGATCTGATCAACCTGAGATCGAAGCTACAAGCATTGGTCGATGGACTTCACGGCGAAATCAGTGCGGCGGCTGACAGAATGGAACAAAAGCGGCTTCGTGCAGCCCTACGCCTTCTCCAACTCACGATGGCGCCGGTGATCGGCACATCCCCCTCGCAAACATCATTCAATCCACAATCGGTGATTGCACGCGGGGCTTTGCCGAAACAGGCGCCAAGGCGACTGAACGAAAGGGGCAAATACATGATGCAATCAGGGAAATCCTCGATTTCTGCGCTCGCGTGCCGCCGCACTCAACACTGAACATGCACCGGGCAGCTGGTGTCCGGCTCTCACCCAGGTTTCAGCAGTGCGGCGGGAACGCACATCGTCCTACCCGAACGTCTCAAGCCAGGTCGCCGTCGCGCTAACAGCCGGAACGAATACGATCCAGACCCACAACGCTGCGCCGGACACGCGGACAAATCAGATCACGCTGACCCGGTAAGCACCTAATCCCGCATGAACGCGCCGATCTTCTCGTTCAGAAAAGCCTCGTCAGCCGGGCTGGCGCCGGCGCCTGCAGGGTGGCCCCAGACGGACGGAATGGGCAGCAGCGTGCAACGCGCGATGAACCGCGCCTCGTACGCCGCATCCTCCACGGGAAAATACAAATCCGTGGCGGACGGCATGTAGAGCACCGGCACCTTGATGGAGCGCAGGGCCGCTTCGGTGTCGCCGCCGAACGGCTTGGTGCCGCCCACGTCGTGCTTCTCCCAACTCCGCATCTGCAGGATCAGGTTGTTGGCGTCAGCACCCTTGAAGAACTCGGTGGTGGCGCGCGCAATCGCCTGCGCCAGCGTGGTGCCTGGCGGGTTGTCGGCCTTCCACAACTCCTGCCGCCACCATTCCTGGCCGTAAAGCCAGGCAAGCCACACCAGCGCGGTCGCTTCTATCCCCCGCACCGGCTGTGCCGCGTAGCGGCCGCCCATGAAGGCAGGGTCCAGCGTGATCGCGTTGATCTGGCTTTCGAGCCGCACGATGCCGTGGCCGTAGGTCTTCGCCGTCCCCGAGGTGGCCACGATCCGATCCATGAAGTCCGGATAGCTTACCGCCCATTGGAACGCCTGCTGCGCCCCCATGGAAAACCCGATCACCGCCCGCAGGTGGCGCACATGCAGCGCCTCCGTCAGCAGCCTGTGCACCGCGTCCACGTTGTCCCTGATCGTCGTCACCGGAAAATCCGGCCCGTGAAACGGCGGCGGCGTGTTGCTCGGCGAGGATGACCGGCCGTTGCCGAACAACTCGCTCGTGACCAGAAAGTATTTGGCCGGATCAAGCGCCTTGCCCGGCCCGATCAGCCAGTCGTACCCCGTCATGTCGGCCATGTAATGCGACGGCAGAAGCACGGCGTTGTCGCTCGCGGCGTTCAGCTGGCCGGTGGTGCCGTAAACGACGTGCGCTTCCGGCAGCACCGCCCCGCTCTCGGTCGCAAAGCGCGTCAGCACGAACTCGTGCCGCACAGGCGCCACCGCCGCAGGCTCGCCGCCCGCCGCACGCGCCACCAGCATCGCCGCCCCAAACGCGGCACCCC
>CALMVI010000145.1 GCA_937873095.1 uncultured Acetobacteraceae bacterium | reverse complement strand
GGATGGTCAGCAGGAGCGGTATCAGCGCCCCCCCGCCCAGGCCCTGGACCAGGCGCATGCCGACCAGCCACGTGAACCCCTGGGTCGCCGCCCAGGGACACAGCCCGCCCGCCACCGTCAGCAGCGTCGCAAACAGCGCCAGCGCGCGCCTGGGCGAGATCACGCCGGCAAGCCATGGAGTGGCCGGAACGACGGCGATCTCGCCGATATTGTAGGCGGTCGTCACCCACGAGGCCTCGTCCTGGCCGTAGCCGATGCCGCCGCGCAGGTCGGCCACCGCGAAGGCGGTCAGCCGCGTATCGAGGTTGGAGACGAGACTGCCGAGCACGGCCGCCATCAGGCCCAGCGCCAGCAGGCGCGTGACCGGCGGCGGGCCTTGCGGCTTGCCGTCGGGGCCGCGCGGCGGATCGACCAGGGTGGGCCCGAGCAGGCTCATGGGCGGGCTCCCGCGCCGCCCGAAACATCCACGCAAACCTCGGCGGAAAGCCCCGGCAGCAGGCGGGCGTCGAAATCCGGGCGGGCATCCAGGACCACCTTGACCGGAATGCGCTGCTCGATCTTGGTGAAGTTGCCGGCGGCGCGGTCCGGCGGCATCGCAGAACCCTGCGCCTGGCTGTCAGGGGCGATGCTGTCCACGTGCCCTGCGAACACCACGCCGGGGATGGCGTCCACTCTCACCCGGGCGGGCTGGCCGGGATGCATTCGGGTCAGCTGCACCTCGCGGAAATTGGCCACCGCCCAGACGCCGTGCAGCGGCACCAGCGTGATCAGTGCGGCACCTGGCGCCACGTACTCGCCGGCGCGCGCCAGGCGTGCCGTCGTGACGCCGTCGAACGGCGCCACGATGCGCGTGTAGCCGAGCTCGACCTCGGCTGCGGCCAGTGCCGCGCGGCGCGAGTCGAGGGCTGCACGCTGCCCGGCCAGCCGGGCGCGCAGCACCTCCAGCTGTATCTGGTCGGCCAGCACCGCGCGGCGATTGCCGTCCACCGTTGCCGCCTGCTGGCGGTCGGCCGCGACCGCCGCCTGCCAGTCGCGCGCGAGATAGGATTCCGTGTTGAGCAGCGCCGCCTGGCGCGCGCGCTCCTGGCCGCGCAGCTCCCGTTCGGCGGCGGCGCGGGCCAGCTCGGCCTCGGCCACGCCGACCTGCGCCTCCTGCTGCAACACCTGCGCGTGGGCCTCCGCGACGGCGGCCTCGCTGCGGGAAAATTCGGCGCGCGCGGCCTCGACGCGGGCCCTGTAGTCGCGGTCGTCGATGCCGTAGAGCAGGTCGCCGGCATGCACCGGGGCATAGTCCCTGGCCGGCACCTGCGCGAGATAGCCCGGAACCCGCGCGCGCAGCTGGGTCGGGTCGCCGTCCAGCGAGGCGTCCAGCGTATCGCGCACGGCGCCCGGCCCGACCAGCCCGTTCCAGTCGATCAGGAACGCCGCGAGCGCGACCAGCGCCAGCACCGCGACCACTGCACGGATCGCCACCCCGCGCATCCTAGGCCGGTCCCGCGCAGGATCTGGGCGGGTGTCTCAACATACGTGCCATCGCGCCAGACTAAGGCCCGCGTCCATCGGCCCCGCCGTCGGTCAGCACGGTCGCGACCGCCGACATGCCGGGCCGCAGCCGGCCGCGCAGCGGCGAGCCCTGCCAGTCGATGGCGATCCGCACCGGCACGCGCTGGACGACCTTGGTGAAGTTCCCGGTCGTGTTGTCGGGCGCGATCGCGCTGAGTCGGCCGCCGGTGACCGGCGACAGGCCGGCGACATGCCCCCGGACGGTCTGCCCTGGATAAGTGTCGAAGATCAGCCGGGCTGCCTGACCGAGCCGCATGTTGGCGATCTGGCGTTCGGTGAAGTTGGCGTCCACCCAGACCGTGTCGAGCGGAGTGACCTCGGCGATGACGGTTCCCGCCGTCAGCAGGTCGCCCACGCGGACCCGACGTGGGCCGAGCGTGCCGTCGACCGGCGAGACGATGCGCGTCCAGCCGAGGTTGAGGCCCGCGAGCGCGAGGTCGGCCCGCCTCGCCTCGATCAGGGCCTCGGCCTGCCGGCGCTGGGCGTCCAGGATCGCCGCCTGTCTCTGACGGACGACCACCTGCGCGTGCGCGGCGGCGATTTCCGCCAGGGTGGTTCGCTGGTCGGCCTCCGCCTGGTCCAGCTGGCGGCGCTCGCCCGCGTCGGTGTGCACCAGCACGCGCTGGCGGGCCAGTTCCGGCGCCGTTCGCTCGACGGCGGCAGTCGAGCCCAGCTCGCCGCTTCGCGTCCGGGCGATCTCTGCCGCGAGCTCGCGCTGCTGGCCGATGACCGCGGCGCGTTGCGCCTCGGCGGCCTGCACGTTGGCCTGCGCCTCGTCGCGGTCGGCGGTGTAGTCGCGCGCCTCCACCTCGGCCACCACCTGGCCGGCGCGCACCGGCTGGTTGTCCGCGATCGGCAGCCGGACAAGGTAGCCTTGCACCCGTGCGCTGATGCCGGTCACGTCCCCCCCGACATAGGCGTTGTCGGTCTGCGGGTCGTCCCGGCGGGTGAACGGCGCATCGATGGACAGCGCGAGCGTGGCCAGCGCGGTCAGGCCGACGGCGCAAGCGGCGAACAGGGCGGCAGGGCGCCAGCGTTTGCTCGCAGGCCTGGGTTCGTCGCGCTCTTCGGGCGGGTTCGGCGGCTGTGACACTGCCCGGCTCACGTCCCACAGAATGCCCGGCCGCGCCATACTGCCCCGGCGTCACCCTGGGCGAAAAGCCCGCATGTCGTTCACGGTGCCGGGAGGCGGCAGGATTGCCCTATCCAGGCGAGGTAGGCGGGATCGCCGCCGCACACCGGCAGGGCCGCGATGCAGGGGCATTCGTAGGGGTGGGTTGCACGGACCGCCTGCTGAACCGCCTCCAGAAGGTCGGCGCGCGTTTTCAGGATCACCACCGTTTCGTCGGCAGTCTCGATGCGGCCGTCCCAGCGATAGATGGACCGCATGCCGGGCAGCAGGTTCGCGCAGGCGGCAAGGCCTGCCTCGACCATCGAACGGCCCAGTGCGGCCGCGGCCTGCATGTCTGGATGGGTGACGTAGACGAAGACTATGCCGGGCCCGGTGTCGCTCAGATCGGCCTCCTTCGGACTTGGTGCGCCCCTAACAGGTGCAAAAGAAGGCCAGGGGCTCTGCCCCTGGACCCCGCTGGGGTTTGAAACCCCAGACCCCCAATGAAGCGATCATGCGCTAATCCAGGTAGCGCCGCTCCCACAGCCTGAAATGCGCGTCGACGAGGCACTGGCTCGCCGTTCCCCACGTCCTGACGGCGTGCAGGCCTTCACGCGCCATGATGTCCTCGGCGGCCCTTAGCATCGTCTCCGCGGTGTCCAGGTCGTCCAGGTCGCATGCCAGGCTGAAAGCCTCAAGCACCTTTGCCATCAGCCGTTGCGCGCGTTGCGGCCGCACGTCCGGTGTTTGCGCTGCTTCCAACCGCGGTTCTGTCATCCTGACGCAACCTTGCCGTCTCGCCGTCGGCTGGCGGGAGGCCAGCGCCGGCCCATCCACTCGTCCGCGGGGCAGCGTCCGGATGCGCCGACATGGATCACGACCGGGTGATCGTTCGGTCGCACGATCGGGCGGACGGAGGCAGTCGTGTGGAGTTTGCCGTCTGGCGCAGCCCCTGTAAGGTCCTGACGGCGTGAACCGTCGGCGCCCGCCGTCACACCCAGGGAGTTCCAACACGATGCGTATGTCGCTGCCCCTCGCCCTCGTGATCGGCCTGACCGCTGTTCCAGCGGCAGCACAGGTCGTGGCGCCCGCCGGCCCGGCCGCGCCTGCTGCGGCCGATGCGGCGATCGCGCATCACGACCGCAAGGTGGCCCGTCGCGCCGCACGCACCGGCCACTACCGCAAGGCGGAAGCGGCCTCGCACGCCGCCAACGCTGCGGCTGCAGACGCGTCGGTCGCGCCGCGCTAGCGCGACGGGTGCGTCGGTAGCGCTCGGTAGCGCGACGGGTGCGTTGGTCGCGCTTGGTAGCGCGACGGGCACAAGCCGCACGAACCCGCACCGGCGCTCGGCCGATGCCGACCTCAGTCGAATAGACGCCCTCGAGCCACCGGTTCACGATCGCCGCTTCGGCGCGCATGGCGCCTGACGCTTCCGGGGGTATCCGACTTGGCCGACCTACATCTGCACCCAGCGCTCGATCACGGCATCACACCCGAGACGGCGGGATTTGCCGGCGGCACGCTCGTCTGCCACTGCACCGACCGGCCGGTCAAAGTAGCCGTGGACAGCCAGGTCCTGTTCAACCATGCCTGCGGCTGCACCAAGTGCTGGAAGCCGGGGGGGTCCATCTTCTCCGTCGTCGGCGTGGTGCCGGCCGACAAGGTCAGGGTGCTCGAGAACGGCGACAAGCTCCGGGTGGTGGATCCGTCCGCGCTGATCCAGCGCCATGCCTGCACCAGCTGCGGCGTCCACATGTACGGGCCGGTCGAGCGTGAACACGCGTTCAAGGGGCTGGACTTCATCCATGTGGAGCTGAGCCAGGAGGCCGGCTGGGCGCCTCCCGGCTTCGCCGCCTTCGTTTCCTCGGCCATCGAAGGCGGGGTCGCGCCCGACCAGATGGACGAGATACGGGCGCGCATCCGCCAGCTTGGCCTGGAACCCTATGACTGCCTGTCGCCCGCGCTGATGGACATGCTGTCGACCTACGCCGCGGAGCACGCCAGGAAGACCGAGCTCGCCGCCTGAGGGGCGAAGGCCAGGGGCGTCGTGCGAAGCACGCTGGCGCATGACACCCCTGGCCTTGCCAGCCAGTTTGCCGCGGGTCCAAATGCCGCCATGGTGACGCGAAGCGACATACTCTGGCTCGGCATCTCGTCGGGGGTGACCGGCGGGCTGGTCGGCGGCCTGATGCTGGGCATCGGCATGGATCTGGCCGTCCACCAGCAACCCTGGGGGTTCCTGCTGATCATCCCCGGCGCACCGGCATCGGGGTTGATCGGCTGGCTGCTGTCCAGGCGGCTGGCCCGCCAGCTTTGAGCGGGCGGAAGGCACGCCGGCCGGCCTGCCGGGCCGCGCGCCCCCTTTGGCTGCCGTCCCTCCCTACCGTTCGCTGTGCACCGATTGCGGGGTGTCCCGATCCTCCGATCCGGCGCGCTGCGGGGCCGCTTGCCAGTTCATCGCCCCTGACTACCCCAGGCTGGAAACGCAGGTGCACGGCCGGGCGAGGGACCCTGGCCTTGCGGACGAGCTGCATTTCGGCCCGTTCCGGCGCATGCTGCGCGCCCGGCTCACCCCGCCCCGGCCAGGAGCGCAGTGGACCGGGATCACCACCCGCCTGGCCGAGCGGCTGCTGGAAACCGGCACGGTCACCGCCGTGCTCACCATGGCGCCCGACCCTGCCGACCGGTGGCGGCCGCGCCCGGTGCTGGTGACCGACCCCGCCGAGCTGGCCGCCTGCCGCGGCATGCGCATGGGCTACGCGCCCCTGCTGGCACTGCTGGAGCCGGCGCGCGAGGCCGGCCATACCCGCCTGGCAGTGGTGGGCATTCCCTGCCAGGTCTACGCCCTGCGCGCGTTGGAGCGCTCGCTCGGGCTCGACCGGCTCTACGTCATCGGCACGCCGTGCAGCGACAACACCACGACCGAGAACTTCCACGAGTTCCTGGGCCTGCTCGCCGAAGACCCTGCCGCGATCACCTATCTGGAGTTCCGCACCGACTACCACGTGGAGCTGCGCTTCGCCGACGGGCGGACGCGCGCCATACCGTTCCTGAAGCTGCCGCTGTCCAGGCTGCGGCCCGACTTCTTCCCGCTGACCTGCCGCAGCTGCGTCGACTACACCAACGTGCTGGCCGACATCACCGTCGGCTACATGGGTGGGGCTGGCGAGCAGTGGCTGCTGGTCCGCAACGCGCGCGGCGAGGAGATGCTGGCGGCCCTGGGGGATGAGTTGCAGACCGGCGAGCCGACCAGCGCCGGCAGGCGCCGCGCCGCGGTGGCGGGGTTCCTGAAGAACGTGGAACGCGCGGCCGGCGGCTTGCCGATACGCGCCATGCCCGGCTGGCTGCGCCCGCTGGTGGCGTGGCTGATGCCGCGTGTGGGCCCGCGCGGCCTGGAGTTCGCCCGCGCACGGGTCGAGATGAAGGCCGTCGAAACCGTCCTGCACCTGCGGCGGGAGCACCCCAGGCGCATGCCGGCGATGATCCCGGACCATGTCTGGCGGCTGGTCCTGCCGTACGGGCTGACGCAAGCGAGCGGCGAGGGTGTGCATCCGGATCGGGCCGCGGCACGTAAGAGTGGCATACAGCGTTGAACCTTTGGTAGACCGCCTGCAGACCGCCGGACGAGAGACGATGATGCCGATGAGCGATGCGCCCCAGCACTCCACATCTGCCAGGCCCGTCACGACCTGGGCGCTGCTGGCCGGAGCTGCGTTGTGCGCGGCCGCCTTCGGCAGCCCGGCCAGGGCGGCGGCGACGCTGACTTTCGACGAGGAGTTCACCAGCTTCGTGTCCTCGCCGGATGGTTCGGCCGGCTGGATGACGTCATTCCCAGGCGAGAACCGCTCTCTCTGGTCCAACCACGACGGCGAGTGGTACTCCGATTCCAGCGAGGAGGGTCCGCCGTACAACCTGAACAACCCGTTCTCGCTCAAGAACGGCATTCTGACGATCACGGCGCAGCCCTGGAACGCGCCATACGGGCTGCCCTACACCTCCGGCGTCATCACGACGTACAAATCGTTCTCGCAGCTCTATGGCATCTTCTCGATCCGGGCGAAGCTGCCGGCCGGGCAAGGCCTGTGGCCGGCGTTCTGGCTGCTGCCGGCCAGCAACGATTACACGTCGGAGATCGACGTGTTCGAGGTGCTCGGCCAGGCGCCGTCAGTCGCCTACGTCTCGACGCACGGGGCCGACAGCAGCGGCAACTGGAGCAGCGACGTCCAGCCGATCCAGACGGTGGACACGTCGGACGGATTCCACGTCTTCTCCGTGAACTGGGGTCCGAAGACGACCACTTTCTCCATCGACGGCAAGCCGGTTTCCACCCAGGCGACACCTGCCAGCATGAACACGCCGATGTTCATGATCGTCAACCTGGGGGTGGGCGGAGAATGGAGTTGGCCCGGTCCGCCGGATGGAAACACGCCAATGCCGGCCATCCTGCAAATTGCTTGGGTACGCGCCTATGCGACGAACTTTACTAAACTGGTTTCGGGCAACCAGGCGATTGTGCCTCGTCTTGTGCATAAGCGATGATCAGGGCAAGAAACTGCTGCCTTGATCATCATCCTGGACCGATCAGCAAGGCTTGCTGTTGCAGCCATTATTGCCGGCGTTTGTTTCGCCGGATACTAGCCCTTTCCAGACTGATATTTCTTGCACCACGATCGTCCAGCCTTCCGTTATGCCGTCATTGTCTACGATGTTGGCTTGGCTGCCGAACTGAGCTGGCACCGGCTGGTTGCCAATCATCAACGTCAAGCCGACTTGCGCTCCATTTTTGGGTAGGCTGAAAGGCGCCCCGCCCGTGTTGCTTGTATAATCAAACACGTAGTTGGTGTTGTACACGAAGGTGTTTCTCTCCACCAGCTTACCATCTAATATGATGCTTGCAGTTACCTTCCCGGTGGACGTATTCTCCGAAGACAAACCAAGGACAAGGTTATGAAATCCTTGGGACCAGTCTCCCGGAATAGATTCGTATTGTGAGTCGGTCTGTGACGCCGGTGTGTAAACGTACCCGTTTGAATTGGCCCAGTATGTGTACGCTGTCGATTCAGCGACCGTGTCACCGTTTCCGAGCGGCTCATATGGCATGAGGTAGTCAAGTTGGCTACCACACGCGACTGGCGGATTGACATAGTAGCGGCAATAGTTGTCGTTCAAGTCAATCTCGATTGGTTGGTTGTTGTTGTATTGATTCAACCCCGTTCCATAGGGGTTCGGGCTTGGGTATGGATTCTGATTCGGGCCTGGTGAGTACTGGGTGCCGGAAAACAGCCAAATTGGCGTCCAACTGTGCATGCCAGATGGTGCTTTGTAGCGAACCTTGATCACTTCACCAGGGAGAATTGCACCTGGAAGCCGGATCCACGCAGCATAAATGTTGTTGGGCGTGCAATTTGTAAAAGACACTCCGCCGCAGTGCGCGTTAAGATGAAGGCCGTCGGATTGCATCACATGCAGATTGTACTGGCTTCCAATAGGGTAGTGCCTGGCGACGCCATAAAATATCGTACCGTCTTGTTGCTGGCAGCTATCCTGCGGAGCGCCGATTGCTGCTTGCAAGTTGCCTTCGACGCAATCGAGAAAAAACTGTTATAGACATCCAAAGTAGTGATCACATTTGCAGAGGCCTGCCCGCTTCCAAAAACGTATGATACCACGTTCTGCGCATTTGGGCCGAGAGATAGTCCGTCGCCAGGAGTAGCGTTCTGGTTACTCAGCGAAGGAATGCTTGGTTGACCATAGTAAGGGCTACTGGCGTCGGTGCAAAAGTTTTGTGTCGGGTCAGACGAGGGCGGATTAGGCGGATAGCACGTGTATGTTGTGGGTTGTGCTTTCGCAACATGACACGTCAGGCAAGAGAGGAACACCGCAAGCAACACCATTACGCGTCTCATCGGTTAATCTCCTTCACACTCGAACGGACGCTACCCTCAGAACTGGCTGCACCATTAAGCGCAGAAGAAGTTCTACCTACGGCTGCAAGCCGGCTCCAAACACATCTTAGTGTGGTGACGGCCCTTCCTGGTATTCACACTGCGTGCTCTGCGCGACTAACGACGTTTAGGTCCGAGTATGAACGGCCTTTCGCAACCGATTTGTTATCGGCATCTCAACATATCGGTATACCACGAGTGATGCTGCCACGCTTATCGTCAAACATGCGGTGACTAAAAACACTCCCATGGCGTCACCCGCCAGTCCTATCTTGACAGCGATCAATCCGACAGGCGGCAACACGAACGCGTGCGTCAGATAGAGGGAGTAGGACGCCTCTCCTATGCGGACAATGAAATTGGGAACAAAGCGCCTGCACCATTGTTCGGCCGCGACGCTGGCACCGACTGCACAGGTTGCTGCGAGACCCCATACGAGTACCCGTTGCCAACGCCCATGCGTGGGGACGCAAGCCAGACCGAACAGCGTCAACGCAAGCAAGCATACCGAGACGGATACGTTGTTTCGGAACCTCTTCCGCAACGCTGTTTCTCCCAAGATCAATCCGAACACGAATTCCAACACGATCGGATCGGCCAGCGAAGTGATCGCAGGCCATTGAGTCTGAGTCACGGTGGAAGCTACGGCCAGAACAACCATGCTCGGAACTACAACGGAACTCGCCGTGACACCCATCATCAGGGATACCGAGAAAGCTAGGTAGAAAACCATCTCGAACGACAGTGTCCAGCCGACGTCGAGTACCGGGCGTATGTTTCCCGTAGCGTCCCGCGATGGGATAAAGAAGAAAGAGGCCGCGATGTTGAAGCCGTTTGGACGGGTGTGCTGGACCATCGAGGGGACGGATGAGATCGCTGCGAGCTTAGCCGCAGTGACTATCCAATACATTGGCACTATGCGAACGAGCCGAAGCGACAAGAACCGTCGCCAGCCATCCGCCAGGCCCACCAGGCGCTGGGACGATAATGCCATGATGAAACCGCTGATTACGAAGAACAGATCGACCCCAGCGTTTCCATTCGCCCACGGCCTGACACTTGCATCGAACTTGTCGTGCCAAAGAACAGTGCTGTGAAAAACAACCACAAATATTGCAGCTACGGCGCGCAACGCCTGCACGGAGCGTATCTGCCCAATCGGAGCCGTCGGCGCATGTTTCGGTAGGAGGTTCACGCCTGCACCCTTGCCTACCTTGGCGTTGACCGCTAGCCCCCGGACGAAGCCCAACATATCAACTGGTCACGCCAAGGTTGATGTCCCGCTCCAGCCGGCCGCACTGACAGCGGGCCGAGCGCCAGTCTCGATCCGCGCGAAGCTGCCGGCCGGACAGGGCATGTGGCCGGCGTTCTGGCTGCTACCGGCCAGCAACCAGTACACGTCGGAGATCGACGTGTTCGAGGTGCTCGGCCAGGCGCCGTCCGTCGCCTATGTCTCGACGCACGGGGCGGACAGCAGCGGCAACTGGGGCAGCAACGTCCAGCCGATCCAGACGGTGAACACGTCGGACGGCTTCCACGTCTTCTCCGTGGACTGGGGTCCGCAGACCACCACCTTCTCGATCGACGGCAAGACGGTGTCCACCCAGGCGACGCCCGCCAGCATGAACACGCCGATGTACATGCTCGTGAACCTGGCGGTGGGCGGGCAATGGAGCTGGCCCGGCCCGCCGGATGCGACCACGCCGATGCCGTCGACCATGCAGGTGGCCTGGGTGCGCGCCTACGCGACCAAATACACCAGGCTCGTCTCCGGCACGCGCGCGATCCGGGCCGGCCTGCGGCCGAGCGCGGTCGGCGCCGTCACTGCGCCGCTGCCGCAGCCGCCTGGATGAACGCCAGCCCGTTCGGCACGCCGTAGCCGGTGGCGTTGTCCCATCCGGACAGCGCCATCAGCGAGGTGTCCGACCCGAAGCCGAGGTCGATCTTGGCGAGTATGCCCACGCTCGGCGAGGTGATCTGCACGCCCGCGCCGACGAAGCCGGCGGGCTGGGTGGAAGCCAGGCCCAGCAGGTCGGCGGCGCTGTAATAGGCCGATTGCGTCCCGGCTCCTATCGTGCCGGACAGGCTGACGGATGCCAGCACGGGGACGATGTCCCTGATGGCGCCCGCCGGCATAGCGGCGATGATGGGCCCTGCCTGGCCCAGCCTGCCGCCCGCCGCCTGGTCCGCCAGAGCCCATATGCCGGAAAACACCGGGCTGGACAGGCTGGTGCCGCCGATCACCTCCATGCCGGATTGCGTGCCGTCGCCGTTCGGGGTCACGATGATCGCCCCGGTGAACGGATCGGCGACCGCGGACACGTCCGGCAATTGCCGGCCGGTGCCGGGCAGCGACCGCTGCCAGCGCGGCTTTTCCAGGAACGCGCTTTCGCCGCCGCCGCCGCCCTGGGCGAAGCCGCCAGGGCTGGGCGGGACGGAGATGCCGTTCACGTCGCCGAGATAGGTCTCGGTGTGGCCCCAGGCGCTCTCGACAGGCCCGGTGTCGCTGGGAACGCCCAGGCTGGTGCCGCCCACGCCGGTGGCAAAAGGCGAGTCGGCCGGAATGGATGCGGCGCCCACAGGCGTGCCGAGGCCGTTATCCCCGCTATCGCCGGTCGACACGTTCACCGCGATCCCCTGTGCCGCGGCCCGAGCGATGATGCTGTTGAAGGCGCGCGCCGTGGCCGGGCCGAAATCGGCCTCGGGATAGCCGTAGCTGTTGGACACGATGTCGCCCAGGTCGTTCGACACCGCGTAGTGCAGCGCGTAGGCCAGTTCGTCCGCATCGTCGCTCGGCGCGACCACCAGGACGATCTTCGCAGCGGGCGCCATGGCGTGTGCCCACTCCACGTCCAGCGAGATCTCCACCGGCCAGCCGGTCGGGTAGGGGTTGGCGATCGGCGGCCCGTCCGGGTAGACGACCTGGAAGTTGGCCTCCGTCAGCCGCGGCAGCTTCATCTTGTCCGAAAACAGGTTGGCGTCCGACTGTATGGTGGGCGAGCCGTAGGCGTCGACGAGCACGATCGTCTGGCCCTGGCCCCTGTAACCGGCAGCGTAGGCGGCCGTCAGCCCGTACTGCGCAGCGATCGCGTGCGCGCCGTAGCCGCACGTGCTCTTCGCCGGCGCGAGTCCGGTGGCGATGTAGCCCGGGCCGCGCAGGTTCAGGTGCTCCGCGCCGCCATTCGGCACGAAATGGGACAGCACGATGTGTTCGCTCGGCTTGAAGCACTGCGTCGTGAAGACGGCGGCCGGGTCGGCCGCAGCCGGCGCCAACCGCGCCGGCCGGCCTGTGAGCAGGTCGAGCTGGTGGAGGACGTAGGGACGCATGGGCACCGTCGACAGGCCGGTGATCCCGGCCACGAGTTCGCCGCCCGGCCCCGCGACACGCGCGTCCGGCCCAGCAATCCTGTAGCGGGCTGCCCCCTGCACGTCGTGCAGCGTGGTTGCGAAAGCCGCCTCGATGCGACCGGCCGGCCCCGTCACCCGCAGCGCGTCGCCCTGGCTGCCGCGCGGCGTCACCGTCAGCCCCGCCGCCCTCAGCGACAGCACGAGCCTGGCCACGTCCTGCGGCGACTGTTCGGTGGCGGCGATGTCGGCCGCCGACATCCAGCGATGGTAGTCCGGCGACCCTTTCGTGGTCCGGCGGGCCACCCCGGCTGTGAAAGCCGCCTCGTCATGCGGCTTCAGCCACAGTGTGGCGGCGATGTCGGTCTGCGGGTCGGTGGGACCGAGATCGGTCAGCCCGGCGCCGGCGGTCGCGGGTGCGGCGTGCGCCAGCGGCCCGGCCAGGATCACGGCAGAGGCGATCAGGCCGCGCACCCCGCGGCGTGTTGAAGCGGTCATCCATCCCCCGGACTGCACGATGCTCGCGAGGCGCCGCCCGTGCCAGCCGGCGGCGCATGACGGGCCGGACGAGCCTCGACCATCGCGCCGAACCTGCGGCCAGCATCTCCGTCTGTCAATCAACGTCCTCTGCGCAGGGGGCCGGGCGGTCGGCAGGATCGGTGGCCGCCTCGGCATTCAGCCGCGACCAGGTTGGGCCGGTCGCCCTTCCTGCCACGAAATCTTAACTTTGCGGCTGCCGACGGCCTGGATAACTGCGCTTCAAGCTGACAGAAGGCTGACATATGGAGCGTCCGCATTGCAGGCAGATCGAGGATGCGCGGACGCGGCTGGGGTATGCCGCCCTGTCCGCGGCCATCTGCGCCGCTGCGACCGGCGCGCATGCGCAGCAGGCCCCGACCGATCTCGGCGTCGTCGACGCCCGCGCCCAGACGGTGCAGACGACGCTGCCCACCGATGACGGGCCGTTTGCAGCACCCCCGCCGGGCAGCGCCGCGGCCTTGGCCCCCAGCCGGGCGCCGCTGGAAGCTGCCCAGCCAACCTCGGTCGTGGGCCGCAGCTTCATCGACAACTCGACCATCCCTTCGCAGAACTACGACGAGCTGGTGAAGTTCACGCCCAGCCTGTCGAACATCCAGCCGGCCGGCCCGGTATCCCAGCAGAATTACGGCGAGAGCATACGCGGCTTCCAGTACAACCAGTTCAACACGACGTTCGACAACCTGGTGCTGCCGGGCACGGTCAGCACGTTCGCGCCGCAAAGTGCGGTCTATTTCACCTCGCACGACCTTGGCAGCGTCACCGTCGACCGCGGTCCGGGCACCGCCTCCACCATCGGCTACGCCACGTTCGGCGGCACTCTGGCGCTGTACTCGAAGCAACCCGCGGACGTGTTCGGCGCGGAGGCCTATTCGACGTTCGGCAGCTTCGGCGAACAGCTCTACGGCCTGGAGGTCGACAGCGGAGCGCAGCCGGCGCTGGGCGGCGGACGCGGCTTCATCGATCTCTCGCGGCTGCAGACCGGCGCCTACCTGACAGGTGTCACCACGAACCGCTCCAACGCGTTCGGCAAGTGGGAACAGCCTCTCGGCGACAACACCCTCCTCACCTTCGTCGGCATGTACAACAACAGCACCGGCGACACGGCCTATGGCAGCACGCTGGCGCAGCTTGCCAAGTACGGCCCTGATTACGGCCTGAACAACGACCCGCACAGCCAGGATTACTCGGGCTACAATTTCGACCGCTACGACACCGATTTCGAATACGTCCGCATCGCATCCGCGCTCGGCGGCGGCTGGAACGTCGAGGAGACGGTTTACACGGATTCCTATTTCCGCAGCGGCACGCAGGGTGCGGACCCGAACGGCACCACGCCCAACATCGAACCCGGCGGAACAAAGGCGTACGTGAACGGCGTCCGGATCAACCCGTCCGACGACGTGCCCGGCCTGTCCAAGCATAACGACTTCCGCGATTGGGGATCGGTGACGCGCGTGACGAAGGACACCGAATTCGGCCAGCTGCGCGTCGGCGCCTGGTTCGACTACATCAGCAACGGCGTCTATCGCACACGCATCGATCTGAGCGCCGGCGATGTCGGGTATGCCACCAAATCCACGGGCTCCCCCTTCAACCAGCAATACCACAACCGGCTGGTGACCGCGCAGCCTTTCATCGAGTTCGCCTGGACCCCGCTGCCGGGTCTGACCATCACGCCCGGCGTGAAATACAGCTCGGTCACGCGCGAGCTGGACACCTCCATCCTGGGCAGCACGCCCGCCGGGGAGACCAACGCCACCTACAACAAGGCGCAGTGGTCGGTGGACGCGCATTACGCGATCACCAAGCATTGGACGGCGTATTTCCAGGCCGCCAAAGGCTTCCTGGCGCCGCCGCTCAGCACGCTCGAGACTGCCGTGCCGGCCGCGATCCAGCCGGAGGAAACGACCAACTACCAGCTCGGGACGGCCTACCAGCGCGACCGGCTGGCCCTGTCCGGCGACGTCTACTACATCCCGTTCGACAACTACATCGCCAGCCTCACCGAACCCGCCGGCACGCTGTATTTCGACGAGGGCAGCGCGCTCTACCGCGGCGTCGAGGCCGAGGGGACCTACACGATCGGCGGCGGGGTGTCGTTCTACGGCAACGGTTCGTTCAACGACGCACGGTTCAGCAACGGCGTGCACATCTACCAGGCGCCGCAGAACACCGCGTCCGGCGGCTTCATCTTCAGCCGCCATGGCGTGTTCCGGGACCACGACACCGTCTATGGCTCGCTCCTCGTCAAGGAGATCGGCAAGCAATACGGGCTGAACGGGCAGACCGCCGCCGGGCGGCCGACGGTGAGCTACGCGATCCAGCCCTATCAGACGCTGGATTTCGCGGTCGGCTACACCTTCCCGTTCACCGGGCCGATCCTGGGGCAGCACAAGATCCGCCTGGGCCTGAACCTCTACAACCTGACCAACGACCACAGCCTGATCGCCTACGCAGGGGCGACCGCTTCCGGAACGCCGTTGTTCTGGACCGACCCGGGTCTGAGCGGCTTCGTGTCCCTGAGCGTGTCTCTCTGAGCCCGGTATTGTGCCCGGAATCGTGCCCGGAATCGTGAACCAGGCGTTCGCCCGCCCGGACTGCTCCGGTCTGCAAGGGATCGCCCTGCGGCCCAGGGTGCTGCTGACGGCGGCGAGCCTGCATCTGGCCGCGATCGGGGCGGCCTGGCTGCTGGCCTCGGCGCGCCATGCGACCGAGCCGCCGCCTGAAATCACGCCCGAAATTACAGTGGTGTTCAAGCCGCCGGCGCCGCAGCCGGCCGAGTTGCCGATGCAGACGATACCACCCAGCAGCCTGCCTGCGCCGGCCGAGACGGTTCCGGACGTGCTGGCCTCGCCCTCTCCGCTGGTGCTGCCGGCCTATCGTCCGCGCGTGCTGCCCGACCGCAATGCCCGGCGCCGCGCGCCCGACCGAGCAGCCGAGCCTGCCATGCAGGAGGCGGAGCCGCCCGGCACGGCGCCGGCGCAGGCGGCGGCACCCGCGCACGCCCTGGCCGGACCGAGTGCCGACGTGCAGCACGCCCTGGCGAACTGGGATGCACGGGTAAGGCAGGCGGTGCAGGACGCGGCAATCTACCCCAGCGCGGCCCGCCTGCTCCGCAGGGAAGGCCGCGCCCAGGTCCGGTTCGACTACGCCGGCGGGGCGGTGGCGCTCGCGTCCGTCGTTCAGACCAGCCATTTCGCCCCGCTGGACGCAGCAGCGTTGGCCGCGGTGACGCGCGCCTCGATCCCGACTCCGCCCCCTGAGGTCGGTGCGCAGAAACGGACGATGCTGGTCTGGGTCCAGTTTTCGCTCGTCGCCACCGAGTAGGCGCCGATACGCGCCCGGAAATGATCGCTTTGCGGCCGGCGGCGTTAGGGCACTGTCCGACACCGATGGAGGCTCCCGTGGATCGACCGGCAAACCCGACATCACCCGGCGACACCGCGGTGGCGGAGCTTCCACCGGCGGTGTCTGGGGGGGCAGGCGTCTACCTGGAAGACATGCAGGTCGGTGACCGGTCCACGCTCGGGCCCATCGAGGTGTCGCGTGACGAGGCGCTGGATTTCGCCCGCAGATACGACCCGCAGCCTTTCCACCTCGACGAGGCGGCGGCGTCCGCGCATCCGTTCTTCAAGACGCTGTCGATCAGCGGCTGGCAAACCTGCGCCTACGCCATGCGGCTGATGGTGGACGACATGCAGGCGCGCTCCGTGCGGTCGCTCGGGTCGCCCGGAATCGACTCCATACGCTGGCTGAAGCCCGTCCATCCAGGCGACCGGCTGACCCTGGAGGCCGAGACGCTGGAGGTGCGCCGCTCCCGCAGCAAGCCTGAGATGGGCGTGGTCAAGCGCCGCTGGGTGCTGCTCAACCAGGACGGCGACGCGGTGATGACCATGGAGGGCATGGGGCTGTTCGCCGCCCGCGGCGATGCGTGAGGCGGCGCAGGTAACACTTTCGCGGTCAGGGGCATACCGCCGTCCAAACGCGCGTTGACTGCCGGGCGCCGTTGTCCGGCGCCGCATAAGGATGATTTGCCCATGTTCATGCGCATCGACAAGCTGCAGGCAGCGTTGCCAGAGCCGAAGAAACCGGACCCGAATGCCGCGGCTGCGCTGCAGGAGTTGCTGGGCGGCAAGTACGGCGAGATGTCGACGCTCGGAAACTACATGTTCCAGAGCTTCAACTTTCGCAGCAAGAGCAACCTGCGCCCGTTCTACAGCCTGGTCGCCAGCATCACCGCCGAGGAACTCGGCCATGTCGAGCTGGTGGCCAACGGTGTTGCCATGCTGAACAACGGCCCCGGCGATCCCAGGGAGAACGTGGACATCTCCAAAACCCCCTGGGAGGCGATGCAGGACATCCGGCTGGCCGGCTCGTTCCTGTCCAACGGCGGCGGCGCCATGCCGATGAACTCGAACGGCGCGTCGTGGAACATGGATTTCGTGACCTCGACCGGCAACGTGATCATCGACCTGCTGCACAACTTCCACCTCGAATGCGGCGCGCGCATCCACAAGCTGCGCGTGTACGAGACGATGACCGAGCCGACCGGCCGGGAAGTGTGCGGCTACCTGCTGGTGCGCGGCTCGGTGCACGCGCATGCCTACGCGCTTGCCCTGAAGAAGCTGACCGGCGTGGAGATCGAGAAGATGCTGCCCACGCCGAACATAAACCTGAGCAAGATCCCCGAGTGCCAGAAATACCTCGACGAGGGCAGTCACCGTCGGCTGTACAGGTTCAGCCCGTCCGACTACCACGAAGCGTCCGGCATCTGGGGCAACGGGGAGATGGCCCTGCCGGGCGATCCGCCTGGCGAGCTCGAACTGGTGGACGGCCATCCCGACGGCGGCAAGATCTCCGACATGACGGGCACGTACAGCGCGTTTGCGCCAGACTATGCGCCGCAGGAGATTTTCGAAGTCGCCAGCAAGCTGTACAAGAAGTCACGCTGACATGATCGGATGATTCCGTTCCGCAGGGATGAGTTTGCTTCTGGCGGAATCATCTTTCGCGGCCTGCTGGCACTGGTCGGTTCAGGTGGAATGACCTGAACCGACCAACGTGCTCGCCCTATGCAAAGAGTGGCGCATGCGATCGGGTGATCCTGCCTGGTTTCATCTGCCCGCCGTCAGTCGTGGACGGCCAGAACCCTTCGCTCGGACACGCGCCGCGTGAAGCGGATCGAGTCGAGGTACTCAAGCAGCGGCACGCTGAACTTTCGCGAAATGCCCAGCGCCGCGCCGATCTCGCCCACCAGCAGGCCTTCGCCGCCGAGCAGGGTCATGAGCCTGTGGCGAGCGCTCTCCACCGTCTCGCGATGGAAGAACACCTCGCGCTTCTGCACCCTGTCCGGGGCGCGGATGACCACCCCCTCGCGCACCAGCCGGTCGACCAGGCGGCGCCGGGTGACGTCGGGCGCAATCTCCGCCAGGTCCGGCGGGGTCAGGCCGGCCGAGCGCAGCGTGCACGCCAACTGGGCGGCCAGGCGTTCGGCATCCTCTGCGGCCGCGCGGTCGCGGGCGGCGTGTCGGACGCGGATGGCGGCGCCGTCACGGGCGAGGGTGCCTGAGGCGACCAGCCTGGCCACGGCTTCGTCCAGCACCGCGCGGCCGGCTTTTGGTAGCATGGCCTGCAGCCTCTCTGGCGTGACGCCGCCGGCATGGACGGCCAGCACGCGCGGCAGCACCTGTCCCAGCGCGTCCAGTGCCGGGCGCCCGACCACCTCGCCGCTGCGGGTCAGCACCGCCTCCTCGGGCGGCAGCAGGGCCGCGGCGCGGGCAGACGACAGGCCGGCGACGCGTGCCAGCCGGGACAGGGCGATGCCGGCGATGCCTGCGCGCAGGACCTCGCCCGCCACGATCCCGGCGGGATCCTCAGCCGCCAGCGCCCCGAGCCGGGCGAGCATGGCGGGCGCATGCCGGCGTTCGCGCCGCGTCTGCGGGTCCAGCACGCGGCCGCCCGCCAGGGTGCGCACCGGGGACAGCGAGCGCAGGATGAAGCGCTCGCGCGCGGGCACCGACACCGGGGCGGCACAGCGCAGCTGCGCCAGCGCCGTCTCCCCCGGCTCAAGCACGTCGCGATCCAGCAGCCGCAGCCGGGCCGCCACCTCCTCGGTGCCGAACAGCAGGTGCAGCGTCTGCGTCGTCGCCAGGGCCGGCGCGTCGGCGACGGCGCGCAGCTCCACCGACAGCCAGCTCGAAGCGGGCAGGGTGCCCGGCACGGTGAGCGCCGCGCCGCGCGGCACCTGCGCCGGCTCGACCCGCAGGTTGACCGCCACGCGCTGACCGGGTTGTGCCGCGGCGACGCGAACGCCGTGCACCTGCAGGCCGCGTATGCGCGCCGGTGCGCCGGCCGGCGCGATCTCGACCGTGTCGCCCGTTGCGAGCGCGCCGCGGCGCAGCGTGCCGGTCACGATCGTGCCATGGCCCGGGCGGGTGAACACGCGGTCGACCGGCAGGTAGGCGACCCCGTCATCGGCGCGCGCCTGCTGCGCGGCGTGTCCGGCGGCGATGGCGGCGCGCAGCGCGTCCAGGCCCAGCCCGGTGCGGGCCGAAACGGGCACGGCCGGGCCGGCCTGCAACCCTGCGCGGTGTGCCAGGCTGGCGGCGGCGTCTGCGGCAGCCGCCACCTGCGCGGCGTCTGCCACGTCCACGCGGCTGATCGCCAGGATGGCGCGCTGCACGCCGAGCAGGGCGGCGATGTCGGCGTGCTCGCGCGTCTGCGGCATGACCCCTTCCCGTGCGTCGATCACCAGCAGCACGGCGTCCATGCCGGTGGCGCCGGAGACGGCGGTGCGTACGAAACGTTCGTGGCCGGGCATGTCGATCAGGTCGACCTCCCCGCCCTCCACCGCCATGTGCGCGAAGCCGAGCGCGATGGAGATGCCGCGCGCCTGCTCCTCCGGCAGGCGGTCCGTCTCCATGCCGGTCAGGGCCCGCACCAGAGCGGTCTTGCCATGGTCGACATGGCCCGCGACCCCGAGCACCAGTCGCCGGCTCACGGGATCGCGGCCCGCACTGCCTCGACCACGCAGGGCAGGTCGTCGTCCGACAGGGTCAGCACGTCCAGCAGCAGCCTGTCCGCGTGGATGCGGCCGACGACCGCCGGATGCTGCGCGCGCAGCATCCGGGCCAGGGCGTCTGCAGACAGGCCTGGCACGCGGATGTTGGCCGCGCGGCTGGCAATGCTCTGGCCGGGCAGCGCCCCGCCGCCTGCATGGCCCACGCTGTGCTCCACGTCTGCCTCGCAATGGGCGGAGAGCAGGGCGCAGAGGCGTTCGGCGCGGGCCTGCAGCACGGGCTCGGTCTGGGCGAGCATGCGCAGCACCGGCACGGCACTGTGCGCGCGGGCGGGGTCGGCGTGCAGGCGCAGCGTCGCGTCCAGCGCGGCCAGCGTCATCTTGTCCAGGCGCAGCGCGCGCATCAGCGGGTGCCGCCGCAGCCGGTCGATCGCCTCGGCGCGCCCGGCCAGAAGGCCCGCCTGCGGTCCCCCCAGCAGCTTGTCGCCGCTGAAGGCCACCACGTCGCTGCCGGCCGCGATGCTCTGCGCGACCGTGGGCTCCAGCATGGCCAGTCCGTTCGGCAGGGGGGAGAGCGTGCCGCTGCCGAGGTCGTCCATCAGCAGCAGGCCATGGCTGCGCGACAACGCGGCCAGTTCGGCCAGGCTCGCGGCCTCGGTGAAGCCCACCATCGCGAAGTTGCTCTGGTGCACCTTCAGCAGCATCCGGGTGGCGGGCGTGATGGCGGCGGCGTAGTCGGCGACGCGCGTCCTGTTCGTCGATCCGACTTCGACCAGCCGGGCGCCGCCCTGCTGGATGATGTCGGGGATGCGGAACCCGCCGCCGATCTCCACCAGTTCGCCGCGGGAGACGATGACCTCGCCGGGGGCGGCCAGCGCGGTCAGCGCGAGCAGCATGGCCGCCGCATTGTTGTTGACCGCCATCCCCGCTTCGGCGCCGGTCAGGGTGCGGAGCAGCGCCTCGATGCCGGGGGCGCGCGGGCCGCGCCGCCCCGTCTGCAGGTCGTATTCCAGGTCGCAGCCGCGTCGTGCGGCGTCGGAGGCGGCCTGAACCGCTTCGGCGGCCAGCGGCGCCCGGCCGAGATTGGTGTGGATGACGATGCCGGTGGCGTTCAGCACCGGGCGCAGGGCGGGTGCGGCACGCGCGGCCAGGGCCGCCTCGGCCAGGGCCACGATGCCGGGCCCGTCCGGCAGCTCGCATTCCTCATGGTCGAGCAGCGCTTGCCGAAGCCCGGCCAGTTCCCGGCGCAACGCGTCGGTCAGCGCCGCGCGCGGCCAGCGGCGCGCCGCACCCCCGGCGTCGGCCAGCTCCAGCAGCCGCTGCACCGGCGGCAGCATGCGCGGATGCCTCATCTCACGGTCGGCCAACTCGGTCCCCCACCTCCGCCCCTGGACTGGCTTGATCGAACGGATCGTGGCCTGCTGAGGCAGGACACTGGGGACAGGTTGGCATGCTGCAAGACGAAGTCCGGCTGACGTCGCTCGCCCATGGCGGCGGATGCGGCTGCAAGCTGTCCCCCGCCGTGCTGCAGGAGCTGCTGGCGAGGTTGCCGGCCGGCCTGCATCCCGGCCTGCTGGTGGGAACCGAGACCGGCGACGACGCGGCGGTGTACCGGCTGAACGACAGCCAGGCCCTGGTCGCGACCACCCAAATCTTCACCCCC
>CALMVI010000144.1 GCA_937873095.1 uncultured Acetobacteraceae bacterium | reverse complement strand
GCATGGCATCGCGTCGCAAACCCCTCATCGGCGTCACGCTCGATTCGGAGGAGGGCAGGGCGCCCGAGCAGGGCGGCTACTCCGCCTATCCCTGGTATGCGCTGCGCGCCAACTACGCCGGCGCCATCGCGCAGGCCGGCGGCGTCCCGGTTGCCCTGCCGCACCACCCCGACAGTGCGGCCGACATGCTGGACGCGCTCGACGCCCTGGTGGTCACCGGCGGCGCGTTCGACGTGGACCCCGCCCTGTACGGCGCGGCGGGCACGCATCCCACGGTCACGCTGAAGCAGGGCCGCACGGCGGCCGAACGCGCCCTGCTCGACGGCGCGCTGGCCAGGGACATGCCCGTGCTCGGCATCTGCGGCGGAGAACAGCTGCTGGCCGTCGCACTCGGCGGCACGCTCGTCCAGCACATTCCGGACGAGCTGCCAGGCGCCCTGGAACACGAACAGAAACATGCCAGGCACGAACCGGGGCACGGCGTCAGCGTCCACCCGGGCACGCTGCTGCACCGCATCGTGCGCGCCGGCTCGATGCGGGTGAACACCTCGCACCACCAGGCCGTCCGCACGCCTGGCCAGGGGGCGCAGGTGAACGCGACGGCGCCGGACGGCGTCATCGAAGGCGTGGAGCATCCCGGCCGGCGCTTCTGCCTCGGCGTGCAGTGGCACCCCGAGTTCCTGATCGACCCTGGCGACGCGCTGATCTTCCGGGCCCTGGTCGAGGCGGCAGGGGCGTGACCGACGAACCGGCCCAGGCGCGCGAGGGCGACCGCATCGCCAAATGGCTGGCGCGGTCCGGCGTCGCGAGCCGGCGCGACGCCGAGCGCATGATCGCTGAAGGGGCCATCAGCCTCAACGGAACAATCGTCACCCATCCCGCCACTTTCGTGACGCCCGGCGACATCGTCCAGGCCGGCGGCGTGGTGGTGGATCCGCCTGCGCGCGCCCGGCTGTGGCGCTACCACAAGCCCGATGGCCTGATGACCACGCACAAGGACCCGGAACGCCGCCCGACCGTCTTCCAGAAGATGCCCGAATCGATGCCGCGCGTCGTCAGCGTCGGCCGGCTGGACGTCAACAGCGAGGGCCTGCTGCTGCTGACCAACGACGGCGCGCTCGCACGCCAGCTGGAGCTGCCCTCCAACGGCTGGATCAGGCGCTACAGGGTGCGGGTGCATGGCGATGTGGAGCCGCAGTCGCTGGCTGCACTGGCGCGCGGGGTGACCATCGACGGCGTCAGATATGCCGGCATCGAAGCCGGGCTGGACAGCCGCAAGGGCACCAATGCCTGGCTGACGGTGTCGCTGCGCGAAGGCCGCAACCGGGAAATCCGGCGCGTGATGGAGCACCTGCATCTGTCCGTCACCCGCCTGATCCGCATCGCCTATGGCCCGTTCCAGCTCGGCAACCTCGAGCGCGGCGGCATCGCGGAGGTGCCGCCGAAAGTCCTGCGCGAGCAGCTCCCCCAGTCGGCCTGACGCCACTGCTGCGCCAGTGAGGAGCGTCGGGACGCCGCCGACCCCAGGTTCCGACCCGTGCGCATCATAGCCGGACAGTGGCGCGGGACGTCTCTCGCGTCCCCGCCCGGCCGGACCACCCGGCCGACGGCCCAGAGGATGCGCCAGTCGCTGTTCGACACGCTCATGCACGCGCCCTGGGGCGGGCCCGCCCTGCTGGACGGCGCGCTGGTGCTGGACGCGTTTGCCGGCACCGGCGCGCTTGGGCTGGAGGCCCTGTCGCGCGGCGCGGCGCGGGCCGTGTTCATCGACAACGACGATCATGCGCTGGCCGCGCTCAGGCGCAACATCGATGCGTGCAGGGCGGCCGACCGCGCGCAGGCCATCCGGGCCGACGTGCTGCAGCCCCCGCGCGGCACACCCCAGACGCTGGTGTTCCTCGACCCGCCCTACGGCGCAGGGCTGGTCGGCCGCGCCGTCGCCACCCTGCGAGCGGCGGGCTGGATCGCTGCGGGAACCCTGATCATTGCGGAGTCCAGCCGACTTGAAGAGGTGCAGGATGATGGTAAGCTCGCGCAAAAGGTGCATGGAGCAGCCCAAATGACCGTTTGGCGGGAATCTGATGGGGCCGGCTGAGACCATCCTGCACCAGCGCTCCATCTCCGCGCTGGCGGCTCCTGCACACATGGCCGGCCACCGCGTCACGCACGTGCACTCGCTCGGCCCCGAACGCGTCGGCGTCCCGCCGCTGCCGACCGGCGGACATTTCTTCGGCATGTGGCCGGTGCGCGAGCTTCCCGACCAGGGACGCTGGGCGGCGCCCGCTTACGACAGCTTCGCGCCTCCCGTCTTCGTGCTGCACGACGTGGTCGTGCACTCGTCGGCGGGCATACTCGCGGTGGGCGACACGGTGGTGGCCGAGTCGCTCGCCAACACCACCCCGCATGTGCACGGCTACCGGGCGCTGGCCAAGGGCATCGCGATCGAGCCTGAGCGGGTCGAGCGGCTCGTGGGCAGCCACATCTCCATGCTGGCGGGCGGCGAGACGGATTACCGCCATGCCCTGCTGGACGGCGTGGCGCGCCTGTCTTCGGTGCCGGACGCCTACCTGACCGCCTCGGCCGGGTTGCTGGTGTCCGACAGCCCGGCGCAAGCCGAGTTGCTGGGCCTGTTCGACCCCCTGCCCAGCCTGGCCGTGCGGCGGGTCGGCCAAGGCGAGACGTTGCGGGTGGAGACCCTGGTCCTGCCGCTCTCGGTTTCGGGCGAGTCGGTCTATCACCCTTGCGTAAGGGACTTTTTCCGCAGGGTGTCGGCCAACGTTCCGCCGAGCCCCATGCGCCTGCCGCGGCGGGTCTATCTCGACCAGCGCGGCACCGGCATCAGGCCGCTGCGCAACGAGGACGACGTCATCGCCGCCCTCACCCCGCTCGGTTTCCTGCCTGTAAGGCTCGACCTGCTCAGCCTGTCCGATCAGATCAGGCTGTTCCGCCAGGCCGAGGCGATCGTGGCGCCGCACAGCTCGGCGCTGGCAAACCTGGGGTTCGCCCGGCCCGGCTGCCTCGTCATCGAGCTGCATATGGACGCCTATGTCGATTGGAGCTTCCGCAACCTCGCAGCCGTCACCGGGCTGCGCTACGACTGCGTGCTCGGCCGCGCCCACCGGCCGTGGCAGGAGCTGACCGCCACCTTCCACAGCACGCCCTGGGACATATCGGTCAACCACGTGGCCGCCGCAGCCGCCCATTCGCTAGGCTCTGCCGCCCTCGTCCGGCCCGCTGCCGCACGGGCCGCCTAGGCCTCATCTTAAGAACTGGGGGTCTGGGGTTTCAAACCCCAGCGGGGTCCAGGGGCGTCGTGCGAAGCACGCTAGCGCATGACGCCCCTGGCCTTGGGTGGATCCAGAACCTTGTGCCGGTACCGGCACCAGGGTTCGCCCACGCAGCGCCAGCATTCCGGCACGCGCGCC
>CALMVI010000143.1 GCA_937873095.1 uncultured Acetobacteraceae bacterium | reverse complement strand
CCTCAGAATCACCCCGATCCGAGCCGATACAAGCGAAAACTAGCGCGCATGGGGCTCTGCCCCTGGACCCCGCTGGGGTTTGAAACCCCAGACCCCCAGGTCCTGAGAGCTGATCTTTCTTCGGCAGCTTGCTAGAGCAGATCCCGATCAGACGGAATCGTCTGATCGGGTGAAGATGCTCGCAAAACAAAGAGCTAGAGCCTGTGGAGTGAACGCAAGTGAACGGAACATGCTCTAGCCGTGCCTGCGCGCCTGGGCGACTGCCGCTTCCAGGGCCGCCTGGTCCACGGCGCCGGGGATGAACGTGCTGCCGACGACGAAGACCGGCGTGCCGTCCACCTTGAGGTCGCGCGCCAGCCTCATGTTGGCCTCGATCTGCTGCGTGACGCCGGGGCTCGCCATGTCCGCGGCAAGCCGGTTGGCGTCCAGGCCTAGGTTGCGCGCCGTCTGCGCGATCATCTCGGCACTGGGCTGGGCAGGGTTGGTCATCAGCGCCTGCTGCATGCGGCCATAGGCGCCCTGCCGGGACGCGGCCAGGATGGCCCGGCTCTCCATGGCACTCGCCGGCCCGAGGACGGGGATGTCCTTGTAGACGACGCGCAAGCCGCGATCCTTCTGGATCATCGCCGCGAGGGAGGGCAGCATGCGGCGGCAATACGGGCAGCGCGGGTCGTAGAACTCGACGAGCGTCACGTCGCCTGCGGGGTTGCCCGCCACCGGGTCGGCGGCGTTGGCAACCAGGCTCGACCGCCTCTCGGCGATGCGCTCCCGCGTGTCGGCTTCGGCGCGCGCCTGTTCGGCCGCCTGCAGCGAGGTCACCGCCTCCCTCAGGATCGACGGGTCGGCCTTCATCGCGTCGCGCACGATCTGCACGATCTCGCGCCGCTGGTCCGGCGTGAAGCCGGGGTCGGCGGCCAGGGCGGGCGCAGGCAGGGCAGGCGCGGATGCAAGCAGGAAAGCGAAAACCCAACGCATGATCGGTCCACAGGCAAGTTTGGCCGTCATCTAGCACCGCGGCGGGCTGCTGACGAGGCGGCGGCCCGCAGCGCGCGGCCCGCCCGTTGCCGTCCCGCGGGAAGGCGGTTATTGCCCGGCCTCTGTTTCGGCGCGTGAGGTTTCAGTCGTGATTGCACCGGTAGGCGGACGCGCGGGCTACCGGAGGCGAAGCCTGGCGGTGCTGCTGGCCGGGTGCCTGTCGGCGTCGGGCTGCGAGACGCTGCACAGCACCGTCCACACCGTGCAGAAGACGCTGCTCGGCGGCCCGCTCGACCCCGGCGAGCACCTGACCGGGTTCATCGGCGGGGTGGTGGCCGACGAGCCGATGGCGGCACTGGCGGCGCGCGAGATCCTGGCCACCGGCGGGACCGCCGCGGACGCCGCCGTCACGCTGGGCTTCATGCTGTCCGTCACCCTGCCCTCGCGCGCGGCGCTGGGGTCGGGCGGCGCCTGCATCGCCTACCAGCCCGGCGCCGGGTCGGCCGGGCACGGCGTGCCGGAGGCCGTGCTGTTCACGCCCCGCGCGCCCGCCGTCAACGCCGGCGACCGGCCGGCGGCCGTTCCCATGCTCGCCAGGGGACTGTACCTGCTCAGCGTCCGCTACGGCAGCAAGACGTTCGCCGACCTGGTGGCCCCCGCCCAGCAGGCCGCCGCCGCCGGGTTCTCGATCTCGCGCGCGCTCGGCCGCGACCTCGACCAGGTGCGCGCGCCGCTGCTGGGCGATCCGGGGTCGGCCGCGGTGTTCGCCCCCGGCGGCGCGGCGCTGGGCGAAGGCGGCCGGCTGATCCAGACCGACCTTGCCGACACCCTGACTCAGCTGAGCCGGGTCGGTGTGGGCGACCTGTACCAGGGGCTGCTGTCCCAGCGACTCGTTCAGGCAAGTGCGGAAGTCGGCGGCCCGATCAGCCAGTCGGACCTGCGGCAGGCGGTGCCGTTGCTGGCGAACCCGATCGTGGTCAAGGCCGGCGCGGACCAGGTGGCGTTCCTGCCGCCCCCGGCCGATGGCGGGCTGGGCGCTGCGGCGGCGTTCCTGTCGCTGGAGCGGAGCGGCGTGGTCAGCCAGAGCCTGGCCGACGCCTCGATCGCGACGGCTGCGGCCTGGCGCGCCCAGGGCGGCAACCCGCTCGCGCTGCTGCAGCAGCCGCCAGGCGCCGGCGTGCTGCCTGCCCTGCCGGCATCGACGAGTTTCGCCGTGCTCGACCGGCGCGGGGCGGCGGTGGCGTGCGCGTTGACGATGGAGAACCTGTTCGGAACCGGCCGCATCGCGCCCGGCACCGGCATCATGCTGGGCGCCTCGCCCGCCGTGAAGCCCGCGGCCCTGCTGACCGCGGCGGTGGCCTGGAACAGCGCGAGGGACGCGTTCCGCGCGGCCGTCGGCGCCTCCGGCCAGAACGGCGCGGCGCTGGCCGGCGCGGTCGCGCTCGGCCAGGCGATGACCGGCGAGCTGCCGCCCAAGATTCCCGTGCCGGACCCCGGCCGGGCGAACGCGATCGGCTGCCCGCGCTACGTTCCGGGCGGCGACGAGAGTTGCCGCTTCGGCAGCGACGTCCGCGGGGCGGGGCTGGCGGCTGGCGGGAGTTAGCGGGCCCGGTCTAGGAAAGGCCAGGGGCTCCGCCCCATGCGCGCTAGTTTTCGCTTGTATCGGCTCGGATC
>CALMVI010000142.1 GCA_937873095.1 uncultured Acetobacteraceae bacterium | reverse complement strand
TCACCCCGATCCGAGCCGATACAAGCGAAAACTAGCGCGCATGGGGCAGAGCCCCTGGCCTTTCTCAGCAACTGGCCAGAACGCTTCTGGCTGACTGTGCAGCCCGACCCGCTCCAGCTCTCGCTCTCGCGAGCAGATTGACGCGTTCAGGTGAGTCCACCTGAACGCGATCTGCCCTAAAACGCGCCCGCGGCAATCGTGCAGAAAGCCAGGCTCAACCCCGAAAGCATTGCCAGCAGGATCGTCACCTCAAGTCCTGCGGCAAGCCTGACGGACGATGACGCAGGCGCATCGGCGTTCGCAGCGCGGCCTGCAGGATCGCCTGCATAGGACGTGTTTGAGCCCACCAGGGATTCTGGCGAGATATCGGAAATGTAGGACATGTCGACTTCTTTCGTAACGGCACTGTCATGGAGCAGAAGCGGGAGCACTCCCCCGCGTCGAAGCGATCAGACAGTAGCACCCATATGGTAAATAACACGACAAGCGCCACCAGGCGCCGCCAAGCACACTCAACACTCAGTATTTGGCACTAAGGTCTCTAAACACCGCCTAGACTGGCGCGAAATGTCGGCCGGTTCCGCATTGCTGCACGATTCGGTCGAGCGACGCCTCCGGCCCGCCGGCGTTGAGGTTTACACATGGCAGCCTACGCACAGGCGCAGGCGGCACGCGCGAAAATGGGACGGAACGGCCCAGCTAGGCAAACAGGGAGTGCGGGAGCGGCAGCCGCTACTCGGGCAGCGCGAGCCAGCTTCGTCCATCGCGTTCGAGCAGCGCATCGGCCCCGGCCGGTCCTTGGCTGCCGGCCGCATACGGCTCCACGCTGCCCTCGCCGCGTCCCCAGCTTTCCAGCACGGGCTGCACCACGCGCCAGCTCGCCTCGATGGCGTCGGCCCGCTGGAACAGCGTCGTATCGCCGATCATGCAGTCGTAGAGCAGGGTCTCGTAGCCGACATTGGGCCTTTCCTCGAAGTAATCCTTGTAGCGCATGGAGGTGGCGACGCGGCCGAGCCGCATCTGCGGCCCCGGCACCTTCGCGTCGAACTGCGTTTCCAGTCCCTGGTCCGGATCCATCAGCAGGCGCACGACGTTGGGCGTCGTCTTGTCGACGGGCGTGTCCCGGAACATGCGGTACGGCGCGGATTTGTAGTGGATCGAAATCTCCGTCTGCCGCCCGCGCAAGCGCTTGCCGGTGCGCAGGTAGAACGGCACGCCGGCCCAGCGCCAGTTTTCGATCGAGACTTTCAGCGCGACGTAGGTTTCGGTGTGGCTGTCCGGCGCCACCCCTGGTTCTTGCCGGTAGCCAGGAACGTCGTGACCTGCCTCCTGCCCGGCGCCGTACTGGCCGCGCACCGCGTCGTCGGGCGCCATCGGGCGGATCGCCTCCACCAGCTTGGCCTTTTCCTCGCGCACGTCCTCGGCATCGAACGAGTTCGGCGGCTCCATCGCGACCATGCTCAGCAGGGTGAAGAGATGGTTCGGCACCATGTCGCGCAACGCGCCCGTCGGCTCGTAGAAGCTGCCGCGCGCCTCCACCCCCACGGTCTCCGCGGCGGTGATCTGCACATGGTCGATATACTCGCGTCGCCAGGTCGGCTCGAACATGCCGTTAGCAAAGCGCACCGCCATGATGCTCTGCACCGTCTCCTTGCCGAGGAAATGGTCGATCCGGTAGTACTGGCTCTCGTCGGCCTGGGTCAGGATCTGCGCGTTCAGCGCCTGCGCGGATGGCAGGTCGGCGCCGAACGGCTTCTCGATGATCACGCGCCGGAACACTCCGTCGTCCTGCTTCAGCAGGCCCGCCTTGCCCAGCCCGTCGACCACCGTGCCGAAGAAGCGCGCGCCCACGGCCAGGTAGAAGATGGCACTGCCGCCGCCCACGGCTCGGCCGATCTCGGCGAACACCTCCTGCTGGCTGAAATCGCCCTGCTGGTACTGCAGCCGGTCGGTCACCCACGTCCACGCGGCCTCGTCGATCTTGGGCGTGTGGAACTCCGACGTCTTGTCCTTGGTGAAGCTCTGCATCGTTTCGGTCAGCGCGTGCGTCCACGCGCCGGTGTCGGCCTGGCCCCGATCCACCCCGATCACCCGGAACTTGTCGTCCAGCAGCTTGCTGGTGGACAGGTTGTAGAGCGCGGGCATCAGCAGCCGCTTGGTCAGGTCGCCGCCGGCGCCGAAGATCACCAGCGTGCAGGCGGGCGCCGGCGCGGCGCCTGCCTCGGCTCCGGCCGGGCCGTCGGCGGGCTGCAACCGATCGTCTGTTCCAGTCATCGCGACACTCCCTCTGCTTGCCGCTCCTCTGCGGCGTTGATTCCGGGCCGGCTTACACCCTGTCCGCCGGCACCAGCCCGGCGTGCTGCTGCAGCCGCCACATGGCGGCGAAGTAGCCCTGGCCGCGGCACAGCGCGGACGGTTCGCCATCCTCCACGATGCACCCGTCCCGCACGACGACGATCCGGTCGAAATCCATCAGCGTCGACAGGCGGTGCGCCACCGCCACCACCGTGCGCGTGCCGGCCAGCGCCAGGATGGCGCGCTGCACCTGCAGCTCGGCGCTGCTGTCCATCGCACTGGTGGCCTCGTCCAGGATCAGCACCGGCGCATGCCGAAGCAGCGCGCGCGCCACCGCCAGCCGTTGCCGCTGTCCGCCGGACAGCCGGATGCCGCGCTCGCCCACCAGGGTGTCGTAGCCCTCCGGCATCGCCTCGATGAACGCGTCGCAGCCGGTGGCGCGCGACACTGCCAGCACCTCGTCCCACGACGCCCCTGGCCGGCCGTAGCACAGGTTCTCGGCAAAACTCCTCTGGAACAGGGCCACTTCCTGGGTCACCACGCAGAACGCCTGGGCCAGGCTGTCGGGCGCCAGCCGGGCGGCGTCCTGCCCGTCCACCAGCACGCAGCCGTCCTCCGGCGCCACGATGCCCTGGACCAGCCGCAGCAGCGTCGACTTGCCGGCGCCCGACGGGCCGACGATGCCGACCCTCTGGCCCGCCTCGATACGCAGGTCGAGATCCCTGAACAGCAGCCGGCCGCCGGCGGGCGCGTGGCTGACCCGGCGCAACTCGATGCAGCCATGGCCAGGCTGGCGCGTCTGCCATGCGCCTCGCGGCTCGGGCGCCATGCGCAGCACCGAGAGCGCCTCCGACACCGCGCCCAGCTGGTTGGCGATGCCGAGCAGCGACAACGCCGCCTCCCGCGATCCCGTCAGCACGCGCAGCGTCAGCGTGCAGACGACCACCACGCTGCCGGTGCTGATCGCGCCATGCTGCCATTGCCGCACGGCAATGCTCAGCACCACCGCGTTGGCCAGCCAGAACGCCACGTCGTGCCACGAGCGCAGGCGTTCCAGGAAGCGCCAGCTTGCGGCGTGCGTGCGGCCCTCCGCCTGCATCCGGTGGCGCAGCATCCGGCTCTCTCGCAGCCGGGCGCCGTAGGCGCGCACCAGGCTCATGTTGCCGAGCACGTCGGCGAAGCTGCCTGCCACCTCGGCCGCCTCACGATGATAGGCCAGGTGCAGCGGAAAGCCGCGCAGGCCAATCCGGTGCAGCACCAGCGTCGCCAGCCCCGCCACCAGCAACAGGCCGAGCCCGATGCGCCAGTCTATGCTGACCAGCACGACCACCGAGCCTGCCAGGTCGGCCACCGGCGGCAACAGGTTCCACACGCCGGTGCGCATCACGCCCGCGGCGGCGCCGGAGGCAGCCGTGATGCGGCTGGTCAGGGCGCCGCTGGCCTGGTCGGTGTAGAAGCGCCAGGGCTGCGCGCTCACCGCCTCGAACAGGTCGGCGCGGATGTCCTCGCCTGCCTGGATCACCAGGCGCGAGCCCACGAAGCCGCCCAGGCGCCAGCACACGCATTCGGCCGCCAGCAGCGCCAGGAACAGGGCCAGTGCCGTCGAAACGCCATCGTGCCGCCCGCCCGCGGTCATGCTGTCGACCAGCAGCTTCAGCGCGTACTGCGCCCCCACCGCGCACAGCGCCGCCCCGGCGACCACGCCGAACAGCCCGGCCGACTGCCCCGGCCGGCCGCGCACGTGGCGCATGACGAAGGCGAGCGCCGATTCCGGCACAACCGGCCGCACCCCCGTCACGCCGCTTCGGGCGTGCGCAGGCCCTCATGCACGCGGTCTGCCCGGCGCCACCAGCCTGGCCGGTTCAGCGACGGATGGACGAACCTGCCGTCCTGCGCCAGCGCACGGACCGCCTCGGCGATCAGCGTCGGCCTGGGCGGCTCGGCGCGCGTGTCGAACGCGCCCGGCTCCACCCGGCCGCGCCTCTCGCGCAGCAGGCTGTCCCAGTCCACCAGGCCGAACAGCGCCCAGGCGGTCACGCCCACGCAGCGCGCGCCCTCCGCCCGCATTGCCTCGGCCGCGCGCCACGCCTCCATCAGCCAGCGCACCGATTCGGCAGGGTCGTCGCAGCCCAGATGCACCTCGGTCAGCGCCATGGTCCGGCCGTAGCGCGACCACACCTCCCGCAGCCGCGGCAGCCAGCCGACGCGGCTGGAGGCCACGCCGGCGCGCACCGCCTCGGTGTCCACGTACTCCATGCGGCCGTTGCCGCCGCGCAGCTGCCGCGGGTACAGCTGCACCCGGTGGTCCAGGAAGCGGTCGCTGGTCGCGTAGTGGTTGACCCCGATCACGTCCGGGGCCGCTTCCCCGGTGGCCAGCTCGTCCAGGTGGGATGCGGGCACGCCATGCCCCTCCAGGTAGCCGCGCCAGGGGTGGTGCGCGCCGACGCGGCCGCACAGCAGGTCCAGGCTCAGCCAGCGGCGGTCGTTCTCGTAGCCGGCCTGCCCAGCCAGCGTCTCGGTCGAAAACACCCGGCCGATATCCTCCGTGCTGACGAACGCCGCGTTCCGGTCATGGGCGCGGATCGCCCGCATCGCCAGCAGGGTGGCGCGGCACTGGTTGGCCGTCGCGCGCAGGAACGCGCCCTCGTCCTGCAGATGCGGGTACCAGTGGCCGTACAGGCAGGCGAAGCGGGCGGTCGTCAGCGGCTCGTTAACCGGTATCCAGCGCCGCACCCCGGGATGCAGCCGTGCCATCGCGGACGCGTGCTCGGCCAGGCGCTCGGGGAACAGCGGGTCCAGCAGGTCGGTCCCGGCGGGACCCGAGCCGTGATGCACCAGCCCGGCGATCACCTCGATGCCATGCGCCTCCAGGCTGGCCAGCTGCCTCGTGTGCCAGGCCGACGCGTCCGCATCCATCGCACCGTGCCGTTCCCAGAGCAGCGGGTAGCGCAGCGTGCGCAGCCCGAGCCCTGCCAGCCGGGCCACATCCTCGGCCCCCCTGTCGTGGTGGCCGGTGTCGCGCAGCTGGTCGCGCCAGACGTCGCCGACCCTGACCACGCTGCACTCGACCCCGCCCCACAGGGCCAGCGGCGGGTCCGGCTCCGGCTGGGCCGGAACCGCGCCATCTCGATGCGGACTCAACGTGGGCACTCCCCTGGCGTGCGGACGACGGAGACATCCGGGTTGACCGTCGTGCAACCCGCGACCACCGGCCGGGTTGCCAGGCAAACTGCGCCGACCGGGCGTGACCGCGCACCCGGCTCAGGCGAGCCGCTTCTCCATCCTGGCCAGCGGAATGCGCTGGCCGCCATGCACGGCCTCGAAATGCTCGAGGACGGCGTAGCCGCATGCGGCGTAGAGCGGCAGCCCAGCGCGCGTGGACGCGAGTTCGGCACGGCGGAAACCCGCGTTGCGGGCGGCGTCCTCGCACAGCGCCAGCACCAGCCGCCCGACCCCCCGCCGCGCGAAGGCCGGGGCGGTGTACATCGCCCGTATCCTCGCCGCGTCCTGCGCGGGGTCGAGGGCGGCGGCCGAACGCCCGGCAGTGTGGTCGCCGCCGAACAGCGTGGCGCGCCAGCTCCAGCCGCCGCAGCCGGCAATCACGCCTGCCGCCTCGACGACGACGTAGGTGCCGTCATCGACGAGCTGGGTGTCCAGCCCCATCACCTGCCGGCTCGCCTCGATCTGCTCCGCGTCGAGGAAGCCGCGCTGCAGCGTGCCGATCGCGTCGGCCATCAGCGCGCGCAGGGCGGGCAGGTCGTCCCGCGTCGCCGGGCGGGGAGCAAACACGTCCGTCACGCCGTGCCGCCCGCAACCGGCCGTTGCGGCTGCGGGCGGCACTCGTCTATTTCAGGATGATCTCGACCCTCCGGTTCTGCGGCTCGCGCACGCCCTTGGCGGTCGGCACCAGCGGGTTGGTCTCGCCGTAGCCGTGGATGGCGATCTCGCTGCGCGCCACCCCGTCGCGCACCAGCTCGCTCTCCACGCTCTGCGCCCGGCGGATCGACAGCCGCTGGTTGTAGGAAGCGGTGCCAGACAGGTCGGTATAGCCGTTCACCTCGATGCGCGTCGTCTGCACATGGCTCGAAGCCTGTGCCGCGGTGCTGACGATCTGCCGTGCGCGGTCGGTCAGGTCGGCGCGGTCCCAGT
Source organism: uncultured Acetobacteraceae bacterium (assembly GCA_937873095.1). Classification (GTDB taxonomy): domain Bacteria; phylum Pseudomonadota; class Alphaproteobacteria; order Acetobacterales; family Acetobacteraceae; genus BOG-908. The sequence continues at coordinate 33,948 of CALMVI010000142.1, read as the reverse complement.
CGAAGAACACGAGGTAGGTGCGCACCGGCACGGCCGGGGCCGGCGGCGGCGCGTTGACGACGCCTGGCGAGGCGGGCGTCGGCTCGGGCGGCGTGCCGAACGCCACGTTCACCCGGCCGTAATAGAACCCGCCATCGATGCCGTAGGGCGAGGAGGGGATGTATTCGACCGCGTTGTGGTAGCGCGAGGCGGCAGTCGTATGTGCGGCGTATTTGTCGGTGAAGTTGTTGGCGCCGACCGTCACCGTGATTTCCTTCGTGATCCTGTAGCCGAACTCGACGTCGCCGATATAGGCGGGCCTGTTGCGGTTCGCGGTGAACGGCGCGGCACCGGTGTTGCCGTCCGCCAGCACCTCGACGGAGGTGCCGTAACGCGTGCCGCGCAGCAGCGCCGTCCATGGGCCGTAGGTGTAGGTGCCCTGCAGGATCAGCTTGCTCTTCGGCGTGTCGGTGGTGATTTCGGACAGCACGTCCGGCGTGAACTGCGCCTGCTGCGCAACGCGGGTCAGCTCGGTGTCGTTGAAGTTGGCGCCGAAGAACCAGTTGATCTTGCCGTAATCGCCGAGCAGCGAGACGTAGTCGACGGTCAGGTCGGCACCCCTGGTCTGGGTGTCGACGCCGTTGGTGTAATACTGCGCGTACAGGTTGCAGCCGCTGCCGGGCGAGCAGGTGGGCGGCAGGGCGCCGCTCAGCGCAAACGCCTCGAAGGCGTTGGCGCCGCCGATCAGGCCGGAATCGACGATCCTGTCGCGTATGTCGATCTGGTACAGGTCGAGCGCCACGTGCAGGCGTTCCACCGGGGTCGCCACGATGCCGAACTCGTAGTTGTTGGTCCGCTCCGGCTTCAGCGGCACCGAGCCGAGCGCACGGGCGGCGGGCGAGTTGACCGGGAACTGGCCGCCCGCGGTGACCGGGCCCACGTTGACGGCGGCGAACCCTTCCTGCGCCAGCGTCGGCGCCCGGAAGCCGTTGCTGATCGTCGCGCGCACGGCAAGCGTCGGCGTGATGTCGTAGCGGCTGGTGAACTTGCCGGTCTCGGTGTCGCCGACATCGGTGTAGTGCTCGAAGCGGCCGGCGACGTCGACCTGCCAATGCGGCACCGGCGAGGTCGCGAGGTCGATGTAGCCCGCGCCGTTGCTGCGGTGATAATAGCCGGCGTCGACGTTGGTGAAGCCGGGATAGGCCTGCGAGCCGCCGCCGTACTGCGACGGCGCGTCGCCCGGCTCCAGCTGGTAGGTGTCGTGGCGGAACTCGCCGCCGAACGCGACGCTGAGCGGGGCCGCGAAGATGCCGGTCTCGAACGGCCGGTTGATGTCGAGGTTGGTGGTCAGTTCGGTGTCGTTGTACTCGCCGGCATGGAAATGCGTGGGCGAGACGCCGAACGCGTGCAGGTAATCGGTGTTGATCGAGGCGAGGGTGGAGATGTTGTCGACGTCGCCGCCATAGGTCGCGCTGACATCGTAGTGCCAGCCATCGAGCACGTCGCCCTTCAGGCCGACGGTGCCGGAATAATCGTTCTCGTTGATCGCCTCCAGCGGCTCGAAGCCGTTCGGGTACTGGCCGGCGGCGGTCAGGTTGCCGAACGGCGTCGTCGGCGTGATCGCGGTCGGGCTGTAGGTTCCGCTCGTGTTGGGATCACGATAGTTCTCGAACGCTTCGGAATGCCGGTAGCCCCAGGTGGCGAACGAATACACGGTCGCTTCCGGCGCGAAGGTGTAGGCCGCGTTGTAGCCCAGATTGGCCAGGTTGTAGCGCGGGTCGCCCTCGATCTGGCTGATGTTGTTCTTGTTCGGCACGTTGAACGGCGGGTTCAGCTGCGACCCCACGACCGTGTCTGACGGATAGATGCCGTCTCGGTTGGTGTGGTCGTGGTAGCGGTAGTCGCCGGCCACGTCGAAATAGCCGTTGCCGCCCAGCGAAAAGCCGTGGCTGGCGCCCACGTTGTTGGTGAACCCGTCCTGGACGTAGGTCGCACCCTCCTGCGCGTAGGCGGTGGTGCCGTAATCGTTGTGCTTGAGGATGATGTTGATCACGCCCGCGATCGCGTCCGAGCCGTACTGGGCGGCCGCACCGTCGCGCAGCACTTCGATGTGGTCGATCAGGCTGATCGGGATCATGTCAAAATCGACGGGGTCCGAACCGCCGACCGGGCCGATATCGGCGTTGATGTTGGCGCTGACGTGACGCCGCTTGCCGTCGACCAGCACCAGCACGTCGTCGGGGCTCAGGCCGCGCAGTCGGGCCGATCGCACCAGGCCCGCGGTGTCGAAGCCGATCGGCGGAAGGTCGAAGCTCGGCAGCAGCACGTTCAGCGCGTCGAACACGTTCTGCTGCCCGGTGCGCGTCAGCTCGGCCGCGCTGATCACGTCGACCGGGGCGGGGCTCGACTGCCGGGTGCGTCCGGACTGGCGTGTGCCGGTTACGATCACGTCGTCGGCGTGCTCGCCGGACAACTGGTTGGCGTCGCTGCCCGTATCCGGATTGCCCGGAGCTGCTGCCTGCGCCAACTGCTCTCCCCCGGCGGCCGTGGGCGGCGGGACGGACGCTGCCTGCGGCTGCGTGGGCGCCGTCTGCGCCATCGCCGCGGGATGGCAGAGGGCCAGGGCGGCGGCTGTGGCAGCGGAGGCCAGCATGTATCGTTTTGTCATGTCGATCCTGTTCGTTGCCGGTCCTGTTCGCCGGTCCGTGGAGACGTTCAGTGCGGCTTGGCGGCGATCACTTCGATCTCCACCAGGGCGCCGGGGGCGGCCAGGGCGGCCACCTGCACGGCGCTGCGCGCCGGCTTGTTGGACTGGTCCTTGGTGCCGAAATACTTGGTGTAGCCGGTCATCAGGCCGGCGAAATCCATCTTGCCGCCCTTGCTGGCGTCGCCCGCCAGGAAAACGGTCATCTTGATCACGTCGCCCATGCCGAGCCCCATCCGGCCGAGCGTCTCCTTGATTCTTTCCAGGGCGCCGGCGGTCTGGGTCGCTGTGTCGCCATAGGCCGCCTGGCTGCCCTTGGGCGCGTTCGCATCGATCACCGGCGCCAGCGCGCCGCTGAGGAAGACGAGGTCGGTGCCGGACTTGACGGTGACTGCGGCCGAAATCGGAAAGTCGCTGTTGGGCACGGGCAGCCGCACGACGTTCTGCGCCCGGGCCGCGCCCATGATGAGGGCCGATGCGGCAACCGCACCGGCAATGCGACGAGTGGCCGGAACTCCCGCGCGCGGCGCCCGTTGTCTCGATACTGTACCCGTCGGAATCATCGTGGCACTCCCCAGTCATCGGACGTCCGGCCGGGATCACGGCCGCGTCACGACTGGGCAACGTTCCTGCAAGTTCGATGCCGCGCCGGCGTCACGCTCTGGAAACGAGTGCACGGACGGTCTTAAGGATCGGTGCGCCGAGACATCGACCTGGCGCGAACATTACGCAACACGGAACTTGGCGGGGCTGCGCTTTTCGCCGAGCACGACACTGCCTATCGCACAGGCAGAATCGCACCGTTCACCCGCAGGTGAGGCAGTTCACGCGCAATCTGAAATGGGGATCTGGGGTTTCAGACCCCGGCTAGGTCCAGGAGCAGCGCCCCTGGCCTGTCTACGCAGCCGCTGCGCTCAGCGCTCCATCACCGGCACCGGCCCGCGGGCCGCGGCAACGTCGGCCGGCGTCACGGCATCGGTGTAGGCGTTACCGAAATGCGTGCGCACGTAGTTCACCACGTCCGCCACCTGGGCGTCGCTCAGCTGTCCGTTGAACCAGGGCATGCCGCCATTGCCGTTCAGCACCATGCTGACCGGATAGCCGGACACCGCCAGTTTCGGGTTTCCCGCCAAGGCGGGGAACGCGCCTGCGCCCACCGCGCCGCGGGCGCCCGCCTGGTGGCAGCCTTGGCAGATGTGCTGGTAGAGCGCGGCGCCGCTCTGCTCCGGTATCGTCGCCCTGCCGAGCGTGGTGGCCGTGTCGGCGGCGGCCAGCAGAGGGGCCAGAACGAACGCCGCGCCCAAAGCCGCGCCCAGGGCCGCCGCGGCGACCGGGCGCATCAGCCGACCGCCCGCTGGTGCAGCTGGGTGATGGCGCTGAGTGCCGAGAGCAGCGCGCCCTCCTGCCAGCAGCCGACATGGGACGCATGCTCGCCCGCGAGCACGATCCGGCCGTCCATCGTGGTCAGCGTCTTGTAATGCGTGCGCCGGGCGTCCTCGCTCCACATGCCGCAGCAGCCCAGCGTCCACGGCATGCGGCTCCAGGACACGCCGACCCCGGACGCGAACTCCGTGCGATACTGCCGATGGATTCTCGAGCCCTGCTCCAGCGCCGCCTGCACCCGCTCCTGCGGCGTCATGCCGGCGAAATCGTAGGCGGCGGCGCCGAACATGTAGCCGCCCAGCATCACCGCCGGCCCGTCGGAGAAGTAGCCATGGCTCGGGTAGGACATCACGCTGATCGGCTGGTCGGTGAAGCTGATGCCGCCGTAGATCTGCTCGTCCTGCTCCCAGAACCGCCGCTTGAACTCCAGGCCGATCTTGACCGAGGAATGATAGGGCACGGAGGAGATCGCCGCCTTCATCGGCCCGCTCACCTGCACGTCGAGCTGGCTCAGGACGGAGAGCGGAATGGTGCACACGCAGTAATCGGCGTGCACCTGCGTTTCCGCGCCGCCGAAATTATGGTCGGCATACGTCACCGTCACTCCGTCGTCGTTCTGGGCGATCGACGACACGCGCACGTTGTGGGTGACCAGGTCGTTGACCTGCCTGGCGAAGGCGCGGCCGATCATGTCCATGCCGCCCACCGGCTGGAACATGGTGGTCTGCACGTCGCCCGACATGTTGAACGCCAGGTACTGCCACAGCCCGGACTTCATCACCGCCGCGCGCGGCAGCGGCTCGGACGGCACCGGCGCGCCGTCCGGCCCGGCGCCGGGCGGCTTGGCCCAGCCGCGGCGGTCGGAGGCCGACTTGCCGGTATAGGCGTAGCCGGCGTCCAGCAGCCCCCACCCCTTCATCGCCTTTTTCACGTCGTGACGCTCGTCGTCGCTGACCGGCAGGTCGAGCGATTTCTGGTCGATCGCCTTGGCCAGCAGCTCCGCGGTGTAGCCGTTGAAGTCGGCCAGCACCTCGCGGTAGCGCTGCGGCTGCCCGCCGAAGCTCTTGCTGTCGTGCAGGTAGGCGTTGTGGTTCACCTCGATGAACGGCTCCAGCGCCACGCCGAATGCCCGACAATAATGCAGGATGGCGTTGTGGTGATACGGAATGCGCCACGGACCGGGGTTGATGTAGTTGCCCGGCGCGAAGTCCACGTGCTGCGTGGCGCCGCCCAGCTCGGTCAGCGTGTCGCCGCCGCGCAGGGTGAAGTTGCGCCCGCCGGAGCGGTCCTGGTACTCCAGCACCCGCACCGTGTAGCCCGCACGCCGAAGTTCGTAGGCGGCGAGCATGCCGGACAGCCCGGCGCCCAGGACGAGCACGCTGGTGCCGGCGCGGCTGCCGCTCAGCGTCGGCGGCCCCGCGAAATCGGTGGCCGTGGCGTGCCCAAGCTGCGTCATCGCCTGGTACATCGCGGCACCGCCCGCCGCGGCCCCGATCCGTGTCAGCAACTGCCTGCGTGTCTGCGCCATGTCGTCGGTTGCCTTAGCTGTGCGGTGCGAGTTTAAGCTAGTGTAGCTTCGTGTAGGCTTAGTTTAGGCTCGGTGCTTTGCAAAAACCATGCCCTTTCTGCGCATCGAAGCGTCCTGTCGCGGCGGCGAGGCCCATGCACGTGGCGCGCGTTGATCGGCCACGGTCCGGCGCGTGGGTAGGACCTGCATCCCTGGAGCGGCCGGCCATGCGCGCGCATCTTTCCTCCCTGGCGTTGACCATCGCGCTCGGCGCCCCTGCCGCCGCCAGCCCGGTCAGCTTCGCCTCGCTGAGCAAGGCCTATTTCGCCGAGGAATACGCGGCACACCCGACCGAAGCGACCGCTTCGGGCCTGCATGCCGGCGACGCCCTGCTGGACGACGTGTCGGCGGCCGCCCACACCAGGGACGCGGCCCGCCTGCACGCCACGCTGGCGGGGCTGCAGGCGCTGCCGGCCGGCACCCTGTCGCCCATCGAACACGACGACAGGGACGTGCTCGCGGCCGAGATCGGCGGCCAGCTGCTGGAGCTGGAGACGGTGCAGCAGTGGCGGCACAACCCGGCCACCTATGTCGACCTGGCGACCAGCGGCGTGTACCAGATCATCGAGCGCGATTTCGCCCCGCTGCCCGCCCGGCTGGCCAGCGCTGTCTCGCGCGAGCGGCAGATACCGGCGATGTTCGCCGAGGCCCGGCGCAACCTGACCGACATGCCTCCGGTCTACATCGAGATCGCGCTCGAGGAGATCGACGGCACCGAAGGTTTCCTGCGCCAGGACGTGCCAGCGGCCTTCGCCGCCGTCAGGGATGCCCGCCTGCAATCCGAGCTCGCCCGCGCCGGGCAGCAGGCGCTGGCGGCGCTGGCGGCCTACAAGGCCTGGCTGACCGGCCAGAAGCCGCTCGCCCATGGCCGCTTCGAGATCGGCACGGACGGGCTGGCGCGCCTGCTTGCCGCCGACATGGTGAAGGCCTCGCCGGCCGAAGTGCTCGCCGCCGGCCGGGCCCAGCTCGCCCGCGACCAGGACGCGTTCCGCACGGCCGCCAGGGCGGTCGACCCCAAGGACCCGGACGGCGCGCTGGCCGAGATCGAGGCCGACCACCCGGGCGCCGCCCAGCTGATCACGACCGCGCGGGACGGCCTGGCGGCGCTGCAGCGCTTCATCGCCGAGCGCCACATCGTCGACCTGCCCGCGCAGACGCTGCCGGTGGTGGGCGAGACGCCGCCCTTCTCGCGCGCGCTGGTGTTCGGCGAGCTGGATCCGCCGGGACCGTTCGAGACCAGGGCGGTGACCGCCTACTACTACATCACGCCGCCTGACGCGGCCGACCCGCCCGCCAAGCAGGACCGCTACCTCGCCTATTTCAACCGGCCGCTGCTGCAGAACCTGTCCGTGCACGAGGCGCTGCCGGGGCATTTCACCCAGTTCCTGTTCAGCCAGGCACACCCGGAATGGTCCGACATCCGCAAGACCGCGCACTCCTACACCGTCACCGAGGGCTGGGCGCATTACAGCGAGCAGATGATGCTCGACGAGGGGCTCGGCGGCGGCGGCGCGAAACTCCGCCTGGCGCAGCTGCAGGACGCGCTGCTGCGCGACTGCCGGCTGGTCGCGTCGATCAGCATGCACACCGGCGCGATGACGCTGCCGGCCGCCGCCGAGATGATGGCCAGGCAGTGCTTCCAGCCCGCCAGCGTCGCCTACAAGGAGGCGCGCCGCGGCACCAGCGACCCCGGCTATTTCTCATACACGCTGGGCAAGCTGGAAATCCTCAAGCTGCGGCGCGACGTGCAGGCGGCAGAGGGCGGCGCGTTCTCCCTGGCCCGCTTCCACGACCGCTTCCTCGCGGCGGGTCTTGTGCCGGTCGCCGTCATCCGGCGCGAGATGACCGGCCATGACGGGCCGGCGCTGTGAGTGCCGCGGACACGCTGGCGCAGCCGCTCGCGCTGCCCTGCGGCTCGGTCCTGCCGAGCTCTGTCGCCCAGCCCGGCTCTAGAGCAGATCCCGATCAGACGGAATCGACTGATCGGGTGAAGATGCTCGCAAAACAAAGAGCTAGAGCCTGTGGAGTGAACGCAAGTGAACGGAACATGCTCTAGTCTGGGTGATGCTGCTCTAACCGGCCGTTAACATCTCTGCCCTACCTTTCGGCGGTGCGGTGCCGGGGACAGAAGTTTGACCATCCGTGACGTCCGCTCGATCGAGATCGACCGCGCCGGCCTGACCGACGCGATAGGCCGCTGCCGCAAGGTCGCCACCTCGCTCGGCGTTCCCGAAGGCTCCGTCAGGAGCGTGACGCTGCGCGCGGCAGCCAACGAAGTGGAGTTCACCCTGTCGACCGAGGCTGGGACGACGCCGGTCGTGCTCCCCGCCGCCGCCCTCGGGGCGCTGGCGGTCGCCTACCTCATCGCGGTGCGCGTCCCCGTGCCGAAGCAGGCAACCAAATCGATCAGCGTGACCGAGCAGGGCGTGACCATCGTGTTCGAATTCGTGATGAACCCGCCTTCAGCCGCGTTCACCAGGACGTCCCCCCTGCCGCCCAACGCGATGGACTGGCGCGCGTGACGCCCCGAAAGGCCAGGAAGTGAACTTGGGGCTCCGCCCCAAACCCCGCCGGGGGCGGGCGCCCCCGGACCCGCAAATCATTGGTGGTACTGGGCGCCCTACATCGCGGGCACGGAAGCGGCTTCGGGCAGCGGGTCCGTCAGCGCCCGGTCCGGCGCGCGCACCAGCCGCGTCCAGCCATGCGCGTCGTTGGTCGCTCCGTACTGTATGGAGGTGATGGCGTCGTAGAGCCGCTGCGTCAGTTCGCCGGTCCGGCCGCCGTTGATCGTCATCCTGGCAGACCCGAAACCCAGCTCGCCCACCGGCGAGATCACAGCGGCCGTGCCGGTGCCCCACATTTCTGTCAGCCGCCCCGCCCTGTGCGCCTCCTCCACCTCGTGGATGGACACCGGACGCTCCTCGGTGGCGATCCCCCAGTCCCGCAGCAGCTGGAGCGCGGAATCGCGCGTGACGCCGTCCAGTATGGTCCCGTTCGACAGCGGCGGCGTCACCACCGTGTCGCCGATGCGCAGCATGATGTTCATCGTGCCGACCTCGTCGAGGAACTCGCGGTGCTGCCCGTCAAGCCACAGCACCTGGGTGTAGCCCTGCTGTTCGGCCTCGCGCGCGGCATACAGGCTGGCCGCATAGTTGCCGGCGGTCTTGGCAGCACCCAGCCCGCCCGGCACGGCGCGCACGTGCTGGTCGGTGGCGAGGATCCTGACCGGGTTCAGCCCCTCCCGGTAATACGGCCCGACGGGCGTGAGGATCACGTAGTACAGGTATTTGCGCGACGGGCGGACGCCCAGGAAATTCTCCGTCGCGATGACGGTCGGGCGGATGTAGAGCGCGGTGCTGCGCTTGGAGGGCACCCAATCCTGGTCGACGGCGACCAGCGCCGCGAACGAGTCCTCGACCAGCCGGGGGTCGAGCGGCGGGATGCACAGCATGTCGCAGGACCGGTTCAGCCGGGCCGCGTGCCTGTCGCCGCGGAACAGGCGGACCTGCCCGTCGGCGCCGCGGAACGCCTTCAGCCCGTCGAACACGGCCTGGGCGTAGTGCAGCACGCAGCAGGCAGGATCGATCTCGAACGGGCCGTAGGGCACGATGCGCGGGCTGTGCCAGCCGAGGCCGTCCTCGTACACCATCGTGAACATGTGGTCGGTGAACACCTCGCCGAAGCGCAACCCGTCATCGGACGGCCGCGTCTTGCGCTGCGCCGCACGCGTCACCGGAAAGCCTTGCATGGTCGTCCGCACCTTTCAGGGCGTGGTGGTCGGGCCAGTCTGGCCAATTCCTGCGGCCCGGCATAGAGTATCCGTGTTGATCAAGCTCTGATTTGCTGGGCTTGATGAAGTGTGACGCGGCGCGCTGCCTCCCTCAAGCCCGCTTCGCGCCGCTCTGCGGTGGCCTTTGGCCAGGCTTGACCGAGGCTGCGTGCCGCGTCGTCGTTTGTGCAGGCCGGGACGAAGAAGCGGCGCCAGCCGAACCAAGAAGCGTTGTGTTGGCTTGGGTGCGGCGGGGTCAGGCGTTGACTGCGGACCTGTCGTGCCATGGCCTGCCCTCCCGGAGCAGCACGCTGGCTAGGATGGCGAGCTTTCGCATGATGGCTGTGATGGCGACCTTTGGCGGCTTTCCTACGGCAATCAACGCCTGATATTTGGCTTTCATGTCTGCGTTGAAGCGGATGGCGGCCAGCGCTGGCATGTAGAGGGCCTGGCGGAGGTGGGCACGGCCGGCCTGGATGAAGCGCAAGAAATACGGGTAGCACGACGTGACTCGCAGAATTTCATCAAGGGCGTCCGAGGTGTAGCTCACGCCTTCATCATTCGCCGGCTTCTCTATGGCCAACCGAGCATCTTCCAAAGACAAGGCGTCAACATGCGGAAAGTCCAAAAGTCTTTCGACGTAAGACTTAGCATCACCCATCTTGCCTCGGAGCTGCGGAAGACCTGCGCCGAACATTACGACCGGAAGAGATTTTTGATTACATCGATGGATCGCCATAATTAACGCGGACATGTCCATCTCGGATAAGTATTGAATCTCGTCAATGATGATTGCCAACGCACCTCCGCTTATTCTCGCAGCTTCGCCGATTGCCAGCAGAAGGTCAGGAAGGTCGGCTAGCATGTCGCCGGTGTCAGCAAGACCCTCCTCAGGTTTTACGGTCATTTCGACACCTTGATAGGAGACATTGAAAGCGCTCGCGAAACTGCGCAAACCGGCCAGCGCACGAATAGCCAGATCGTGTGCGTTCGCCTTCTTCGAGAGTTTCAGCAGAACCGGCCGCAATGACTTCGTGAGGGCGTCCGCAAGGCGGATTTCATCAAACGCCTCGATGTAGATGCTGCGGAAGTCTTCCTCATCAGCTAATTGCTGTATCTGGTTCATGATGACGGTTTTACCGACACCACGAAGACCAACGGCGATGAAGCTTTTTGCGGAACGGCCATTATGCACGCGTTCCAGCGCAAGCTTTGCCGCAGCTAGCAGAGCGTCTCTGCCCGCAAGCGTCGGCGGCGGCGTCCCCGCACCTGGGGCATAAGGATTCCTGCCAGGCTCCACATAAGTCTCCTAAGATTCTTAAACCACTCTAAATCTGTTAAACTTTCTACAGCTTGGAGTCGAGGCAAATCACGCTCGATTACCGGAAGCACTAGTCACTTGGCTACTTGCTTGCTGTACGTTGTCAGGACGATGTCCTGCGCCAGAACGGTTCCGAGCAGGGATTCCAGCTCAGCGATGTGCTCATAATTCGGCATCAAAGTAGCTATCGTGGTGTCGCGATGCGATGCGGGGTGGAAGTAAAGCTCGGTCAAACCCGGCGGCAGGTGACGGAGCAGGGTGTTAACGCGCTTGGGCGTCATATGGCCGGTATCGCGCAAGCCGAATACATGGTCGTTGGTCAGCAGACCGGCGCGGCGCGCCTGGCGGCGCAGCACCGCGCACCAGCTTCGCAGGGCCTTGGCGCCGAGCGTGTCGGCGCCCGACCGCGGTTCGGCGGGTATGCGTATCGCGCGCAAGCCGAACGCCCTGCCGATGTCGATCATCATGCGGCCGACCACGGGGTGCAGGTGCATGTGCTTGTGCGCGTTGGCGTGGTCGAGGGTTAGGCCGGTGGCGCAGAACGCCGCGAACTGGGCACGTATTTCGGTGGCAAGCTGGCGGCGCACCTTGGGCAGGAAACAATAATTCAGCCCCAGGCTGAGCTGGCCGGAAGGGAACTGGCCATGCTCGTCGACCAGGTCGGGTATCTGCTCTGGCGGCAGAACGGGCGTGCCCTCGATCACGACGACATGAAGGCCGACAGCGAGGCCTGGCGTGTCGCGCGCGCGCGCGACGGCGTCTGCTGCCTCGGGGCCCGCGACCATCAGGCTGGCGCTGGTCAGGATGCCCTGCGTCGCCGCCTGCTGCACCGCCTCGTTTACGCCGACCGACAGGCCGAAATCATCGGCCGTGGTGATCAACCGAATGCGCCGCACGAGCGACGGGCCGCCGAAGCGCGCCCCTCAGGCGGCCTTGTGCCTGTCCCTGAGAAACTGGAAGAACTCGACGCCCTCGCGCAGGCGGCGCACCATCATCTGGCGGCTGGTGACCATCTCGCCGACGATGGACGCGATCTTCGGCGCGCGGAAATAGAACTTCTTGTAGAACGTCTCCACGTTGTCGAAAATCTCGGTGTGCGCCAGATGCGGATACGTCAGCGGGGCGATCTGCACGCCGTGGTCGTCGATCAGCTCGGCGTTGTTCACGTCCAGCCAGCCGTTCTCCAGCGCCTGCTTGTAGAGGAACGTGCCGGGATAGGGGGCGGCCAGCGACACCTGGATGGTGTGCGGGTTGATGTCCTTGGCGAAGTCGATGGTTTCGCGGATCGTCTCCTGCGTCTCGCCGGGCAGGCCCAGGATGAAGGTGCCGTGGATCTTGATCCCCAGCTCGTGGCAGTCCTTGGTGAAGCGGCGCGCGACCTCGACCCGCATGCCCTTCTTGATGTTGTGCAGGATCTGCTGGTTGCCGCTTTCGTAGCCGACCAGCAGCAGGCGCAGGCCGTTATCCTTGAGGATCTTCAGCGTGTCGCGCGGCACGTTGGCCTTTGCGTTGCACGACCAGGTGACGCCGAGACGGCCAAGCTCGCGCGCGATCGCCTCGGCGCGCGGCAGGTCGTCGGTGAAGGTGTCGTCGTCGAAGAAGTACTCGCGCACCTGCGGAAACATCGTCATGCAGCGGCGGATTTCCTCGGCGACGTTGGCGGGGCTGCGCACGCGGTAGCGATGTCCGCCGACGGTCTGCGGCCACAGGCAGAACGTGCAGTGCGACTTGCAGCCGCGGCCGGTGTAGAAGGATATGTAGGGGTGCAGCAGGTAGCCGATGAAGTAGTCTTCAATGCGAAGGTCGCGCTTGTAGATTTCCGTGACGAACGGCAGGGAATCCATGTCCTCGAGCGTCGCGCGTTCGCGGTTGTGGACCAGCGCACCGTTCGGATCGCGCCAGGTGATGCCGTCGATGCCTGCCCAGGGGCGGTCCTCGGCCACCTCCCTGATGGTGAAGTCGAACTCGTTGCGGGCCACGAAGTCGATCGCCCCTGCGCCCGCCTCCATGCTCTCGCGCGGCTGCACCGCCACCTTGGCGCCGACCATGCCGATCTTCAGCGACGGCTTGGCCTCCTTCAGCGCGCGGGCGACCTTCAGGTCCGAGGCAAAGGACGGGGTCGAGGTGTGCATGACCACCAAATCGTGCTCGCTCGCGGCCCGGGTCACCGTCTCCAGCGAGGTCTTCGCGGGCGGGCTGTCGATCAGCCTGCTGCCCTCCACCAGGGCGGCGGGCTGCGCGAGCCAGGTCGGATACCAGAAGCTCTTGATCTCGCGCCTGGCCTGGTAGCGCGAGCCGGCACCTCCGTCGAAGCCGTCGAACGAGGGCGGTTGCAGGAACAGGGTCTTCATCATCGCCAATCTATCCCCTACGCGTGGCCAGAAGCACGCGTTCGGCGCTATAATGCGTGTCCTCGCCGGTGCTCAGCACATGGCCGCGCCAGGCGACGTCCTGCCCCATATAGGAGGTCAGCAGCACCGCCATCGAGAGGACGTCGCGCAGGGCAGGCATCCAGAACGGCGTGCGCACCGCACCCATGGCGCGCTCGACCGCCAGTCCGAAGCCGCCGCGCACCCCCACCGCCACAGCCCACAGCACGGCGGCCCAGGCCGCGCCGCCGGACATGGCGAAACTCAGCAGGGCCCAGAACGCGGGAAACTGGATGACCGAGACCGCAAACCCGAGCGGCTCGACCGCGCGTATCGTCCGCGCCCAGCGCAGCTCGTGCGCAAACAGGCTGGCAAGCGACACCTCGCCCACCGTGGTTGCGGGCACGCATTTGGCGAGCACGACGTTCTTGCCCAGCGCGCGGACTTTCGCCCCCAGCACGGCATCGTCGGCGACATAAGGGGAGAGCGCCGGCAGCCCGCCCACCCGCATCAGCGTCTCGCGCGTCAGCGCCATGGTCGCACCCATGCAGTCCTGCCGGCCGAGCGCGCGCGCCATCAGGGCGCCTGCGGCAAAGCTCTGGGTGATGTAGGACGCGCCAAGCAGGCCGGACAGGCCGAGCCGTGCAGGCAGGCCGGTGTACAGCGTGGTTACCAGCCCGGTTCCCGGCGTCGAGAGCGCATCGGCCACGCTGGACAGGTAGTTGGGGGGCGCATGCATGTCGCTGTCGGAGATGACCAGAAGATTATGCCTGGCCGAAGGGAACATGTTGATCAGGTTGGCGATCTTGCGGTTGGAGCCGTGCGTCGTCGGGTCGACGACGAGCTCCATGTCCACCAGGGGAAAGCGCGCGCGCAGGCGTCCGACCACGGCTGCCGCCGTATCCTTGGCGTCCTGGACGCCGAAGACGATCTGGAAATGCGGGTAGGATTGCGCGCAGAAGCTGGCCAGCGCCTCTTCGAGCAGCGGTTCGTCGCCGTGCAGGGGCTTGAGCACGGTGATGGCCGGGTGCGCGCCAGGCAGCGGCACCGTCCGGCTGAACCGGCGAACGGCCAGCCAGCCCGCCGCCGCCTGAACAAACCCCGCCAGCGTCAGCGCGACCGTCAGCAGCACCGGAACGCAGGGGGTGTCCAGGGTCACGGTTTGATGGTGCCGCCGGACATGGTGTCGATCTTCTGCTGCAGGCTGCCGACCAGCTTGTCCGGGCCGCCCGCAAGCAGGCTGCGGAAATCGGACCGCTGCACCGCCGCCTGGCTGATCGTGCTCTGCTCCAGAACGTCGACCGCGCGCCAGCCTTGCGGACCCTGGCGCATCACGTAGTCCAGACGCGTCGGCTCGCCGGATTTCGGCTCGATCTGCGTCTCGACGACGCGGTCGGCGCCCACGGTCCTGGTCTGGGGCAGCACGTCGATCCGGTCGCCGGACCAGCTGTTGAAGTTGGCCGCGTAGTTGGCAATCGTGTAGGCCCGGAACGTCGCCAGAAGCCGCGTTTGCGCGTCCTGCGGGATGGACGCCCAGCGCAGGCCGACCACCGTCTTGAGCACCTGCGGCAGGTCGAACGCACCGTCCACCGCGGGCGCCAGCGCCTGGTAGCGGGTGGCGAACGGCGCGTGGCCCGTCTTCATCGCGCTGATCAGCGCGTTGTCCAGCGCCCTGATCGGGGCGGCGGGATCAGCACCCTGGGCCGCGGCCGGTCCGATCCAGGCGAGGACGGCAAGGGCGGGTGCCAGCCTCACAGATTCACCGCCTCGCGAACGTCGCGTCCGAGCGCGCCCAGCACGGTCCTCACGATCGACTTGGCGTCCAGCCCAGCCTCGACGATCTGCGCCGCGGGGGTCATGTGGTCGATGAAGCGGTCCGGCAGCACCATCGGGCGGAAGCGAAGCCCGCCATCGAGCAGCCCGCTGCCCGCCAGATGCTGGGCCACGAAGGCCGAGAAGCCGCCGGCGGAGGCTTCCTCGACGGTGATCAGCACTTCGTGGTGGCGCGCCAGCTGCTCGAGCAGCGCCGTGTCGATGGGCTTGGCGAAGCGCGCGTCGGCAACCGTGGTGGGCAGCCCTCGCGCCGCCAGTTCGTCGGCGGCGCGCATCGCCTCGGCGAGCCTGGTGCCCAGGCTGAGGATGGCCACCCTGCCGCCCTCGCGCAGCACCCGGCCGCGGCCGATGGGCAGGATCTCGCCGCGCGACGGCAGCGCCGCGCCGGTGCCCTCGCCGCGCGGGTAGCGGAAGGCGCTCGGCCGGTCGCCGATCGAAACCGAGGTCGCGACCATGTGCACCAGCTCGGACTCGTCTGCCGGCGCCATCAGCACGATGCCGGGCAGGCAGCCGAGATAGGACAGGTCGAAGCTGCCGGCATGGGTGGCGCCGTCATTGCCGACCAGGCCGGCGCGGTCGATGGCGAAGCGCACCGGCAGGTTCTGCAGCACCACGTCGTGCACCACCTGGTCGTAGGCGCGCTGCAGGAAGGTCGAGTAGATGGTGGCGAACGGCTTCATGCCCTCGGCCGCGAGCGCCGCGGCGAAGGTGACCGCGTGCTGTTCGGCGATGCCCACGTCGAAGAACCGCTCCGGAAACCGCTTCTCGAAGCGGTCCAGGCCGGTGCCGGACGGCATCGCCGCGGTGATCGCGACGATCCCCTCGTCGCGCTCGGCCTCGGCAACCAGCGCGTCGGCGAACACGCTGGTGTAGGTGGCGGGACCCTTCGGCGCCTTGACCTGCTCGCCGGTCACCACGTTGAACTTCGCCACCGCGTGCAGCTTGTCCGCCGTCGCCTCGGCCGGCGGGTAGCCGTACCCCTTCTTGGTGATCACGTGCAGCAGGATCGGGCCGCGCGTCTCCGCGTCGCGCAGGTTGCGCAGCACCGGCAGCAGGTGGTCCATGTTGTGGCCGTCGATCGGGCCCACGTAGTAGAAGCCCAGCTCCTCGAACAGCGTGCCCCCGGTCAGCAGGCCGCGCGCATATTCCTCGGCACGCTTGACCGTCTTGTCCAAGCCCCACGGGAAATGCTTGCTGATCCGGCCGGCCACGTCGCGCAGGCTCAGGAAGCTGCGGCTGCTCATCAGGCGGGAGAGGTAGGCGCTCATCGCGCCGACCGGCGCCGCGATCGACATCTCGTTGTCGTTCAGCACCACGATCAGGCGCGAGTGGCGCGCGCCCGCGTTGTTCATCGCCTCGTAGGCCATGCCGGCGCTCATCGCCCCGTCGCCGATGACCGCGATCACGTGCCGCTCGGGATGCCCTTGCAACTCGTTGGCGACCGCGAACCCGAGCCCCGCCGAGATCGAGGTGGAGCTGTGGGCGGCGCCGAACGGGTCGTACTCGCTCTCGCTGCGGCGGGTGAAGCCGGACAGGCCGTTTGCCTGGCGCAGGGTGCGTATGCGGGAGCGTCGGCCGGTGAGTATCTTGTGCGGATAGGCCTGGTGTCCGACGTCCCAGATCAGCTTGTCTTCCGGCGTGTCGAACACGGCGTGCAGCGCCACCGTCAGCTCGACCACGCCGAGCGAGGCGCCAAGATGGCCGCCGGTCGTCGACACCGCGTCCACCGTCTCGGCGCGCAGCTCGTCGGCCAACTGGCGCAGCTGCTCGTTGGACAGGTTGCGCAGGTCGGATGGCGTGTCCACGCGGTCCAGCAGAGGGGTCGCGGGCCGGCCGGCCGGAGTGATGCGGGTTTCAGAGGTCATGATCGGATTGCTCCCTACACCAACCGGCTCAGTTCCGGCGCGCGACAACCCAGGATGCGAGCGCGCGCAGCCTGTCCGCCTCCGGCCCGAAATGTTCCAGATGGGCTTTCGACTGCTCACACAACATCCGAGCCTGCGCTTCGGCGCGGTCGACCCCCAGAATTGATACCACTGTGGCTTTTCCGGCAGCCTGGTCCTTGCCCGCCGTCTTGCCGATCTGTTCGGCCGTGCCGACCGCGTCCAGCACGTCGTCGGCGATCTGGAACGCTGCACCGAGGTCGCGGCCGTAGGCGGCGATCTGCGTGCGCACCTGCCAGGGGGCGCGGCCCAGTATCGCCCCGGCCTCTGCCGAATACTGGATCAGCCGGCCGGTCTTGAGCGCCTGCAGCCGGGCAACCTCGCCCAGGTCCAGTGTCTTGCCCTCTGCCTCCATGTCGATCATCTGGCCGCCCGCCATGCCCCGGGCGCCGGCCGCCAGGCCCAGCGCACAGACCAGCTCGCACCGCGCCTGCGGGTCCGAATGGGTGTCCTCCTCGGCCAGCACCTCGAAGGCGCGGGCCTGCAGCGCGTCGCCTGCCAGGATGGCGGTCGCTTCGTCGAAGGCGCGGTGGGTGCTGGGCCTGCCGCGGCGGAGGTCGTCGTCGTCCATCGCCGGCAGGTCGTCATGGACGAGCGAGTAGGCGTGCAGCATTTCCACCGACGCGGCCACCCGGGCGGCGCAGGCCGGCGCCACGCGGAACAGGCTCGCCACTTCCATGACAAGGAAGCCGCGCAGCCGCTTGCCGCCGCCCAGCGCCGCGTAGCGCATCGCCTCGATCAGCCGCGCCTCCAGCCCCGCCTGCAGCGGCAGCAGCCCGTCCAGGCAGGCCTCGAGCTCTGCCGCGCGCTCGGTCAGCGCGGTCATCAGGGCTGCCTGCGGCGTGCCCTGCAGGCCGATCTCCATGCTGTCGACGGTCATCCGGCCTGTTCCACCGGTTTCAGCGACAACGAACCATCCGCCCGCTCCACGATCGCCTGAACGCGCGATTCAGCCTCCGCCAGCTTGGATTCGCAATGGCGGCGAAGGGCGGTGCCGCGTTCGTAGCAGGTGATGGCGTCCTCAAGCTTCTGCTGGCCGCCCTCCAGGCCGCGCACGATGCGCTCCAATTCGGCGAGGGCGTCCTCGAAGGAGAGGCCGGAGATCGGTTCCGACATCACGCCTGGGTAGCCTGAACGGGCGCGGAAAGGAAGCCGGGGTCATGAACCGCAGGTCTGCCGCCGGCAGCCAATGGTCAGTGGATCAGAAATCGAGGTCGGGGTAGTGGGCGGGCGGATCGACGCCGGCGACCCGATCGGTCAGCAGCGGGCGGAACGAGGGGCGGGACTTCATCCTCGAATACCAGTCGCGGGCGGGCGCGGAGATCGACCAGTCCACCTCGCCGGTGAAATCCAGCGCGCTGAGATGGCCGGCGGCGGCGAAATCGGCCAGGCTCAGCTCGTTGCCGGCCAGCCAGCGGCGCTGTTCGGCCAGCCAGCCGATGTATTCGAGGTGGCTGCGCAAATTGGCGTAGCCGGCGCGGATCAATCCCACGTCCGGCTGGCTGCGGCCGAACAGGCGCTTCATGATCTTCTCGCCGATCAGGTTGCGGGTGACTTCGCTGGCGAACTTGCCGTCGAACCAGGCCACCAGCCGGCGTATCTCCACGCTCTCGCCCAGCGTGCGTCCGAGCAGTGCGGTGTCGGGATAGGCTTCCTCCAGGTATTCGCAGATCACCCCGCTGTCGGGGATGACCAGGCCGTTATCCTCGACCAGCACCGGCACGGTGCCGGCGGCATGCATGGCGAGGTATTCGGGCCTGCGCTCCCACACCCGCTCGACCTTCAGCTCGAACGGCAGCCGGCGCTCGGCCAGGACCAGGCGGACTTTCCTTGAGAAAGGGGAAAGCGGAAGATGGTACAACACGCGCATGGGCCGGGCTTATGGCATCGCCGGCAGACCGCGCCAACGCTTCGGGGGGTTACGAATGGACCAAACCAAGCTGGTGTCGATGCTGAACCAGATCGCCACCTTCTATCGCCGCCGGCCGCCCGAGCAGGCGGCCAGCGAGATCGCTCTGCACGTGGAGAAGTTCTGGGAATTCCGCATGCGCCAGGCGATCTACGCGCATCTGGACGCGGGCGGCGAGGGGCTGGAGGACAACGCCCGCGACGCGCTGGTGCTGATGCGTGAGCGCGACTTGGGGCGTGTGCCGTTCGAGCCTAGGGACAAGGCGCTGCTGCGCGGGCCGCTCGAAGCCTAGAGAACCGGCAAGGCCAGGGGCGTCATGCGCCAGCGTGCTTCGCACGTCATGCGCCAGCGTGCTTCGCACGTCATGCGCCAGCGTGCGTCGCACGTCATGCGCCAGCGTGCGTCGCACGACACGCGCCAGCGTGCTTCGCACGACACCCCTGGACCAAGCTGGGGTTTGAAACCCCAGACCCTCGGGCTCCAGCAGCCGCGTCCGCCGGCGTTCGGCTTGCCTGCCCCAGGCACGCCGACTAGCTTCCCGCCGCGTGCTCGGAGGCCGGCTTGATCATCGTACAAAACCTGTTCGCCCTGCTTTTCGTGCTGCTCAACCTGTTCAAATGGGCCCTCATCCTGTCCGCCATCGTGAGCACGCTGATCTCCTTCGGCGTGCTGGACACGCGCAACCGGGCGGTGTGGACCATCGCCGACTTCCTCTATCGGGTCAGCGAGCCTGCGCTGCGGCCGATCCGGGCGGTGCTGCCGAGCTTCAGCGGCATCGACCTCAGCCCGCTGATCGCGCTGCTGCTGATCCAGTACGTCGTCGAGCCGGTGCTGGCGCAGATCGAGGCCGGTGTGCTGGGCGGCATGCAGGGCGCCTGAGCCCGCACGCAGCGGGCGGCCGCGTCAGCCGCCGATGAAGTCGATCTTGCCGAGCGGCACGCCGTTGTGGCGCAGGATGGCGTAGGCCGCGGTGAGGTGGAAATAGAAGTTGGGCAGCACGAACATCGTCAGGTAGTCGGCGCCGGTAAACTGCATCTCCCGGCCGGGAAACTTCAGCACGATCTGCCTGGCCTCGCTGCCCTCCAGCTGAGCCTCGCCTATCCCGCCCAGGAAGCCGACCGTCTTCTCGATCCGGGCGTGCAGCTCGTCGAACGTCGTTTCGGTGTCCGGAAAGCTCGGCGCCTCGATGCCCGCCAGGCGGGCGCCGGCGTTCTTGACGATGTCGGACGTGATCTGCACCTGCCGGGAGAGCGGGTGCATGTCTGGCGCCAGCCTTGCGCCGACGAGCACGGCCAGGTCGATCTTGCGCGCCTCGGCGTCCGAACGGCCACGGGCGAGGACGCCCGAGAGGTTCCGCAAACCTTTGGTGAAGACGGGAACCGAGGCCTGATACATCGAAAGCGGCATGCTGCGTCCCTGCTGTCTGCCGCCCCTCATACAGCGCCGGGGCAGGCCTGCCTAATCGCGGGCAGTTGACGCGGATGCGGGACGATCTCCAGGGTACGGCTTCAAACCGGCGTTCAGCTTAGGACCCGACCCATCACCCGCGACCTGCCACTCGACCAGATCCTGCGGGGCGACTGCGTCGAGATGATGCGCATGCTGCCCGCCATGTCGGTCGACTGCGTCTTCGCCGACCCTCCGTACAACCTGCAGCTGCAGGGCGAGCTTCGCCGCCCCGACGACAGCCTGGTCGACGGCGTGACCGCCGAATGGGACCAGTTCACCGATTTTGCCGCCTACGACGCGTTCACGCGCAACTGGCTGGCCGAGGCGCGACGCGTGCTGCGCAAGGACGGGACGCTCTGGGTCATCGGCAGCTACCACAACATCTTCCGGATCGGCGCGATCCTGCAGGATCTCGGCTTCTGGATCCTCAACGACGTGATCTGGCGCAAGTCGAACCCGATGCCGAACTTCCGCGGCCGGCGGTTCACCAACGCGCACGAGACGCTGATCTGGGCGGCACGCGGGCAGGACAGCCGCTACCGCTTCAACTACGCGGCGATGAAGGCGCTGAACGACGACCTGCAGATGCGCAGCGACTGGCTGATCCCGCTCTGCACCGGCGAGGAGCGGCTGCGCAACGAGCACGGCCTCAAACTGCACCCCACGCAGAAGCCGGAGGCGCTGCTGCACCGCATCCTGCTGGCCAGCACCATGGCGGGCGACGTGGTGCTGGATCCGTTTCTGGGCACCGGCACGTCGGCGGCGGTGGCCCGCCGCCTGCACCGGCATTTCGTCGGCATCGAACGGCACCCGGCCTATGTCGAGGCCGCGTGGGGCCGCATCCGGCGGCAGAAACAGGCGCCCCTGGCGGCGATGGAGGCCACGGTCTCGCGCCGCGACATGCCGCGCGTCTCGTTCGGCAGCCTGGTGGAACGCAACCTGGTCATCCCCGGCGCCACCCTGACCGACAAGCAGCGTCGTGTGGCGGCGACCGTGATGGCGGACGGAACGCTGGTGTGCGGCCCGCACAGGGGGTCGATCCACCAGGTGGGCGCCGCCGTCCAGCACGTGCCGAGCTGCAACGGCTGGACCTTCTGGCACATCGACCGCGCCGGCGCGTTCGTCGCCATCGACGTGCTGAGAAACGGGCCACCCACCCCATAAGCAGAGGATTTCAAAGGCTTGCCTTTGATGGAGCCAAGGGGCAAAGCCCTTGCCTTTGCCTTGCCTCCGGAGCCCTGATGGCCAGCCTGCAAGCCCATTTCCTGG
Source organism: uncultured Acetobacteraceae bacterium (assembly GCA_937873095.1). Classification (GTDB taxonomy): domain Bacteria; phylum Pseudomonadota; class Alphaproteobacteria; order Acetobacterales; family Acetobacteraceae; genus BOG-908. The sequence continues at coordinate 12,453 of CALMVI010000142.1, read as the reverse complement.
ATTTCGTCATCCGCCAGCAGGTCAAGCGCAGGATGAGCGGCAAAACCGACCTGGCAAGCGTGCGCCAGTCCATGCAGAGGAGTACGCTTCCCGCCCCGTCCGGCGTCACCTTCACGCCAGCGACCGTGGGCGGCATCCCAGGCGAGTGGGTGCGCCCGTCCCGGGGGGCTGCGTCATCGACGCTGCTCTATCTGCACGGCGGCGGCTATTTCGCGTGTTCCCCCAAGACGCACCGCCCGATCACCGGCGCCTATGCACGAAGCGGCTTTGCCGTGTTCGTGCCGGATTACCGGCTGGCGCCCGAGCACCCGTTTCCCGCGGCGGTCGAGGATGCGGAGGCAGCCTGGCACGGCCTGGTCGCCGACGGCCACGCCCCGCGATCGATCGGGGTCTCGGGCGATTCCGCCGGCGGCGGGCTCTGCCTCGCGCTGATGCTGTCGCTGCGGGACAAGGACGCAGCACTTCCCGCCGCCGCCGCCCTGTTCTCCCCCTGGACCGACCTTGCCGGCACGGGCGGATCGGTCGTCAGCAACGCCGAGCGCGACGCCATGTTCTGGGCGCCGGGTCTGGTCAAGGCCGGCGCGCTGTACCTCGGCGGCGCGCCGCCGACCGATCCCCTGGCCTCGCCGCACTATGCCGACCTTCGCCGCCTGCCGCCGATGCTGGTGCATGTGGGAGAGCGCGAGATCCTGCGCGACGACAGCGTGAGGCTGGCGGAGAACGCCCGGTCGGCGGAGGTGCCGGTCGACCTGCATGTGTGGCCGGTGGTGCCGCATGTCTGGCAGCTCGCCCGTTTCGTGCCGGAGGCGCGCCGCTCGCTCGATTTAGCCTCGGCGTTCTTGCGGCAGCACGTCGAGGTGCGCCAGGGGTTCTGAGGCTGTGAGCTTGGGGCTCTGCCCCAAACCCCGCCGGGGGCGGGCGCTCCCGGACCCGCAATTATAGATTACTGGGATCCAAACGCCCGGCGTTTGGCGGGGTGCGGGGCAGAGCCCCGCTTTGCCTGTTGCGCCTTCGGCGCCAATAAATTCACAGGCTCAAAGCCAATGGTCTAGCGAAGCCCGCGATTGGGCGCGTCGAACGATACGGGCACCGTCAGGTCCAGCCCGCGGCCGGTCTCGGGCGCCTCGGCCACCTCCGTCTCCATCACGTGCCGTCCGCGACGCAGGTCGGCGGGCGCGCGGTCCAGGGCGGGCATCGCGGCTCGCGTCACGTTGGCGACCAGCACGCCCTGGTCGGGCCGAGGATAGATGAAGCCGTGCGTCGGATAGATGCTGCCGAACCCGCCGCCATGCCCGAGCTGCACGCGCACTGCACTCCAGTCGTTGTTCTCGGACACGTCCTTGACTTCGAGGTCGCGGGTGATGCCGGGTCCGTTCCAGTGCGACTGGTCGATGGCGATGGTGCGGCTGTCCTCGACCGCCGAAACCACCGCCACGTGGCCGAGCGGCATGCGGCCGTTCTCCGTGAAGCTCAGCACGCTGCCAGCCTCGGGCCGGCTGCCACGCTCGTAGATGCCGGCCGCATTGGTCCACCAGTCACGCGCGTTGCCGCTGATCTGTATGCCCGCGTCCTGCTTGGCAAAGGCGACGCACTGGATGACGTGCGCGACCCCGGAAACCCGCGCTTCGGCGAAGTGTACAAAGCGCCGGATCATGTGGTGATGGCGGGCATGCGCCCCGGCCTGTGTTGCGACGGTTACGCTCAGCGCACCCAAAACAGCGCCGACCACCCAATTTCTCGTCCCGACACGAAACATGCGTACTCCGAGCTGCCATGACTGACAAACTCGGTAACAAGCCGTGACCACAAGTTGCAATGGGCAGGATCACGGTTTGGCGACTAAAATCGGTGTTTATGTGAGAAATCTGTGAATAACTCGCCTGTGACGCCAAACATCAAGGTTTTATGTGTGGTTTTATAATGTGTAGTTTGAGCAACTATGCGCTGTTCTTGCACCAATTCACTTGCAAGACGTAACCATTATCTCAACCAGCCATTCCGGTTGCCCGAGCTCGGCCTGAACGACGGCGCGGGCGGGTGCGGCGCCCTCCGGCAGCCAGGCGCTCCAGATGTCGTTCAGGACGTGGCGGTCGGCGATGTGCTTGAGCCAGATCTGGGCCTGCAGCAGGCGGGTGTTGTCGGTGCCGTGCCGTTCCAGCACGGCGTCAAGCTGCGCCAGCACGTCCCTGGTCTGCCCGGCCATGTCCAGGGAGGCATCCCCGGTCACGAAGCCCCTGGTGTAGACGAAGCCGTGATGCTCGACTGCGCTTGAGAAATGCGCGCCCGGTTCGGTGCGGATGATGCGGCTCATGATCTGTCTCCCGGCTGCGGACCGGTTCAGTGGTCCCGCTTTAGCTCTCGGTCTCTAAGGTGTCGGCTGGGTGCCCGTTCCGTGGCGGACGCAATCGTCGACCAGACGCTCGTGGCTGTAGCGGTCGGCCAGCCCGTCCGAGGGCAGGCCGCGCTGCGCCTGCCCGGAGAACGGGCTGTCCTCGCCGTCGCGCTCCGAGATCTGGGCGCGGTTCTGCACGTTGTACAGGCGGTCCGCCTCGCTTCGGCACGCCTGCAGCGTCTCCCGATCGGCCGGCGACATCGGCGGCGAGAACCCGCAGCCCGACAAGCCCAGCGCCGCTGCCAGCAGCGCCAGGCGCAGACATGCACCCTCAGCGATCATCGGAGACTCCCTTCAGGCCGGCAGGCGCCGGCAGGCTTTCGAGGCAGGCATGGAACCGCGCCGCATCGAAGCGGGCATCGTCGGTCAGCGCGGACTCGGCGGCCAGCCTGAGCAGCGCCGAGTGCGGCTCGCCGCCGCACCGCCCGAGCGCCGCCCGCCGCGCCAGCCATGGCAGGCTTGCGAGCAGGTCGATCAGCGCCAGCAGACGCAGGCAGACCGACAGCCCATACTGCGTCTGCAGGCCGAGCGCCCTGTCGACCGCGCCGGCCCAGCATTGCGCGTCGCGGTCGTCGAGCCTGAGGTCGGTCCAGCCGCTCTCCCTGTTGCGAAACCGGAACGCGCGTGCGCTGTCCCAGGCGGCGCTGCTGGCGGCCTCGCGCGCCAGACCCCAGGCGGCCAGGATGTCCCGTCCGCGCACCGGGGGCAGCTCGGACGCCGCGTGGTCGACCTGGTAGGTCAGCGTGCCGTCGGGAGACGCGCCGAGACGGATGGCCGCCATCGCCTCAGGCCTCCGCCCCTGCCGCGGCCTGCCAGCACGCGGGCAGGCAGGCCGGCGCGTCGTAGTCGGTCAGCACGCCCGGCCCGTCGGCCTCGACCGCCGCCACTCGGTCGCCATGGGAAGCGAGCAGGCCTCGCCCTCCGGCATCTCCGTGCAGGGAGCAGAGCGCCCCGAACAGGGCGCGGCCCCACAGCACAGGGTTGCCGCGCCTGCCTTGCCAGACGGGGACGACGATGCCGCCCTGTTCGGGAGCGAACGCCGCGATGAGCCGGTCGATCATGCCGGGCCCGACCAGCGGCATGTCGCCCAGGCAGACGATGACGCCGTCCACCCAGGGCGGCAGCGCCTCGATGCCGGCGCGCAGGCTGGCCGACAGCCCGGCGGCGTAATCGGGCGCGTGCGCAAACCCGGCCGCCTCGCCGGCCCAGTCCCGCACCGCCTGGCGCACCTCGGCCGCCTGGTGGCCGGTCACGACCACGGTGCAGGCGGTGCTGCTCGCCAGACAGGAAGCGGCCACGTGCGCCACCATCGGGCGCCCGCCTCCGTCGCGCAGCAGCAGCTTGTTGTGCGGGGCCATGCGGGTGGACCGGCCGGCCGCAAGCACCAGGGCGGCCACGCGCGGCGGGGCCGCCTGCGCCGCCTGCCGCGTCACCCGCGCACGCCCAGCGCCGAGTGGCGGCGCACGGCGACGATCTCCGCCATGATGCTCAGCGCGATTTCCGGGGCGGAGACCGCGCCGATCGGCAGGCCGACCGGCCCGCGAACCCTGGCCAGGGCGGCGGCATCGTGGCCGAGCTCGGCCAGCCGGGCGAGCCGGGCCGCCTGGCTGCGGCGCGACCCGAGCGCGCCGATGAACGCGGCCGGGCTGCGCAGAGCGCGGTCGAGTGCCGGGTCGTCCAGCTTGGGGTCGTGCGTCAGCGCCACCACGGCCGTGCGCCGGTCAGGGCCCAGCGCCTCGAGCGCCTGGTCGGGCCAGTCCTGCATGCGCTCCACGCCTGGGAAGCGTTCGGCGCTGTTGAACGGGCGGCGCGGGTCGACCACGACGATCCGGTAGCCGAGCGCGCCCGCCAGGCCGGCGAGCGCCTGGGCGATGTGCACCGCGCCCACGATGACCAGCCGGTAGGCCGGCGCGTGGACGTGGATGAACCAGGATTGCCCGTCCAGCTCCACGACCGCGCTCTCGTCGCGGTCGATCGCGTCGGCGGCGGCGTCCGCGACCCCTGGCGGAGCCGTCCCGCCGGGCAGCAGGACCTGCGCGCCGTCCGCCAGCCGGGTCGCGAGTGCCACCGGACGTTCGGCGTCCCTCGCCGCCCGCAGCGCATGCAGCGTGGCGGGAGTCACTCCGGCGCTATCTGGGGCGCTATCGGGGGCGCTGTCGGGGGCGCTACTTGGGGCGCGATGCGCTCGACGAAGACCTGCAGCCTTCCGCCGCAGGCCAGGCCGAGCTCCCACGCCCGTTCGTCCGTGACGCCGAAGGACAGCAGCTGAGCCTCGCCGTCCCGCAGCACGCCGGACGCGGCTTCGGCGACCGCGACCTCGATGCAGCCGCCGCTGACCGACCCCGCCATCCGGCCGGACGGCGCCACCACCAGCTGGCTGCCAGGCTGGCGCGGCGAGCTGCCCCAGGTCCTGACCACGGTCGCCAGGGCGACCGCGCCCTCCTGCTCGAACCAGTCGGAGGCGGTCGTCAACATGTCTTCGGTATCGGTCACTCACGCTCCTGCATCCGCCCGCCCGGACGGGCGTGGTCCGGGTATCAGATCGGACAGGGCTTGCGTGCTTGCAAGCGTGGCGGAGCGCTCAGGCCCGAACGCCTTCGGCCCGCAGCCCATGCGAGGCAGCAAGCCGGGCGGCTCGCAGCCCATGCGAGGCCGCAAGCCAGGCGGGGCGCAGCGGCAGCGCGAACCGCCTGGGCGGACGCGCCGTGCGCGGCGCCGTGTCCGGCAGCAATTCCTGGCAGACCCAGCGCAGCACGCCGGTCACGCGCCGGCGTGCCGCCTCGTCGTCCCCGACGCTGTCGAGCTCGGCCAGCAGCGCCGTCCGCATGTCGTGCGCCGCCACCAGCAGCTCGTCCCGGTGCCCGACCGGCACGGCCAGCGCCAGGCACACGCCGATGTAGCGGCAGCACGCGGCGGCGTAGCGCTCGGCGCCGGCCTCAACCTCTTCGATCGGACCGGCCGCCCTGCGGGTGAAGAACAGCTCCCACGCCTTGCGCACGTTGGCCAGGTGGCCCTCGCCGGCAAACAGCGTCGCCATCTCGGCGTAGCAGTAGTAGTTGCCCCTTCGCGCGCCCTCCTTCAGCGGCGCCAGAGCGCGCCGCCTGCCCACCCTGTCCGAACGGCTGGAGGAGGGTTCGCAGCGGCTGGCATAGAGTTCGGAGAAGATGCGGCCGAGCCGGTCGTAGGCGATCAGGGAGCCGCGCGACGCCGCCAGCTTGTAGCAGCGCACCGCCTCGCCCGTGTCCTGCAGCGTGTCTCCGGTTCCGAACAGGTAGCAGTCGCCCGCCGCAAGCAGCGACCGTCCGGACGGGGCGGCATGGCTGCGCGGCGCCGGCTGGCCGGGCGCATCGGCGGCGTCGAGTACGACGCGGACCACCTCGGACACCGACCCGCGGAAGAACTCGCGGTTGGCCGAGACGCGAAGGCCGCGACGCTCCAGCTCGGCATGGATCGCCCTTTCGGCGGCACAGCAATCGGCGAAGGCCTGGTCGAACGCCAGCACGAACGGGGTCGCAACCCCGGTCGCTCCGGAAAGTTCGGCCGCCCTGTCCTGGGGCGGCTTGGTCGTCCGGCCCACCTTGGCCAGGCCAGGCATCGAAGAGTTCACCAGCACGTAAATCCAGCCTTGTTCCACCGCCGCGCTCCGTCTCTGCCGTGCTGTCAACCCCTGCGCGCATTGAGGGCAGTCGTTACAGCTTCAGATCATTGTGGTGCGGGTATATTAACTTGAAAAGGCAACGGAAGCGGAACGGATTAACGTTTTTCAACTCAAAGTTGGGACAGCCCGTAGCGATACATGGATCAGAGCCGCGCCAGCACCGCCTCCGCCCTGCTGACGTCGAAATCGCCAGGCTGTTCGACGGCCAGGTGGGTGACCCGCATGTCGTCGGCCACCAGCGCGAAGCGCTGGCAGCGTATGCCGAGGCCCCTCTGCGTCAGGTCGAGCTGCAACCCGAGCGCCTGAGTCAGCTGCGCCGATCCGTCGGCCAGCATCAGGATCTCCGGACTGACCTGTTCGTTCTTCGCCCAGGCCGTCATCACGAACACGTCGTTGACCGCCATGCACGCCACCGTGTCGATGCCGCGCGCCTTGATGGCGTCGAGGTTGTGGTTGTAGCCGGGCAGATGCTGCGCCGAGCAGGTCGGCGTGAACGCCCCCGGCACCCCGAACAGCACGACGCGCTTGCCGCGGAACACGTCGTCGGTGGAGAGTTCGCGCGGCCCTTCCTCGTTCGCGGCCATCAGCTTCACCGACGGTATCAGGTCACCTTGCTTGATCATCTGGTCCAGGCTCCTCAGGCTTCGCCGGGCTGTAGCCAGTTTGGCCAAGGGTGTCACGGCGGGACCCGGCGGGGATGGCGTCGGGGCGGGGCAGACTTATCTGAACGGGGTCGGGCCGGATCAGCGGCCTTGATACGGAAGACGAGACACGGGCGATGGCCAAGCCGAAGACTGGAGCGCCACCTGCCGCGAAGCTTCGCGGCCGCAAGGCGGCGGAACCGGCGACCGAGGGGCTGCTCACCGGGCAGTTCCTGATCGCGATGCCGAGCATGAACACGCCCCATTTCAGCCAGGCGGTCATCTATGTCTGCGCGCACACGCCGGACGGCGCCATGGGCATCGTGCTCAACCGTCCCCTGGCCAGCCCCAGCTTCGGCGACCTGCTCGAGCAGCTCGACGTGACGCCGGTGCCGCCCGCCCGGCAGATCGACCTGTTCCGCGGCGGCCCGGTGGACAGCGCGCGCGGCTTCGTCCTGCACACCGCCGACTGGACCGGGGACGGCAGCCTGATGGTCGATCCCCAGGTCGCGCTGACAGCCAGCCTGGACGTCCTCAAGGCGATCGCAGACGGCGGCGGGCCGCGGCAGGGCTTTCTGGCGCTGGGCTACGCGGGCTGGGGTCCCGGCCAGCTCGATCGCGAACTGACCGAAAACGCGTGGCTGTCCGCGCCAGCCAGCCTCGAGCTGATGTTCGACACCGACCACGAGACGAAATGGCGCCGTGCGATGGCCATACTGAAGGTGGACCCGATCCTGCTGTCCGGCACGGCCGGCCATGCCTGAGGTCAGCCGGCCGGCCCTGCCCCGCCGGCGGGCTCGATCTCCAGCCGGTGACGCGCGGCACCCGCCTCGGTCAGTTCGTAGCGGCCATCGGGGCGCCGGCGGGCGAACCCGTCCGCGGTGAGGCGCTGCAGGCAAGGGCCGTCCTTCAGCGCAGGCGGCCGGCCGATGCCGCCGGCCAGCACCAGGCGGTGCAGCGCGGCCCTGCAGCAGGTCTCTAGGTAGGGCTGGTCCCACATGGCCCTGAGACTCGTGCCGGAGCGGGCGCGCCGCAAGGCTTGATGCGGCCGTCAAACAGGGGCAGGACCCTTGAGCATGTTCCGTTCACTCAACAGGCTCCAGCGTGTTGTCTACGAGCATCCTCACCCGATCAGACGATCCCGTCCGATGAGGATCTGCACCAGATGATGACCCTTGGTGCGCTCGCCTCCCGGCTCACGCCCCTGCTGCGGCTGATGGACGAGGAAGCCGCACACGCACTCTCGCTGCGCGCCCTGCAGGCCGGGCTGGCGGGGCGGCAGAGAACCCCCGACCCGCCACGGCTCGCCGTGCGCGCCATGGGTCTGTCCTTTCCCAACCCGATCGGGCTGGCGGCCGGCTTCGACAAGGACGCGCGCGCGGTGCTGCCGCTACTGCGCCTGGGCTTCGGCTGCGTGGAAGCCGGCACCGTCACCCTGCGTCCGCAGCCCGGCAACCCGCGGCCCCGCCTGTTCCGCCTGCCCCAGCACCGTGCGGTGATCAACCGGCTGGGGTTCAACAACGAGGGTCTGGACCGCTACCTGGCCCGGTTGAAGGACGCCGGACCGCGGCCGGCATGCTTCGGCGCCAATGTGGGCATCAACAAGCAGGGTGCCGACCCCGAGCGCGACTACCCGGCACTGGTTGCCGCCGTGACGCCGTATGCCGATTACGTCACCATCAACGTCTCCTCGCCCAACACCCCAGGACTTCGCGACCTGCAGGGCGAGGCGCGCCTGCGCGGCATCCTGCGCGCCATCGCCCGCGAGGTGCCGGTCCGCCCGCCCGTGGTGGTCAAGATCGCCCCCGACCTGTCCGATGACGGGCTGGCGGCCGTCGTGGACGCCGCGGGCGCGGAGGGCGCGGCAGGGCTCATCATCAGCAACACGACCATCGCGCGCCCGCCCGAGCTGGGCGGGCTCAACGCGCTGCAGGTGGGCGGGCTGTCCGGCGCGCCGCTGTTCGCCCGGTCGACCGAGATGCTGCGCCGGGCACGACGGATCGCGGGCGAGAGGCTGGTGCTGATCGGCTGCGGCGGGATCAGGACGGGTGCCGACGTGCTGGCGAAGATCCAGGCGGGCGCCAGCCTGGTCCAGCTCTATACCGAGTTCGCCTATGCCGGCCCGGCGCTTGTCGGCCGGCTGAAGGCCGAGCTGGCCGAAGCGCTCGATGCGGGCGGGTTCGCTGTCGTGGGGGACGCCGTGGGCGTCTCTGCCTGATGCGCAGGATCGGCGGCCTGGGCGAGGTCGCGCGCGACTATGACGGCTTCATCGTCGACCTGTGGGGCGTCGTCCATAACGGGGTCGCCCCCTATCCCGCGGCGCTGGAGTGCCTGCGCCGGCTCGCAGGCTCGCGCGTGCTGCTGCTGTCCAACGCGCCGCGACGGGCGAGTTCGACCCGCCGCATGCTGCATCGCATGGGCCTGGCCGACGAGCTCTACACCGGCATCCTGACCAGTGGCGAAGCGGTCTGGCTGGCGCTGCACGACCGCGCCGACCCCTGGTTCGCGCGGCTGGGAAGCAGGGTCTACCATCTCGGCCCGCAGCGGGACCGCGGCATCCTCGACGGGCTCGGCCTGCGGCGCGCCGACCGCCCGGACGGTGCCGACTTCGTCCTCAACACCGGGCCCGACGACGACGTGGCCGATGCGGCCACGCTCGACGTCTTCGTGCCCGAGCTGCAGGCCTGCCTGGGCGCCGGGCTGCCGATGATCTGCGCCAATCCCGACCTGGTGGTGATGCGCGACGGCGTCCGGCTGCTCTGCGCCGGGTCGCTGGCGGCGTACTACGCACAGGCGGGGGGCGACGTGATGTCGCTCGGCAAGCCGGAACCGGCCATCTACGCCATGGCGCTCGGCATGCTGGGCGTGCCGGGCGCACGCGTGCTTGCGGTCGGTGATTCGTTGCACACCGACATCGCAGGCGCGGCCGCGGCGGGGCTCGCCTCCGTCTGGGTGCTGGGCGGCATCCACAGCGACCTGCTGGGCGACGGCCAGGCCGCGGCGGATCTGGCCGCGGCAAGGGGTGCGGTGCCCTCGATGATGCTCGACCATTTCGCCTGGTAGCGATCCCGCGACGATCCTGGGCCGGTCCTTACTCGCTCATGCCTGCGCCGCCGATGTCGGGAGAACGCGTCCGCATGCGGGCGGATTGCGGCCGCAACGGTCTGCCTCTCCCCGAACGCGGACGCACACCAATCTCGCAAATCGGGCAAGCTGACAGGCGTTCAGCGCACGCTCGGATCGCTTTACGTTTGGCATGTATCGGCTTATACGCGAGGTAAGTAATGTCTGGACCGCTTAGTACAGTCGTTGCACAAATTTGCTCTCGAATGAAAACGAAAGTCGAGACACAGGACAAAAAATTACTCATAGACAACTATATTGATCCGCCTCGCACGTAAGTTTGGCGGTTCGGAAGAAATATTTTGTTCATACTTGTTTTGTTCCGGTTGAGCTTGAGTTATACATCTGACACGGTCTGCGTTGTTCGGATAATGGGTCCGAAAGTTTCCATCGGAGGAGCAGCCATGACTGATCGTTCGCGTCGTTTCGTTGGCCGGGGACACGGCCTGGCTCTTGGAGTCATCGCTTTGACGGCCGTCGGCGTTTCCGCTCAGGCGGCGCCTGTGTCGACGCAGTCGGTCAGCCCGCGCAGCGCAGCCGAGGCGTCGCGGCTGGTTCCGGCTGCGACCGTAACGGCTTTGCCCCGGGCCGGTCGAGTCCATATCGATATCGACCCGATCGACCCGAGCGTGCGCCACCGTTGGCCCGACCTGTCGGACTCCGGCTCGTCGGAACTGATGCGTCGCGGGTCCTGAGCGCACGGCCCCGACGTCTCGGGCTTGCATCCTGCGGTCGTCTCTCCGAACGCGTGCATCTTGACTGGCTGCGGGATGAGGCAAACCGCCTCGCCCGCTCCGGTTGTTATGATCAAACGATAGAGTACTGATTGACGTAGGCAGGGCCGCTATGCGTTGATGCCGCGAACGGGCAGATGGAACCGGATTGATGTCGTTCGGTCTAGTTCGCGCACACCTGCGGCAGGCGGCGGTGCTTGGTGCGGCGCTCGTTGCCGCCGCGGTATGCATCGGGCAGGCCCGTGCGGGCGGCCCGACGTTTCGCTCCTATAACGCTGATCAGGGGCTGACAAGCCTGGGCGGCGACTGCCTGGTGCAGGACCGTGGCGGTTTCGTTCTGGTGTGCACCGAAGACGGGGTCTTCTCCTATAACGGACGCAAGTTCGACGCCCTCGGGCCAGACCAGGGCCTGCGTCAGGGTGGCTACGTCTACGACATCGCAGTCGCCGCGTCCGGACGCATCGCCGTCCGCTTCACCGACGAGGTGCTGGTGGCCGACCGGGTCACCGACGACACCCATTCCCCCCTGTCGCTCACGTTCCGCACGGTCCAGCATCCGGGCCTGACGTTCTTCGAGGACCAGAAGCACCATCTGGTCGCCTGGCAGGACGGGTTCGCCCTGCTCACCGGCGGCACACTGGAAAAGATCGTCCTGCCCGGCGCCGAGCCGCCCAGGGTCGAGGTGATGGGCTACGACCCGGTGGAGCGCGCGCAGCTTGCCGGCGCGGCGCAGGTGTTCTCCGTGCACGGCCACCTGTGGCTTGCCTCCGAGGACGGCCGGCTGTGTGCGGCAGATCCTGGCCGGGTGAAATGCTACGGCGCGGCCGATGGCCTGAACGGCGAGCGTCTGACCGACGTGGTCGCTGGCGACGGCGATGCCGTCCTGGCCCGCTCGGCGAATTCGGTCGCGACGTTCGATCCCGACAGGGGCAGGTGGACGGTTGCGCCCCTGCCGGACCAGGGCGGCCGATATCGCGGCTACGCCTGGAGCCTCGGCCTGTTCAGGACGCCCGATGGCGGGCTGGTCACCCAGGCCGATCATGGCCTGGCGATCCTGCCGCGGGGCAGCGCGCATTGGCGCACGATGTCCGTCAGCGAGGGCGCGCCGTCGGGAACCATGGTGAGCGCCATGACGGACGCCACCGGGCAGCTCTGGTTCAAGATGTTCGGCATGGGCCTCAAGCGATGGGTCGGCTATGGGCGCTGGGAGACGCTGCAGAAATCCGACGGGCTTTCCGACGGCATCGCCTGGCGGACGGCGCGCGCGCCGGGCGGGCCGCTATGGATTTCCACCGATACCGGCGTCGACCAGGTGCGGCGCCAGGGCGGCTCGCTCACCGTGTCCCACGTGTTTGCCGGTTCGTCCTACGCCCTGGCCGCGGGTCCGCACGGAGCGTTGTGGGCAGGGGACGGCAACGAAGGCCTGGGCGTGATCGATCCTGACACCGGCGCCCTGGCCAGGATCAGGATGCCGGCGGTGAACACCATCGTGGCGGGCCTGGGCGACGACGTCTGGGTCGGCACGCGGTCCGGGCTGTTCGAAGTCGACAGGCGCGCGGGCGAGCCGCCGCATGCCAGGCTCGCCGCGTCGGCGCGGACCCAGGTGACCGACGTCGCCGAGGACACTTCCGGCGGCGTCTACTACCTGTCGAGCGGCCGCCTGCGCCACCACCGACACGACGGCGCCGACGCGGCAATACTGCAGACGTGGCCGGTGAACGGGTTCGAACCGGTGTCGCTCGCCGTCGATCACAGCGGCAATGTGTGGGTCGGCGGCGCGGGCGGGCTGTTCCGGCTGTCCCTGTCGGGCGACCATGTCACCTCCACCCTGTCGGTCGCGACGTCCGACACACGGTCGAACAGCATCGTCGCCGTGATGGTCGATCACAGGGGATGGGTGTGGGC
>CALMVI010000141.1 GCA_937873095.1 uncultured Acetobacteraceae bacterium | reverse complement strand
CGCGGCACGGGTCCATCGTGCGGGTGATCAGGTCGTCGACCAGGCTCTCCAGCTTCGCGCGGGACAGCTTCATCACCAGGTGCTTCGGCCCCGAGGCGTCCGCGGTGATGAAGGGAAGGTTGATCTCGGTCTCCTTGGACGAGGACAGCTCGATCTTCGCCTTCTCGGCGGCCTCCTTCAGCCGCTGCAGCGCCAGCTTGTCGCGGCGAAGGTCGATCCCCTGCTCGCGCTTGAACTCGCCGGCCAGGTAATCGATCACGCGGGCATCGAAGTCCTCGCCGCCGAGGAACGTGTCACCGTTGGTGGACTTCACCTCGAACACGCCGTCGCCGATTTCGAGCACCGAGACGTCGAACGTGCCGCCGCCAAGGTCGTACACCGCGACCAGGCCGCCGTTCTTCTTGTCCATGCCGTAGGCGAGTGCCGCCGCAGTCGGCTCGTTGATGATGCGCAGGACTTCCAGGCCGGCGATGCGGCCGGCATCCTTGGTCGCCTGCCGCTGGGCGTCGTTGAAATAGGCCGGAACGGTGATGACCGCCTGGCTCACCTTCTCGCCGAGATAGGCCTCCGCGGTCTCCTTCATCTTGCCGAGGATGTCGGCGCTGATCTTGCCCGGCGCGTATTTCTCGCCGCGCGCCTCGACCCAGGCGTCGCCGTTGTCGCCCTTGACGATCGCATACGGCACGAGGCCGCGGTCCTTGGCGACCAGCGGGTCGTCGTAGCGCCGGCCGATCAGGCGCTTGACGGCGTAGAAGGTGTTGGAGGGGTTGGTCACCGCCTGGCGCTTGGCAGCCTGGCCGACCAGACGTTCGCCGCTCTCGCTGAACGCCACCATGCTCGGCGTGGTGCGGGCGCCCTCGCTGTTCTCGATCACATGGACGTCGCCCGACTCCATGATGGCCACGCACGAGTTGGTCGTGCCGAGGTCGATACCGATAACCTTACTCATACGCGAACTCCTTCCAAGCGGCTCAGGTGCAGCCCGAAGCACCGCACACGGCCCTCAATTCGATGTGCCGGGATGTATTGAGCAGCCGGCGGAATCACAAGGGGCATGCCGCCCCGCACCGGCGGTGCGTGCAGCCCTGCCCAGGCGCATACCATGAAGTGCCTGAACGTTTCAAGAACATAAGCTTTGCCTAGCTCGCGGCCGCCCGCGTAGCTTGCCCGACCGGACAGCCGGGCCAGTCAGCCGCGCTGTCGATGAAACGACTGCATCGAAGGACCGCCCGAATGACGCTTGCCCGATCGCTCCCCGCGGCACTGTTCTGCCTTGCTCCTGGGGCGGCCCTTGCCCAGACCAGCTACGTCGCACCTGACGGGCGTAACCGCTTTCCGGCGGTGACCATATTCTGCCCCAGCGGCACCGGGGTCGCGCCCTGCAACTTCGGATCGGGCGGCGGTTCGGGCGGCGGCGGTGCAGTCTCCATCAACCAGGGCGGTTCGCCGGTCTCCGCCAGCAATCGCCTGCCGGTGCAGGACACTTCGCTCGACGGCCTGATCAGCGGCGGGGCGCTCAGCATCGGCGGCACGGTCAGCCTGTCCGGCGGCAGTGCGGTGGCAATTTCCAACCTGCCGGCGGTGCAGCCGGTCAGCGGCGCGGTGTCGCAGTCGGGCAGCTGGTCGGTCGGCCTGGCGAACGGAAGCACGGTCGCCCTGTCGGCAGGCAATGCCAGCATCGGGCAGGTGAGCGTCGCGTCGCTGCCGCCGCTGCCGGCCGGAACCAATGCGATCGGTTCGGTCACGGTCGCCAACCTGCCCGCGACGCAGCCGGTCAGCGGCGCGGTCAGCCAGGCGGGCACCTGGTCGGTCGGCCTGTCGGCCGGCAGCAACGCGATCGGCTCGGTCTCGGTCTCGAACCTGCCCGCGACGCAGCCGGTCTCGGCGGCCTCGCTGCCGTTGCCCGCCGGCGCGGCAACGGCGGCCGGCCAGTCCGCAGCCCTGGGCCCGGTCGCCCCCGGCACCCCTGCCTCGAACTCCACGCTGGTCGGCTGCGTGGCCAACACCACTTTGCCGAGCTTCACGGCAGGCCAGCAGGGTGCGGTGCCCTGCGACACGTCCGGCAGGCCATACGTCGTGACCGTTCCCAGCGCCAACAACGTGCCCACCTACCTGCAGGCCGTGGCGAGCGGCGGTGCCACCATCTTCCGCGCCATCAACGCCGCCTCGTCCACCATGGCGACCAGCGTGAAGGGCAGCAGCGGCCTGGTTTACGCCTATGAGGCCTGCAACACCGGAACCTCCGGCGCCTACCTGCGCCTGTTCGCGCTCGGCGCCGCGCCCACGGTCGGCACGAGCACGCCCGCGGTCAGCAAGCTGCTGGCACCCGGCACGTGCCAGGAGACGGGCGTCGCAGTCGGCATGGCGTTCAGCGGCGGCATCGCCTTCGACGTCACGTCGGGCAGCCTTGCCGACAACGATACAACCGCGGTCGCGTCAGCCAACCAGATCAGCGTCGAAATCTACTACAAGTAAGGCGAGTACAGGCGGCAGCTTGTCGCGGTCAGGCGGTCCGGTCCACCGAAGCCGCCTGTTCGGACTTGGCGACGACCACCATGGCCGGCCGCAGCAGCCGCCCGTTCAGCGTCCAGCCGCGGCTCCATGACTGAAGCACGGTGCCAGGCGCCTGGTCGGCACTGGGCTGCTCGGCCATCGCCTCGTGCAGGTTGGCGTCGAACGGCTTTCCCACGGGATCCTCGGCCACGATCCCGTTGCGCTCGAGCAGGGCCACGAAGCTCCGCTCCACCCCTTCGAAGCCGTCGCGCAGCTTGGCAACGATCTCCGGCTCGCCAGGCGTGGGCGGCGGCAGGCTGCTCAGGCCGCGGCGCAGGTTCTCTGCCGCCTCGACCACGTCCTTGGCAAACTTCTGCACGGCGTACTGGCGGGTCTCGTCCACCTCCCGCTTGCCACGCGCACGCACGTTCTGCGTTTCCGCTTCCGCGCGCATCCAGCGGTCGCGGTAGTCGTCCCGCTCCGCCTCGAGCTCGGCGATGCGCCGCGCTGCCTCCGCCATCAGGGCCTCTGGCTGGCTGTCTGCCTGTTCGTCCGTGTCGGGCTGTCCGAAGGTTTCGCTCATGCAGCGCAGGTAAGTCATCGACGGTTGGCGGACAAGAGGAGCGCCGGTTCAGCCGAGCAGTCGGCCGATCACCCGGGCGGTGTAGTCGACCACCGGAATGATCCGGCCGTAATTGATGCGGGTGGGCCCGATCACCCCGATCGCTCCCACGATGCGGTCCGCATCGTTGCGGGCCGGCGCCACGATCATCGACACGCCCGAACTGCCGAACACCGCACTCTCGGCGCCGATGAAGATGCGCACGCCGTCCGACTGCTCGGCCAGCTCGAGAAGTCGCAGCATCGTCTCCTGCGTCTCGAGCCGGTCGAACAGCACCTGGATCGCGGCCAGGTTCTCGATCTGCGTCACGTCCGCCAGCAGCCTCGCCTGCCCGCGCACGATCAGCGAACCGCCTCGCCCGGCCTCGGTCCAGGTGGCAAGACCCGCTTCCACCACGCCCGCGGCGAGCAGGTCCAGCTGGCCGCGATCCTGGGCCATCTCGTCGGCCACCCGCCGCCGCAGCTCGACCAGCGTGCGCCCGGCCGCGCGCGCGTTGAGGTAGTTCGCCGCCTCCGTCAGCGCCGAGGGCGGCAGGCCGGGCGGTATCTCGATCACCCGGTTCTCCACCTGGCCGTCGGCCGCGACCAGGATGACCAGCGCCCGGCCCGAGCCGAGCGACGCGAACTCGATATGCTTGATCGCGCCGTCCGATTTGGGCGCGAGCACCATGCCGGCCGCCTGGCTCAGCCCGGACAGCATCGCCGACGCATCGGCCAGGGTGTCCTGCATGCTGCGTCCATGCGCCGCCAGCTGACGGCTGATCGACTCGCGCTCCTCGAGCGAGAGGTCGCCGAAATGCAGCAGGCCGTCGACGAACAGCCGCAATCCCCGCTCGGTCGGCAGACGCCCGGCACTGGTGTGCGGCGCGAACAGCAGGCCCGCATCGGTCAGGTCGGCCATCACGTTGCGTATGGTGGCGGGAGACAGCGCGATCGGCAGCCTCCTCGCCAGCGTGCGGCTGCCGACCGGTTCGCCGGTGCCCACGTACTGCTCGACGATCTCTCGCAGCACCGCGGCGGCGCGCGGGTCAAGGCCGGGGGGCAGCGGCTTTGGCGGGTCCATCATCCTCATATAGCGTGGCACGCCGAAATGCCGCAGAGAAGGCCGCGTCGGGCAGGCCCACCGCCTCGCCCGCACCCCGCCACGATCGGATGACTGCATGCGGCTGAATGATCGCGCAAACGATGCGCTGCGGGAGGTGCGGATCGAAACGGGGTTTTCGCACCACGCGGAAGGAAGCTGCCTGATACGCATGGGCGGCACCGAAATCCTGTGCGCGGCCAGTGTCGAGCCCAAGGTGCCGCCCTTCATGCGCGGCCAGGGGCGGGGTTGGGTGACGGCCGAGTACGGCATGCTGCCGCGCGCGACCCACACCCGAGGCGACCGCGAAGCGGCGCGGGGAAAGCAGTCCGGCCGCACCCAGGAAATCCAGCGTCTGATCGGCCGCTCCCTGCGCGCAGTCGCCGACCGTACCGCGATGGGCGAGATGACAGTGACCTTGGATTGCGACGTGCTCAACGCCGACGGCGGCACCCGTTGCGCCAGCATCACCGGGGCCTACGTGGCACTCTCGCTGGCGTTCCGGCGGCTGGTCGCCAACCGCGTGATCGCGACGGTGCCGCTGCTGAGCCAGGTAGCCGCGGTGTCGTGTGGGCTGGTGGGAGGGACGGCGGTGCTGGACCTCGACTACGCCGAGGATAGCGGTGCCGAAGCCGACGCCAACTTCGTGCTGACACAGACCGGGATCGTCGAAATCCAGGGCACCGCCGAGCAGGCGCCGTTCAGCGAGCCGCAGTTCCTCGAGCTGCTGCGCCTGGCCAAGCTCGGCACCGCGCGCCTGTTCGAGGCCCAGCGCGCGGCGCTCGCCTGAATGACCGGCTTGCGCCGCCTGGCCGCGGGTGCGCGCCTGGTCCTGGCCACCCACAACCGGGGAAAGCTGCGCGAGATCGCGGCTCTGGTGGAGC
Organism: uncultured Acetobacteraceae bacterium; assembly: GCA_937873095.1. Lineage (GTDB taxonomy): Bacteria > Pseudomonadota > Alphaproteobacteria > Acetobacterales > Acetobacteraceae > BOG-908. The sequence goes on along the minus strand of CALMVI010000141.1, from coordinate 6,453 downwards.
CGTTCGGCATCGGCATCGTGTCGGCCGGCGAGCTCGGCCTGCCTGAGCCGGAGGAAACCGAGGCCGACTTCGCCGGCAACGCCAGGCTCAAGGCGACAGCTTCGGCCCAGGCCGCGCAACTGCCCGCGCTGGCCGACGATTCCGGGTTCTGCGTCGCCGCGCTGAACGGAGCGCCAGGGGTATTCTCCGCCCGATGGGCCGGGCCGGACAAGGATTTCGAGGTCGCGATGCGGCGCGTCCACGAGCAGCGGGCGGGCGTCGCCGACGAGCGGGCCTGGTTCGTCTGCGTGCTCAGCCTGGCCTGGCCGGACGGGGTGTCGGCAAGCTTCATGGGCCGTGTCGATGGAACCGTCGCGTGGCCGCCGCGCGGCACGCTAGGCTTCGGCTACGACCCGATGTTCATCCCACTCGGGGCCGCGCAGACCTACGGCGAGATGGCGCCGGCGGAAAAGCACGCCGACAGCCACCGCGCCAGGGCTATGGCGCAACTGGCTGCCTCCTGCCTTCCCGACCTGGAGCAGCATCGTCCAGACTGAACCAGGCTGGACGATGAAGCTGCTCTACAAACAAAAGTTTAAGCAGGTTCAGGCTGATGCGGTCAGCCTGAACCCGCTTAACGGCGTGACCGGCGGATCCCCGCGCCGAGCAGGTTGAACATCACGCGCACCAGGCCGGTCTGCGCCACCACCCTGGTCGCCGGTGCCAGCAACGCCGCCATCGTCAGGCTCTGACGCGCCTGCTCGATGCTGGTGTCGCGCACCCGGCGTGCCTCCTCCAGCACAGGATCGGCAATGGTCCGGGTCGCCAGGAAGCCGAACACCGCCATGAACACGACGTCGACCGCCAGCACGATGGCCACCGACGCCAGGGGAGACAGCCGCGCCAGCTGCTCGAGCGCCACCGTGGCCAGCACATGCAGCAGCACCAGCACGGCGATCGCGAACACCCCCGCGACGACGCCGAAGATCGTGTGCCGAAGCGCCGCGGCAAGGTAGCGGCGAAGGACCAGCACCTCCGCTTGCGCGGCGACGCGGGCGAGGCGGACGGTGCGCATCCTGCTGTCCTACTTGGTTACACGGCCGAACAGGAAGCCCACGGCGGCCGCAACGCCGATCGCGATCAGCGGCTGGTCGCGCACCCGTTCGGACACCATTTCCGCCGAATCCTCGGTATAGGCGCGCGCGCGGGTCGCTGCCTCGCCGGCGCGCTTGGATGCGTCGGAGAACGCCGGGCTGACACGGTCTTCCATCAGCTGGTTGACCTGGTCGCGCAGATTGCGGATTTCCTCGCGGGCGTTGTCAGACATGGCCATCGTCGGGCACTCCTAAGGTCAAGCATCGCATCAACGCCACGCAGGCGCTGTCGGGCGATCAACGCCACCTATCCCGGGCCGGTTGCCATGCAGCGCCACGCAGAATGGATTTGATGCAACATGACCGGTGCGGCGCTCGGGCTGACGGTTCGCGGCCTCACCCGGCAGCGTGGACGCGTGGCCGTCCTCGACAGGCTTGATCTGGCGCCGGCGGTGGGGTTGCTGACGGCCATCATCGGCCCGGCCGGAAGCGGCAAATCGACGCTGCTGCGCATCCTGGCGGGGTTCGAGCGGGCGCGCGGCGCCATCATGTTCGAGGGACGGGACGTGGCAGGCGTGCCGCCGCACCGGCGCGGCTTCGGCGTGGTCCAGCAGCCCGACGCGCTGTTCCCGCATCTCGACCTGGCAGGCAACGTGGAACTGCCGCTCCGCTTCCGCCGCGTCCCGCGCGCCTCGCGCAAATGGCTGACCGCCGAGGCGCTGGACCAATGGCAGTTGGGGCCGTTCGCCCGCATGCTGCCCGCGGAGGCGGGGCCCGCACTGTGCCAGCGTGCGATGCTGGCGCGTGCGACCGTGTTCGGGCCGCGCCTGCTGCTGCTGGACGAGCCGTTTTCCAGCCAGGACGTGGCCTCGCGCGCCGAGCTCTTCGCCAACCTTCGCCGGGTCCATGCCCTGCTGGGGGCCACGACCCTGCTGGCGACGCGCCGGGCCGACGACGCTCTCGGGGCCGCGGACCGCGTCGCCGTGCTGCGCTCCGGCGCCATCGAGCAGCATGGCACGCCGTGGGAGCTGTCGGACAGGCCGCGCAACGCCTACGTGGCCGGCCTGCTGGGCGAGGTGAACCGGCTGGCAGGCGTGGTCAGAACGATCGAGGACGGCATCGCCCAGGTGCGCCTGCTCTGCGGGCCGATGGTGGACGCCGCCGCCGGCGACGCCCTGCGCAAGGGCGACCCCTGCATCGTCACGGTGCGGCCGGACCGTATCGCGATCGCAGCCGTGCCGGCCGCCGAAATGGGCGAGGACGCGCTCGACGCCACGCTGATCGAGGCGCAGTTCCTGGGCGATGCCTATCGCCTGCGCCTGCTGCTGGGCAGCGGCGCGGAACTGGTCGTGCGCCGTCCGGCGGCGGCCGGCCTGCGCGGCCTGGCGCCCGGGCGGAGCGCGGCCATCGCCTGGCAGCCGCATCACGCGCAGGCTTCCCCTGACGACAGGCCCCTGTTCGTCGAGGACGCCCCACCTTGATCGCCCCACCTTGATCGCCCCACCTTGATCGTGTGCTCGGGCTGGCTGATAGCTGGCCACCCAAGCTCAGGCCAAGGCACTCGGATGCGCCCTTCGTTCAAGCTGCTCCTGCTCTGCCTGGCCCTCGCCTCGGCCGCTGCGTCTCCCCCGCCGAAACCCGCGCCTCCGGCTGCGCCCATGCCCGCGGCGGACGACGCGCCGCAGCCCGTGGCCGCTGCCATCGCTGCCGGCCCGGCCAAGGATGCCGTGCGCAAGACCTTGTTGCTGCCCTACGCCAAGGCGACCGCGACGGAGCTTGGCGACCCTCCCTGGGACGGCTCGGTCGCGGCACTGGGCGCGCTTCAGGCCGGCCACCTGGCCGACCTGGTCCTGCTGGACGGCCACACGCTGGCCATCGCCTGCCGGGCGCAGACAGTGGACCGCCTGGACTGGTCGGCCTTGGGCCGTGACCGGTTCCTGCCCGCTTCCGCCAGCGATTGCGGCGCCGGCGCCTACATCTCCGCCACCGTGCTCGCCTGGGATAGGGGGAAGTTTTCCGGCGTGCCGGGCTGGGCCGATTTCTGGGACATCGCCAAGCATCCAGGGCGGCGCGGCCTGCGCCGCTCGGCCCGCGGCAACCTGGAGATCGCGCTGCTGGCCGACGGGGTGAGCCCGGGCGATGTCTACCGCACGCTGCGGTCGTCCGACGGGGTGGACCGGGCGTTCCGCAAGCTCGACCAGCTGAAACCCTACGTCATCTGGTGGGACCAGGCCGCGCAGCCCGCCCAGCTCCTCGCCTCGGCCAAGGTGCTTCTGACCTCGGCGCCGGTCGCGGCGCTGCCCTCTGGACCCGCGTCGCATGTGGGCGTGCAATGGTCGGGCAGCCTCAGCGAGGCGGCGAGCTGGGCGCGGCCGGCCGGCACCGCCCACCCCAGCGGGGCGATGGCCGCGATCCTGGTCGCGAGCGACCCGGCGCGGCAGGTCGAGCTCAGCCGCGCGACCGGGCTCGGACCCGCGGTGCGCAACGCCCTGGCGCTGCTCCCCCGCGACGCCCGGACGCAGAACCCGAGCCTGCCTGCAAACCTCCAGGCAGGGCTCGCGCTGGACGAGGCTTTCTGGCTGGACGGCGACAAGCTGGAGGCAAGGTTCAGCGCCTGGCTCGGCAAGTAGCGTGCGCGGTGTTGCCGCCCTGCTGTCCGGCCCGGACCGGCCACTGCAGCGCGCGCCGGACCCGTGGCGGCTGCTGGCCGCAGCACCCCTGCTCGTGCTGGTGCTGTGCGCGCTGGCCGCCGCCGGTGACGCCCTGTCCTCGATGCCGCTCGCCGCGGTCGCCGGCCGGGTCCGGCACGTCCTGCCTCAGGCTGTGGCGGGCACGCTGGCCTGCGCGGCACTGGCACTGCCTGCCGCGCTGAGCCGGCCGGGTTTGGCGTGGCTGTTGCCGGGCTGGCTTGCCGTGGGCGTCGGCGGTGCCGGCTGGTCCCTGGTCGTCCTGCCGCAAAGCCCCGTCACGGACGTGCTGCGCATGGCCGCGCTGATGCTGCCGGTCATGGTGCTGGGGCTTGCCGGCGTCTTCGCCCGGCTGCCGGTGCAGGCATACCGCGCGGCCCAGGCCTGTGGCGCCGGCCCGATCACCGGGGCGGCGCTGCTGGCCAGGGCCGTCCTGCCCGGCTTGCTTCGGACGGTGCTGGCGATCCTGGCGCTCAGCGCCGCGGTTCTCGCGGGCGGGCCGTAGCGTGGCTCGCAGCTTGCTTGGCCACCGGCCACGCCATAGAACGCGCCCGATAGACCGCGGACAGAATCATGCGCTTCACCGTCGACCGTCTGGATCATCTTGTACTGACGTGCAACGAGGTCGAGATAACGGCCACCTGGTATCAGCGCGTGCTGGGCATGGAGCGTGAGGATTTCGGTCCCGACCGGCGCTGCGCCCTGAAGTTCGGCGGACAGAAGATCAACGTGCGGCCGGCCGGCGTGCTGGACTGGCAGAGCGGCCGGGACGCCTGCCCGGGAAGCCAGGATCTGTGTTTCATCACCGCAGTCGGGCCGGAGGAGGTGGTCGGCCACCTGCATTCCTGCGGCATCGCCATCGAGGCAGGGCCGACGAAGCGGGCCGGCGCGCTGGGCGAGATCAGCTCGGTCTATTGCCGCGACCCCGATGGCAACCTGATCGAGATTTCGTCCTATCTTGAGTAAGGCTTGGTGTTGAGCAAAGCGGGGCCAGCAGGCCTGCGCACGTCGGACTTCGATTTCGTCCTCCCGCCCGGCCTGATCGCGCAGCGTCCTGCGGTGCCGCGCGAGGCCGCCCGGCTTCTCCTCGTCGGCCAGGCGATGTCCGACCACAGGATCGCCGACCTGCCCGATCTGCTTCGGCCGGGCGATCTTCTGGTCGCCAACGACACCCGCGTGATCCCTGCCCAGCTGTCGGCGCGGCGCGGCGCGGCGCGCATCGGCATCACGCTCGACCGGCCGCTGCCGGACGGCAGCTGGCACGTGCTGGCCCGCAACGCACGCCGCCTGCATGCCGGCGACCAGCTGGTGTTTGCCGGCGCCGGCGGCCTATGCGCCGTCGTCCTGAGCCGGGACGAGGATGGCGGAGCGTGCCTCCGCTTCGACCGCACGGGCCAGGACTTCATGGCCGCCCTGGCCCAGGCCGGCGCACTTGCCCTGCCGCCCTATATCGACCGGCCAGACGGCCCGAGCGATCAGGACCGGTCGGACTACCAGACGGTGTTCGCCGCCCATGACGGCGCGGTTGCGGCGCCGACCGCCGGCCTGCATTTCACCCCCGACCTGCTGGACCGCCTCGCCGAACGCGGCGTGGGGCGGACGACCGTCACACTTCACGTGGGCGCCGGCACGTTCCTGCCGGTGCGGACCGAGACCGTGTCCGAACACCGCATCCACGCCGAACGCGGCTGCATCACCGAGGCGGCAGCGTCCCGCATCAACGCGACGCGCCAGGCCGGCGGCAGGGTGGTCGCTGTCGGCACGACCAGCCTGCGCCTGCTCGAATGGTCCACCGGCGCGGACGGGCTGACCCGGGCAGCGTCCGGCGACACGGACGTGTTCATCCTGCCCGGCACGCCGGTGCGTTCGGCCGACTGCCTGCTGACGAACTTCCACCTGCCGCGCTCCACCCTGTTCATGCTGGTCTGCGCGTTCGCCGGCACCGCCAGGATGAAGGCCGCCTACGCGCACGCCATCGACCGGGGGTACCGCTTCTACTCCTACGGCGACGCCACGCTGCTGGAGCGCGCGCCCGGGCATGCCGGGTGAGCGGGTTCTGCTGGACCCGGCACTTGACGGACGGGCCGGCGCGCGCCGGCACGCTGCACACCGCCCATGGCGACGTGCCGACGCCCACCTTCATGCCCGTGGGAACGGCGGCCAGCGTGAAGGCGATGACGGCCGACGCCGTCCGGTCCACCGGCGCCGGCATCGTGCTGGCCAACACCTACCACCTCATGCTGCGCCCCGGCGCCGAGCGGGTGGCGCGCCTGGGCGGGCTGCACAGGATGATGGACTGGCCCGGACCGATCCTGACCGATTCGGGCGGCTTCCAGATCATGTCGCTCGACAAGCTGCGCACGCTGGACGAGGGCGGCGTCACCTTCCGCTCCCACCTGGACGGAACCCGCCACCGGCTGACGCCTGAGCGCGCAATGGAGATACAGCACGCGCTCGACTCCACCATCACCATGGTGCTGGACGAATGTACCGCATTCCCGGCGACGCACGAGGCGGCCCAGACCTCGATGCTGATGTCGATGCGCTGGGCGGCGCGCTGCCGCGCGGCCTTCGTGCAACGCGAGGGCTACGCGCTGTTCGGCATCGTACAGGGCGGCACCTACCCCGACCTGCGACGCGCTTCGGCCGAGGCGCTGCTGGAGATCGGCTTCGAGGGCTACGCGGTGGGCGGG
>CALMVI010000140.1 GCA_937873095.1 uncultured Acetobacteraceae bacterium | reverse complement strand
CACCCGCCGGGCCATGGCCGGCATCGCCGTGCCGTCGGCCTGCCGGCCGCTTCGGCTCTGCATCACCTTCTCCCGCCCGCCCGCACCCGTCGCCAGCGTGATGCGCGCCGGTTCGCCGCAGGACTTCGCCCGGCTGACCGAGGCGCGGATGCGCGCGGGCGCCCCCTGCGATGTCGGGCTGGTCGAGGTTGCCGGCGCCGGCAATAACGGGCTGATGGCCAGCGAGGCGATCGCCCACGCCCTGGAGCTGGTCGCACCCCACGCAGTGGCCGGGCAGTTCGCCCCGGGCCGCTACGGCCTGCTCGGCACCGGCGGCACGCATAAGGATCTGCAATCGACGTCCATTTCGCTTGAGGAGTTCCTCCGCGCGCAGGGCCTGGACGTCTCGGTCACCGCCCGCCACCTGCCCCTGATGGCCGAAGGGTTGACCTCCACCCAGGCAGCGCGCGCCTTGCGGCAGGCGCTGAGCGTGTTCTCGCGCGACGGTGTCCAGGGGGTGGAGCAGGCCGGCCTGGGCTCCAGCCTGGCCGGCTACCTGCAGCATGCCGGCCGCAAGACCGATGTGCTGCGCCGCGTCATCAGGGGCGGCCAGTTCAGCCTGACCTTCCAGCCGATCGTGTCGCTGAAGACCAGGGCCGTTCATCACTGCGAAGCGCTGATCAGGCCCCGGCCGGTGCCGGAGCTGCCGCTGGCCGGTCCGCAGGATTTCGTGATGCTGGTCGAGGCGCTTGGGCTGGCGAACGAACTCGACCTGACGGTGGCGCGCGCGGCGTGCGACCAAGCCGTCAATGCGGGCCGCAAGGTGGCCTTCAACCTGTCGGGCCAGTCGGTCCAGGACCCGGGCTTCAGGAACAGCCTGGTCCTGCTGCTCAAAGGCAGCCCCGCCTGCAAGGCAGGGCTCGTCGTGGTCGAGATGACCGAGACGGCGGAGCTCGACAACATCGAGGAAGTAGCCGCCACAGCCAAGGCGCTGCGCGCGCTGGGTGTGCCGTTCTGCCTTGACGATTTCGGCGCCGGAACGGCCGACATGCGGCTGCTGCGCGCCCTGACGGCCGACATCGTCAAACTCGACGGCTCCTACGTGCCCGGCGTGACCGAGCCGGGACGCGAGCATGCGTTCGTCGCAGGCATGGTGAGCATCGCCAAGGCGGTGGGCGCCGAGGTGGTGGCGGAGCGGGTGGAGAACGAGGCCGAGGCGGAGACGCTGGCGGGCCTGGGCGTGCAGTACGGGCAAGGTTGGCTGTTCGGGCGGCCCGGTCCGTTGCGGCCGTTACCGGGGCCGCGTGCGGCGGCCCGCGCCGGCGAGGTGGAGAGCTGGGGTTAGCTACTCCTAGGCAGGCTGGAACAGGCGGGTGGCGCGCTTCGCACGGTCCAATGAAGGCTGGAGCGTGCCGGCCGTTACCGGCCGGCCTGAACGCGCTCCGGCCGCCGATTGCCACCCGTGTATCGCGGCCCGATTTGGTCAGCTGCCAGCGTGGTGGCGTCGGCAGCGACGCCCGTCTGGCCCTGAGACGCAGGCTCGCGCACACCGGCGCGTGTTTGACGTTGGTCCGAAACGGACGGCTTCGGCGGGGACGTCGGTAGGCTGGAATGGTCCGCATGACGGACCGCTTCGGCCGAAGGTTGACCGGGCGCACGTCCGCGGCCCCAAACGCGGCCGGACGCACCGGGGCGAAATCGGTCTATCATGTGCCCGATGCAGCCGTTCCAACCCAACCTGCCCCGCTACGGCGACCGCCGGCGCATGGCCATCGGCGTGCTGGGCGGCAGCTTCAACCCGGCTCATTCCGGCCACCTGCACATCGCGCGGCTGGCGCTGCGGCGTTTGCGGCTCGACCAGGTCTGGCTGCTGGTCTCCCCAGGCAACCCGCTGAAAAGCCCGGCCGGCATGGCGCCGCTGGCCGACCGCCTCGCCTCGGCCCGCGGCATCGCCGATGGCCGGCGCATCATCGCCACCGACATCGAACGCCGGCTGCACACGCGCTACACGCTCGACACGCTGCGCGCGCTGCGGCGCGCCTTTCCGCGCGCCCGCTTCGTCTGGCTGACCGGCGCCGACAATTTCGGCCAGCTTCCGCGATGGCGGCGCTGGATGGACATCGCGCGCGCAGTTCCCTTTGCGGTCCTGCCACGGCCCACCTACACTCGGCCGGCGCTCGCGTCGCAGGCCGCACGACGGCTGTCGCGGTTTCGCCGGCCCGGCCGGCAGGCGCCGTTGCTGGCCGGCCTGCCGGCGCCTGCCTGGGTGGTCCTGGCCGGCCGGGAAAATGCGTTGTCGGCAACGGCCCTTCGCCGGCGAGCGAGCCAGGGGGCCACGGGAGAAGACCTATCGCCAGGAAGCCAGCACCGACCGGCCCAGGAGCCCACGAACCGAAACGGCGCGCGCCCAAGATACCGGCAGTCCTGAAGGAAGCCGCCAAGGCGCCGGGCACGCCCCGCAAGAAGGCCGTCGCAGCCGGCCCCCGCGGCAAGCGCGAGGAGCCGGCCGACCTCGGCATGCTCGAACGGCTTCAGGCAGTCATCGTCGAAAGCCTGGAGAGCGACAAGGCGGAGGCGGTGGTTGCCATCGACTTGGCCGGCCGCGCCTCGTTTGCCGACCGCATGGTCATCGCGACGGGTCTGGCCGACCGACAGATCACCGCGATGGCAACCCACCTCGAAGACAAGCTCGCCGAAGCCGGGGTCAAGCGGGTGCGCGTGGAGGGTGCGGGCGGGTCGGACTGGGTGCTGATCGATGCTGGCGACATCGTGATCCACCTGTTCAAGCCGGATGCGAGGTCGCTTTACGCGCTCGAAAAGATGTGGGGCGCCGAGTTCGACGAGCCGGCCGCACAGTCGGTCTGAAACCCGTGCCGATGCGCCTCGCATCGCTGCTCGCGGCGTCCGGCCTTACCAGGTCCACGCGTTCGTGGCGCTGATCGCACTCAGCTCGTTCGGCATCAGGCAGCTGCGTCCTGGCGGGTTCAGCTTCGTCCACGCCGTCTCGCTGGCGACGCTGGCGGCACGTCCCATCGCGGTGCTGCAGGTGTTTGGCGCGCTGGAGCACGGCGGCGCCGCGTGCGGCTGATCGCGGTCGGGCGGATGCGGCCTGGGCCCGAGGCGGAGCTGTGCGCCCGTTACGCCGACCGGCTGCGGCCCAGGCTGTCGGTGACAGAACTGGCCGACGGTTACGGCTCGCCGGCCGAGATCAGGCGGCGCGAGGCGGAGTCGCTGCTGTCTGCGTTGCCGGCCGACAGCTTCGCCGTGGCACTGGACCTGGGCGGGCCCGCGCCCAGCAGCGAGACGCTGGCCAAGCAGCTCGAGACCTGGCTTGGGCTGGGCCGGCGGCTGACTTTCCTGATCGGCGGGGCGGAGGGGCTTGCCGCCTCCATACTGGCCAGGGCGGATCACGTGCTGAGCCTCGGACCGCTCACCTGGCCGCACATGCTGGTGCGCGTCATGCTTCTGGAACAGCTCTACCGCGCGCGCTCGCTGGCCGCCGGGCACCCCTACCACCGCGGCGGCCGGGACTAGGGTGCGCCCGGGCCGTTCCGGTCTGCGCAGGATGCTCGCGTCTCACCCCAGCACGCCGACCACGGCGCCGCTGAGCAGTGTCGCCAGGGTTCCGGACACGATCGAGCGCAGGCCGAGTGCCGCCACCGCCGAGCGCTTCGCGGGCAGCATCGCGCCCAGGCCGCCGACCAGGATGCCGGCGCTGCCCAGGTTGGCAAAGCCGCACAGCGCGGTGGCGACGATGCGGCGGGATGCAGGCGACAGGGCGTCTTGCGGCAGCGCCGAAAGGTCCAGATAGGCGACCAGCTCGTTCAGGATCGTCTTCGTGCCCATCAGCCGGGCGGCCGCGGCCGACTGGCTCCAGGGCACGCCGATCAGCCACATGACCGGCCGGAACGGCACCCCGAGCCAACCCTGCAGGGTGGGCGCGGGACCCCCATGCGGCAGCAACGCCACGACCCGGTTGGCCAGGGCGACCAGGGCGATCGTGACCAGCAGGGTGCTGGCGATGCCGACCAGCGGTGCCACGCCCTCCGCCGTGCCCCTGGTCACCGCATCCAGCATGCCTGCCGGACGCTCGTAGTCGGGCGGCGCAGCATCGGCGCCGCCCTTGGGCGCAAACGGCACCATCAGCGCCGCCACCGACAACGCGGCCGGCGTGCTGATCACGCTGGCGACCAGGATGGTGCCGAGCGCGTCCGGCAGCACGTGGCCGAGCACGCTCGCGTAGATCGCCATCACGGTGCCGGCCACCCCCGCCATGCCGCAGCTCATCAGCGCGAACAGCTCGCCGCGCGACATCTGCGCCAGGTAAGGGCGGATCAGCAGCGGCGCCTCGATCATGCCGAGCACGATGTGGGTGGCCGCGCCCAGCGCCAACGCGCCATCCAGACCCATCGACCGCCGCAGCAACCAGGCGAAGGCGCCGGTCAGGCGCTGCAGCACGCCCAGATAGAGCAGCAGCGAGCTGAGCGCGCTGATCACCAGGACCAGCGGCAATATCTTGAACGCCAGCACCAGGCTGGCCCCGGGATGCGTCTCGGCGAAGGGCAGCGCGCCGCCGCCGAGATAGCCGAAGACGAAGGCGGTGCCGGCATCGGTCGCGTCCTGCAGCGCCGCCACCGCCCGGCTGGCAAGCAGGATCAGGCGGCGCGCCGGGGCGGCATGCAGCAGCGCCAGCGCCAGCAGGATCTGCAGCGCGAACCCGCACCACACGGTCCTCCAGGCGATGGCGCGCCGGTTTTCACTGAGGCACCAGGCGGTGGCGATCAGCAGCGTGTACCCTGCAACGGCCTGCACGCGCCCTCGCTGCCAGAAACTCCGCCATCCTACCGCGCGGCGTCCTGGCGGGCGCAAGGGTGCGCGTGCGGCCGCCTTGCGGCCCGTCCGCCCGCCGACCACATTCGGCGCGAACCGCTGCAGGATCGACATGCCCGCCCACCGGCTCCGCCGTCTCGTGCTCGCCGCGGCGCTCGCATCCGGCCCGGCCGCAGCGCTGCCGCCTCCGGCAGCGCTGCCTGGCTTCAAGGTGGTCGAGATCGCGGGCGACGGCAGCCTGCCGGTGTTCGACAACGCCGTGTCCGCGTTCGACGCCAGGCTGGTGGCCGACGGCGCCGGCGCCCCGGCAGGAACCCGGCGGCTGAGCGCCAACCCGCGCTCCGGCGCAGACGAGGCCGGTCCCGCGACGGTGGCGCAGATCGTCAGGGCGGTCGCGTCGATGAAGCCGGTTGCGGGACAAGGCTGCCTGGTGTTCGCCACCTCGCACGGCGTCAGGCAGGCCGGACTCTATTTGTCGTTGCGCAACGAGGTGCTGACGCCGGGCGCGCTGGACCGGGCGCTGGTTCAGGGCTGCGGCGGCGCGCCCACGGCGGTTATCGTGTCCAGCTGCTTTTCCGGCAGCTTCGCCAGGGCGCCGATGACCCGCGCCAACCGCGTGATCCTGACGGCCGCGCGCCCGGACCGCACCTCGTTCGGCTGCCAGGCGGGGCGGGTCTACACCGTCTATGACAAGTGCCTGCTGGGCGCGCTCGACCACGAGAGGGGGTGGATGCAGGCCTATGCGTCCATACGGGCCTGTGTTGCGGCCGAGGAGCGGCGCGAGGACGTGACGCCGTCCGAGCCGCAGGCCTGGTTCGGTGCGGGCGAGGCGTCGGTGCCCTGGCCGTCCCGTCCCGGCGGCTGACCGGATCCGGCCAGACCGGGCGGTGGGGGTGGCGTCCGCGGAGGGATTCGAACCCCCGGCCCCAGGATTCATACCACTTCGGCTTTCGCCGCCGCCCTTTCGGGCGTTCGTGGTCTGGACTGTCCCTTCACCATGAGCCGAGGCTTTTAGGTGCTGCCCATCCAGTCTCTACACCTTCCGCGTCTTTCGACGGGGCTTGGCTCGGGATCGGCAAGGTGCGGCTGCACCGGAAGCGTTCCCCGACTTTGAGCAGTTCCGCCGCGCCGTTTCCGATCGCGACGCCCAATTCTTGGCCGAACCAGGAATCCTGTGATCTATCCACTGATCTACGCGGACCACTCCCTTGCACGTGGCCGAGGGCCACGGGCGCCATTATAGCCGCACCGTGCCGGCACGCCAAACGCGAAGCATGCGCCCGCAGGTTTGCCGCCCTGCCGGGCCGGTGCATCATGCCCCATACGGCCCATCTGACGGCCTACACGCTTCCAAAAGGGCTGCAATGACCGATACCCTGGCGCTGCACCGCGCCATCCTGACGCTGGACAGCCACATCGACATACCCTGGCCGACTTCGCCCGACCCGTTCGGCCCCACCGCACGCCATGTCGACCTGCCCAAGATGAAGGCGGGCGGGCTGGATGCCGGATGCTTCGCCGCTTTCGTGCCGCAGGGCCCGCGCACGCCGGCCAGCACTGCCGAGGCGCACAAGCGCGCGCTCGCCATGCTGGCCACGATCTGCGCCATGGGCGACACGCGGATGGGCATCACGGCAGAGATCTGCCGGACCGCGGACGCGATAGAAGCGGCGCACGCGTCGGGCGCGCTCGCGGTGGTGCCGGCGATCGAGAACGGCCATGCGATGGGCGAGGATCTGGGCGCGCTGGCCGCGTTCCGCGACGCCGGGGCCATCTACATCACGCTTTGCCATAACGGCCACAACCTGCTGGCCGACAGCGCCAACCCGCGGCGCGACCTGGGCGACCAGGAGACCCTGCATGGCGGCCTGTCCAGGCTCGGGCACGAGGTGGTGGACGAGATGAACCGGCTCGGCATCATGGTCGATGTCTCGCACTGTTCGCGCCAGGCGATGCTGCAGGCGGTCGCCCGGTCGCGCACGCCGGTGGTGGCCACGCATTCCTGCGTTGCCGCCCTGTGCGACCATCCGCGCAACCTGGATGACATGCAGCTGGACGCGCTGCGCGACACCGAGGCGCTGGTGCAGATCACCGCCATGCCTCCGTTCCTCAAGCCCCGCGCGCGCGCCGAGGACGTGACGGTGGCCGATTTCTGCGACCATATCGACTATGTGGTGCGCCGCATCGGCTTGGCCCATTGCGGCATCAGCTCGGATTTCGACGGCGGAGGGGCGATCAGCGGCTGGCGCGACGCGAGCGAGAGCGGCAACGTGACCGCCGAACTGGTGCGTCGCGGCTACGGCCACTCGGAGGTGGCGGCCTTGTGGGGCGGCAACTTCCTGCGCGTGATGCGGGCGGTGGAGGCAGGGGCCGAAGCCGCCTGAGCGCGGCCCGGGATGCAGCTTGCGTGCACCACATGCGGCGGTTATATGCGCGCTCCCTCGCCGAGGGGCCGTAGCTCAGTTGGTAGAGCGCCTGAATGGCATTCAGGAGGTCAGGGGTTCGATTCCCCTCGGCTCCACCATCCTTGGCGGGACAGAGCGGCGCTTGCAAGCCAGGTTGCCCTCCTTTAAGCCGCACGCTTGCGCGCTGGCACCCCTGGAGGCCGGCGTTTCGTGTTGGAGCGACGGCGATGGCCAATTTTGTGACGATCGAGGCCGAGGCGCGTGCGCGGGCCGGTAAGGGGGCGGCGCGTGCGACCCGGCGGGCAGGCAGGGTGCCTGCTGTC
>CALMVI010000139.1 GCA_937873095.1 uncultured Acetobacteraceae bacterium | reverse complement strand
GATTGCGGCTGCACGCCGGCCACGCCCTCGATGATGAAGATGGCGCCGTCCAGCACGCGCAGGCTGCGGTTCACCTCGATGTTGAAATCGATGTGGCCGGGCGTGTCGATGATGTTGATGCGGTGGTCCTTCCACTCGCACGTGACCGCGGCCGAGGTGATCGTGATGCCGCGCTCACGCTCCTGCTCCATGTAGTCGGTCGTGGTGTTGCCGTCATGCACCTCGCCGATGCGGTGCGAGACGCCCGTGTAGTACAGGATACGCTCGGTCGTCGTCGTCTTGCCCGCGTCGATGTGGGCGGTGATGCCGATGTTGCGTATCTTGTCGAGCTGGTGCGCGGACACGGAAGCCTCCATGCCATGACGGGCGCAAACGAGACCCTTGCCCCGCGCGCCGATCATGAGCCGGTGATGAGACTGTGCAGATGCGGGAAACCGCCGCGTTTTGCAAGGCAAGCGAGCGCAAATGACTGGCGCCGTGGTCCGAACGGCGGACCGCCTGCCCGGCGGGCCTAGATCTCGTGTCTCAGGATGCCAGGGATCGCCTCCTTGACCTTGAAGAACCCCTTGGTGCAGCGCGGCCAGACCGCATCGTCCCAGGCTCGCCTGATGCGCGCGGCCGCCGGCAGCGCGTCGGCGGACGGCCCGACCGGCGCCCAGGCGGTCACCAGCGGGGTGTCGTCCGGCACGTCGCCGACCGGGCAGCCGAAATGCGCCGCCGCCCGGGCCAGCGCGTCGTCCATCGCCTCCCGATCGGCCAGGCGGACCGGTTCGGCGGCGCCGTCCGCATGGGCCAGCACGCCGCAGACGCGGACGACACGGACCTGCCCCAGATCCAGGCTCTCAGGGGTCAGGTCGTCCAGGTGCAGCAGCAGGGCCGCCTCGCCGGCCGGGGCTGCGTCGGCTTGCGGCAGGCGCCGTGGCGGCGGGCCCTCAGGCTCGTCCAGCGGCTCGGGACTCTCGTTCAACCCGGCCGGGCTGTAGCGGCCGTCGGTGTAGCGGCGGATGTTCTCGGCCCGTGCGGCATAGGGCTTGCCGCGTGTGTGCAACCCGGCCACCCAGCGCCAGGACAGCGTGTTGCTGGCGGGGTCGCCATCCAGCAGATGGCGCATGAACAGATCCGCCCCGAGCGCCCAGGGCAGGCCGAGCGTGAAGATCCAGATCGAGGCGAACCACATGCGAGTATGGTTGTGCAGCCAGTTCTCCTCGGCCAGTTCGCGCGCCCAATCGTCGAAACCGTCGATGCCGGTGCGGCCGTCCACCGCGCGTTCGTAGGCGGTGCGCAGTCCGGCTTCAGCGGCCAGCCTGGCCTTGTCGGCCTCCAGCCGCCGGCGATAGTCGGTCCATAGCCATGGCCGGGTTTCCAGGTGGCCCTTGAAGTAGCTGCGCCAGAAAACCTCCTGGACGAACTTTTCCGCGGCCGGCCCGTGCGCGTCGCGCGCGGCCCGGACCGCCTCGGCTTCGAGCACCAGCCGGCGGCGGAGGAAGGGCGAAAGCGCCGACGTGGTCGTGGCCTGACCGGGCCCGCGATCGGTGTTCCTGCGGTCGGCGTAGCGCCGGCCGAGTGCCGCCGTGTCGGCGTCCAGCAGCGCCAGGCCGGCCTGGCGGGTGAGGGTTCGGTGAGCGTCCATGCGCCGCATGTGGCCCGGCTGCGGGCCACCGCCAGCCGGGCCACGTCGTTCTGCGCAGACGCGACCGGCATGCTAAAGGACAGCGCGCGTTGACGGGGGCGAACGGTGGACGACCAGACATCCGGGCAGGCCGGGACCGCACACAGCCACGTCTTCCTCGGCGAGGGACACGCGCAGGCCGAACGGCGCAGCTGGGCCGTGATCTGGCTGTGCGGTGCCACGATGGCCGTCGAGATCGCGGGCGGGCTGGCGTTCAACTCGATCGCCCTGGTGGCCGACGGGCTGCACATGTCCACCCATGCCGGCGCGCTGCTGCTGGCGGCCCTGGCCTACCGCTATGCGAGGCGGCATGCAGACGACCCGCGCTTCTGCTTCGGCACCGGCAAGCTGGGCGACCTGGCTGGCTTCACCAGCGCGGTCGTGCTGGCCATGATCGCCCTGCTGATCGGCTACGAGGCGGCGGTCCGCCTGATCTGGCCGCTGCCGATCCGCTTCGGCGAGGCGATCCCGATCGCGTGTCTGGGCCTGCTGGTGAATCTCGCCTCCGTCTGGCTGCTCGGCGGGCATCACGGGCATGCGCACGACCATGACGAGCACGCCCATCACGACCACGCCCCGCACGCCGCCTCCGGCAGGACGGGCCGGGACAACAACATGCGGGCGGCCATCGTGCACGTGTTGGCCGACGCGCTGGTGTCCGTGCTGGTGATTGCGGGCCTGCTGCTGGCGCGGCAGTTCGGCTGGGTCTGGGTCGACCCGCTGGTGGGCCTGGTTGGCGCCTGCGTGATCGCCAGCTGGTCGGCCGGACTTATCCGGGACACCGGCGCCATCCTGCTGGACATGAGCGCCGACGAAACGACGGAAGCGGCGATCCGGCGTGCGATCGAGGCGGACGGAGACCGCCTGCACGACCTGCATGTGTGGCGGCTCGGACCCGGGCACCTTGGGGCGATCGTCGCCGTTACCACGTCGCAGGCGCGCGGGCCGGAATACTACCGGTCGCTTCTTGGGCGGTTTGGCGAGCTTTCGCATGTTACTGTGGAGGTTTGGCAGTAAAGGCAAGTCGTCCTTTTTTGAAAAAAAGGACCAAAAAACTTTTTGTTTATAGGCGCCGAGCGAAGGTGAAGACTTCGCTTACTTTTGAAAAAATAAGGCCTTTGACAGACACCGTTCCCGCCTTCATGATCGTTGTTCACCTAAGGCCTGTAACGCGATGGATGCCGCGACCGGTTTCGATTTTGCCAACCCCGCCTTGCGCGCCGATCCATACCCCGCCTACCGCTTCCTGCGTGAGGCGGCGCCGATCTGGCAGGCGCCGACCGGGCACTGGGTCGTCTCCACCCATGCCGGCTGCACCGCCTTGCTGCGCGATCCGCAGATGGGCCGGCAGACGAGCGCGCGCATGCCGCCCGAGGTGCAGGCCGAGCCGGCCGTCGCCAGCCTGACGCGCATGATGCTGTTCATGGACCCGCCCGCGCATACCCGCATCCGCGGGCTGGTGACGCGGGCGTTCAACGCGCGCCGGATCGAGGCGCTGCGCCACCGGATCGAGGCGATCGTGGACACGCTGATCGACCGCGCGCTGGACCAGGGCGGAATGGACGTGATTGCCGATTTCGCCCATCGCCTGCCGGTGACGGTGATCTGCGACATGCTCGGCGTGCCGGAGGCCGATCGCGCGCCCTTCCTCGACGAATCCACGGTGCGCGGGCGGATCCTGGACCCCATCCCGCTCTCCCGCGAGGAGATGGACGACGCCAATGCCGGGTTCCTCGTGTCCGAAGCTATTTCCGCCACCTGCTTTCCTACCGCAGGCAACACCCGGGCGAGGACCTCGTGACCGGGCTGCTCGCGGCGCGCGAAGCCGACGACACGCTGAGCGAGGCCGAGATCGTCGCCAACATCAACCTGCTGTTCGGCGCCGGGCACGAGACGACAACGAACCTGATCGGCAACGGGCTGCTGGCGCTGCACCGCAACCCCGAGGAGCTCGAGCGGCTGCGGGCCGACCTCGGGCTGATGCAGAACGCGGTCGAAGAGCTTCTGCGCTACGACAGTCCGGTGCAGCTGACCAGCCGGCTGGCCCTGGCCGATACGGAAATCATGGGCGAACACGTGGCGGAGGGTGAGGAGGTCATCGCCCTTCTGGGGTCGGCCAACCACGACCCGGCCGCCTATGCCGGCGATCCCGAGCGTCTCGACATCGGCCGGCCCGGCGTGCGCGCTCTGAGTTTCGGAGGCGGGCTGCATTTCTGCCTCGGCGCGCAGCTGGCGCGCATCGAAGGCGAGATCGCCTTCAGACGATTGATCGAACGGTTGCCGCGCATGCGGCTGACCGACACCGAGGACGTCGTCTGGAAGCCGACCGTGACCTTGCGCGGCCTGAAGTCTCTGGCCGCGGAATGGTGAAGCGGGAGCCCTGCTCCCGACCGGCCAGGAGCATCCTCGACATGTCAACGAACCAGGGCAGGCGGCACGATGGCCAGTGAACATTTCGACGTCATCATCGTTGGGGCGGGGCTCTCCGGCATCGGGGCGGGGTGTCACATGAAAATGGGTGCTTCCTCGAAGACCTACGCGATCCTGGAAGGCCGCGCGACGCTCGGCGGCACGTGGGACCTGTTCCGCTACCCAGGCGTGCGATCGGACTCGGACATGTACACACTCGGCTATTCGTTCCGCCCGTGGCGCGAGGCCAAGGCGATCGCCGACGGTCCGTCCATCCTGTCCTACATCAAGGACACGGCCGCCGAATACGGCGTGGACCAGCACATACGGTTCCAGCACAGGGTCAGGACGGCGGCCTGGTCGTCGGACGATGCGGTCTGGACGATCGAGGCCGAGCGCGGCCCTGACCGCGAGCCCGTCTCTTTCACGTGCAGCTTCCTGTTCACCTGCAGCGGCTACTACGACTACGCCAGCGGCTACACGCCCGACTTCCAGGGTGTCGACGGGTTCGCCGGCCGCATCGTGCACCCCCAGCACTGGCCGGAGGATCTGGACGTCGCCGGCAAGCGCGTCGTCGTCATCGGCAGCGGCGCCACCGCCGTGACCCTGGTGCCCGCGATGGCAGGACAGGCCGCCCACGTGACCATGCTGCAACGGTCGCCGACCTACGTCGTGTCGCGCCCGGCTGAGGACGCGTTTGCCAACATGCTGCGGCGCCGGCTGCCGGACAAGCTGGCCTACGCCGTCACGCGGTGGCGCAACGTCCTGCTGCAGCTGCTGATGTTCAAGACGGCGCGCCGCCGGCCGGAGAAGTTCAAGAAGCGGCTGATCGACATGGTGACGGCCGAGCTTGGCGCGGAATACGACGTGGGCACCCACTTCACGCCGCGCTACAACCCCTGGGACCAGCGCCTGTGCCTGGTGCCCGACTCCGACCTGTTCGCATCCATCCGGTCCGGCCAGGCCTCGGTGGTGACCGACACCATCGACACTTTCACCGAAAACGGCCTGCGCCTGACGTCCGGCCGCGAGCTGGAGGCGGACATCGTCGTGACGGCGACCGGCCTGCGGATGCAGATCCTCAGCGGCATGGCGATCAGCGTGGATGGCGAGCGCGTCGACCTCGCCAAGTCGATGAGCTACAAGGGCATGATGTATAGCGGGGTGCCCAACCTCGCTTCCGTGTTCGGCTACACCAACGCGTCCTGGACCCTGAAGGCCGACCTGACCTGCGAGTACGTCTGCCGGCTGCTGAAATACATGGATTCGCGCGGCTACGCCGAAGCACGCCCCACCAGGGAGGCTGATGTCATCGAGGCGCCGTTCCTGGACTTCTCCTCCGGCTATGTGCAGCGCGCGCTCGACCAGCTTCCCCGCCAGGGCGTGAAGAAGCCGTGGAAGCTGTATCAGAACTACGCGCTCGACCTGCTGACCCTGCGCTACAGCAGGCTCGACGACGGGACGTTGGTGTTCACGCGCAAGCGGGCGATGGCGAAAGCCGCGTAGAGCGACGCCACGCCAGCCGCCGTCCGACGCCGCCTTTAGGGGCGGCTCGGTCCGCCACGTGCCCCGCCCCTCGGATGCAAGTCCGGCGGTGTGTGCTACGGCTGCCGCATGACCCCCGCCGCCCGCCTTGCCGCCGCCATCGACCTGCTGGACGAGGTCGACGCCGCTGCCCGCAAGCCTGCCGACGCGGTCGCCAACGATTTCTTCCGCGCCCGCCGGTTCATCGGCTCCGGCGACCGGCGCGCCGTGTCGGACCGCGTGTGGGGCGTGCTGCGCGCGCGGCGTCGGCTGACCTGGTGGCTGGCGCGCGCAGGGGCGCGTCCTGCAGCCCGGCTGCTGGTGGGCGCCAGCCTGCTGCTGGAAGGCTGGACGATGGACGGGCTGGAGCAGAACTTTTCCGGCGGCCAGTTCGCGCCGGCGCCGCTCGGTGCCGCCGAGCGCGACGTGCTGCGCCCGCTCGCCGGACGCACGCTCCACCACCCGAGCATGCCAGAGCCGGTGCGCCTGGAAATCCCCGACTGGATCCTCGGCCCCCTGCAGGACCGCTTCGGCGACGAGCTGGCGACGGAGATGGCCGCGATGGGCGAACCGGCGCCGCTGGACCTGCGGGTGAACCTGCTGAAGGCCACCCTGGACGAGGCCCGCGCCGCGCTGCTGGCCGAGGGGATCGAGGCCGAAGCCACGCCTTACTCGCCATGGGGGCTGCGCGTGGCGCATCGCCGTGCGGTCACCTCCGGCCCGGCGTTCCAGACCGGCGCGGTCGAGATCCAGGACGAGGGTAGCCAGCTGGTGGCCCACCTGACGGGTGCTGTACCCGGCATGCGGGTTGCCGACTGGTGCGCCGGCGCCGGCGGCAAGACGCTGGCCATCGCGGCGATGATGCAGAACCGCGGCCATGTCGTCGCCTGCGACGTGAGCGAGGCGCGGCTGGACGGCGCAGTGCGCCGGCTGCGCCGGGCGGGCGTGCACAACGTGGAACGCCACCTGACCGTGGATGGCGACAAATGGGCCAAGCGGCGCGCCCAAAGCTTTGATCGGGTGCTGGTTGACGCGCCCTGCACCGGCACGGGAACATGGCGCCGCAACCCCGATGGCCGACTGCGATTGACCGAAGCCGACCTTGCCGAGCTCGTCCCCAAGCAGGCCCGCATCCTGGATGCGGCCGAGCGCCTGGTGCGCCCGGGCGGTCGGCTGGTGTATGCGACCTGCTCCCTGCTGCGGGACGAAAACGAGCGGCAGGTCGAGGGCTTTTGCGAGCGGCATCCCGGCTACGACGTGGTGCCGGTGTCGGCGATCTGGGCGCTGCCGGCGCCCGTGCCCTGCCCGGATTCGTATCTGGTGCTGACCCCTGCGCGCCACGGCACCGACGGTTTCTTCGCCGCCGTGCTGGAGCGGCGCGCCCTTTGATTATCGTGCGCCGGGCGGAACTGACGGACGCGACCGCCATCGGCGCGGTGCACGTGGCGGCCTGGCGCAGCGCCTATCCCGGCATCCTGCCGGACGACTATCTCGCGCGCTTATCCCCCACCCGCATGGCGCTGCACTACCGCGCGGCCATCGCGTCCGGCGCCACGGTGATGGTCGCGGCGAGCAAGGGCGGTGGCCCGCGCATCGTCGGGTTCACCACCGCCGGCCCGCCGCGCACGCGCGGCCTGGGCGATGCCGAGATCGAGACGCTCTACGTGCTGGACGACTGGCGCGACCGTGGCGTGGGGCGCGCGATGATGCGCGCCTCGGCCACGCAGCTGCTGGCGCGCGGCTGCGCCTCGCTGTTCGTATGGGTGCTGCGCGACAACCCGAGCCGCTGGTTCTACCGCCATCTCGGCGGCCGCCCCGCGGCCGAGGGGCAGACGCGGGTCGCAGGCGTGACACTGCCGCAGGTGGCCTACCGATGGGAGCCGATCGAGCGCCTGATCGCGGCAGAGGCGGAAGGCTGAGACGGACGCAGCTTTCCGGGCCAAAACGTGTTATGTCTGATCGGCCGATCTGACGGGCGTCTGGACGGCAGTCCGAGGTTGAGACCGATGGCGATGCAATTGGGAGCGCTTAGAACCGCTCTTCTCGATGCGGGAGCGAGCGTAGAGAAGGCCGACAAGCCCGCTGAGGAACTGGCCGGCTATGACAGCCGGTTGGCTGGAATCGACACGCGACTGGCGGTGTTGACCTGGATGGCTGGAACGAACCTTGCGCTAACCGCCGGCGTGCTTTGGCGCTTGCTGGCGCCTTGAGGCCTTAACAAACCTCGTAAGTTCGATGGCAGAACCACGTTTCTTGGCCATGCTCGAACAATCTTATACGTGAAAACTTTCCCCGCACCCGCAACGCCCCTTCTCGTTCGGGTTGGTGAAGGTGAAGCCGGCGCTCAGCGCCTTTTGCTCGTAATCCATCACCGTGCCGATCAGGAACAGGCTGGCGCGGCGGTCGACCAGCACCGTCAGGTCGTGGTCGCGCACCACTTCGTCCCCTGGGCCGGGTTCGGCAACCCAGCTCATGTCGTAGGCGAGGCCCGAGCAGCCCTTGGTGTTGACGCTGATGCGCAGCAGGCGGCCGTCGCCGTGCTCGTACAATGCGCGCAGCCGTGCCGCCGCGGCGTCCGACAGCGTCATCAACGGCGGCAACGCCCGGCGAGGGCGGGCGGGGGCGTTGGAAACGTTCTGGTCCATGACTGGCAGATCCGGTTAGAGCAGATCCCGATCAGACGGAATCGTCTGATCGGGTGAAGATGCTCGCACAAAACGAGCTAGAGCCTGTGGAGTGAACACGAGTGAACGGAACATGCTCTAGAACATGTTGAGCGCTAGGCGGGCTTCGTCCGACATGCGGCTCGGGTCCCAGGGCGGGTCCCACACCGTTTCCACTTCGGCCGCGGTCACGCCAGGCACGGCGAGCACCGCATCGCGCACCTGCACCGGCAGTTCCTGCGCGCTGGGGCAGCCGGGAGCGGTCAGCGTCATCTCCACCTTGACCGCGCCGGCATCGCTGATCTCGACCGCGTAGATCAGACCGAGCTCGTAGATGTTGACCGGAATTTCCGGGTCGTAGATCGTGGCGATCGCGTCCAGCAGCGCGGTTTCTCCCGGGCGCGCGATCACTTCGCCGTCCGGGGTCCAGACCCCTGCTGCTTCCGCCTGCGGCTGATCAGTCATCACGCACCTCCAGGCCCTGCATCGAGCGCCGCAAGCAGGGCGTTCCAGGGCAGTGTCGCGCATTTCACCCGCGACGGGTATTCCGACACGCCCGAAAGCGGGCGCAGTGCGTCCAGTGCCGCGTCGGCCAACGGCGCGTCGCCCGTCCTGGCCAGGGTGCCGAAGGCCGCGGCCAGCGCGTGCAGCTCGGCGCGCGTGCGGCCGCGCACGACGTCGGCCATCAGGTCGGCCGAGGCAAGGCTGATGGCACAGCCCCGCCCCTCGAACGCCGCGTCCGCAACCCTGCCGTCCGACGTGAAGCCCAGCCGAACCTCGATTTGGTCGCCGCACATCGGGTTTTCCCCCTGCGCACGCGCGTCGAACGGGTCAAGCCTATGCATGTGACGCGGGTTGCGGCCGCGATCCAGAATGATGTCCTGGTACAAACTGCGGGCATCCTGGAACGTGTCTGCGCCGCTCATTGAAAGAAACCTTTCACCCGCACCAGCGTGTCGGCCAGGAAGTCGATTTCCTCGCGCGTGGTGTAGATGCCGAAGCTGGCCCGCGTCGTGCTGGTCAGGCCCAGGCGCCGGATCAGCGGCTCGGCGCAATGCTGGCCCGCGCGCACGGCGATGCCGTTGCGGTCCAGCAGGGTGGCGACGTCGTGCGCGTGCGCGCCCTCCAGCGTGAAACTGACAACGCCGCCGCGGTCCTGCGCCCGCCCGATGACCTGCAAACCCTCGATCGCCGACAGCCGCGACAGCGCATGGTCGGTCAGCTCGGCCTCGTGGGCGGAGATGGCGTCCATGCCGATGGCTTGCACGTAGTCGATCGCGGCACCCAGCCCGATGGCTTCGAGGATCGCCGGCGTGCCGGCCTCGAACTTGCTGGGTGGTTTCGCCCAGCTGGAGCGTTCGAAGCTGACCGACGAGATCATGTCACCGCCGCCCATGAAAGGCGGCATCGCGTCGAGCAGCGCCATGCGCGCCCACAGCACGCCGATGCCGGTCGGGCCGTACAGCTTGTGCCCGGTGAACACGTAGAAATCGGCACCCAGCGCCTGCACGTCGACCGCGCGGTGTACCACTGCTTGGCTGCCATCGACCAGCAGCAGCGCGCCGGCCTCGTGCGCCAGTTGCGCGATGCGGGACACGGGGTTGTAAGTGCCCAGCACGTTCGACATGTGGGTGACCGCAACCAGGCCGACGCGCCCGTCGGCAAGCAGGCCGGGCAGGGCGGCCATTTCGAGCTCGCCCGCCTCCGTGATCGGCAGCACGCGCAGCTCGATGCCGTGCGCGTCGCGCAGCATCTGCCACGGCACGATATTGGCGTGGTGCTCCATCTCGCTCACCACCACCGCCTGGCCGGGCTTGAGGATGCCGCGGCCGTAGCTGTGGGCGACGAGGTTGATGGCGCCCGTGGAGCTGCCGGTGAACACGATCTCCTCGCGCGACGGCGCGTTCAGCAGGCCTGCTACCTTGTCGCGCACGCCTTCATAGGCATCCGAGGTGCGTTCGCTCATCCAATGCAGGCCGCGATGCACGTTGGCGTACTGCGTCTCCATCGCGTGCGTCATCGCGTCGATCACCGCGCGCGGTTTCTGGGCCGATGCGGCGCTGTCGAGGAACACCAGCTTTTTCCCGTGCACGCTCTGCGACAGGATGGGAAAATCCCGACGCACGCGCTCCACGTCGAACGCTGGCGCCAGCATCGACAACTTGCTTTCCGCGTTCATACCGGCACCGTCCACCATGCGTCGACCACCCGGTCCAGCATGGCGCGGGCGCGTTCGTCTTCCACCATGTCCAGCACCTCGCCCAGGAACGCACGCACCAGCATGGCACGCGCCTCCTCCCGCGGAATACCGCGGCTGATCAGGTAGAAGAACTGGTCGGGATCAAGGTCGCCCACGGTCGCACCGTGGCTGCATTTCACGTCGTCGGCGAAGATCTCGAGCTGCGGCTTGCAGTCGATCTCGGCATCGGGCGAGAGAAGCAGGGCCTGGTTCATCTGGTAGCCGTCGGTCTTCTGCGCCGCCTGCGCCACCTCGATCTTGCCCTGGAACACGCCGCGCGCGTGGTCGGCCAGCACGTGCTTGATCGTCTGGCGCGAGGCGCAGCCCGGTGCGTCGTGGTCGACGACCGTCGCGAAGTCGCTGTGCTGGCGCCCGCGCAGCAGCTGTGCCGCGTTGATCGCCACGTGGCCCTGCGCTCCCGCCAGCCGCGCATGCACGTCCACCCGGGCCAGCCGTGCGCCGGTCGACAGCGTAAAGCTGTCGTAGGATGCGTCTGCCGCAACATCGGCGTAAATGGTCGCCAGATGGAACGCCTCGGGCGACTCGTTCTGCAGCCGCACATGCGTCAGCCGCGCGTGCAGCGCGAGCGTGATCTCGGTCACCGGGTTGTTGAGGTACTGGCCGTCGCCGCAATGGATCTCGACGACGGTCAGCCTGGCGCCGCGGGCGAGACGCAGGGTGTGGCGCGGATGGAAGGCGATCGGCGTTCCATGAATGTCGCGGCCCGCGCTGACCAGAAGCAGCGTGCCGGCATCGGTGTCCTCCGGCACTTCGATGATGGCGCCGTCCTCGGCCAGCATGGTGTTCAGCGCCACCAGCCGGTCGCGTTCGGGCTGCGGCAGCACGCCGAATTCGGCCGATGCGGCGAACGAGCGCACGATCGCGGCGTCAGGCAGCACGGATTCGGCGGCGCTGAACCGACCCTGCAGGAACACCAAGCGTGGAACCCCGTCGAACCCGTCAAGGTCGGGCAGGTCGGTGTCGGGCACGAAGCCGCTCGCCTCGGTCAACGGTTCGTGGAAGCGCACATCGGCCAGGGCGGCCAGGTTGGTATAGCGCCAGCCTTCCTCGCGGACATGCGGCAGTCCGCGGCGTCGCAATATGTCGGCGGCCGCGCGGCGCGGCTCCGCCATGCCGGGAAGGCGCTGCGTCAGCCCCTCGTAGCGCGACAGGAACCCGTCGGCCGGCGAGGCGGCGGGAACGAGCGAGACGGCGCCGCTCATGCCGCCTCCGCGATCACCTGCGCGTAGCCCTGCGCCTCCAGCGCGCGCGCCAGGTCGGCGCCGCCGCTGCGCACGATGCGGCCATGCGCCAGCACGTGCACGGCGTCCGGCACGATGTGGTCGAGCAGCCGCTGGTGGTGCGTGATCACCAGCGCGGAAAAGGACGGCGCCCGCAACGCGTTCACGCCGTCGCCCACGATCTTCAGCGCATCGATATCCAGGCCACTATCGGTCTCGTCCAGGATCGCGAGCTTCGGATGCAGCATGGTCATCTGCAGCACCTCGTTGCGCTTCTTCTCGCCGCCGGAAAACCCGACATTGACGTTGCGGCGCAGCATATCGTCGGGCATCTGCAAGCGCCTGGCTTCGGCACGCGCGAGTTTGAGGAATTGTGCGGCGTCCAGCTCGTCCTCGCCGCGTGCGCGCCGCACCGCGTTCAACGCGGTGCGCAGGAAATTGGCATTGCCCACGCCGGGCAACTCCACCGGCGCCTGAAATGCCAGGAAAAGCCCGGCCTGCGCGCGCGCTTCCGGCTCCATCGCCAGCAAATCCTGTCCGTCGAACGTCGCAGTGCCACCTGTGACGGTAAAATCGTCGCGGCCGGACAGCACGTAGGACAGCGTCGATTTACCGGAGCCATTGGGGCCCATGATGGCGTGCACTTGCCCGTCCGGCACCGTCAGGTCGATGCCGCGCAGGATCGGCTTCTCGCCGATGGACGCGGAAAGATTCTTGATCTCGAGCATAGTTGCTAACCCACGGAACCTTCCAGACTGACGGCCAGCAATTTTTGCGCTTCCACCGCGAACTCCATCGGCAGCTCCTTCAGCACCTCGCGGCAGAAGCCGTTGACGATCATACCGACCGCCTCCTCCTCCGACAGCCCGCGCTGGCGGCAGTAGAACAGCTGGTCCTCGGCAATCTTCGACGTCGTCGCCTCGTGCTCCACCTTGGCGCCGGCGTTGCGGCATTCGATGTAGGGCACGGTGTGCGCGCCGCACTGGTCGCCGATCAGCAGGCTGTCGCATTGCGTGTGGTTCCGCGCGCCGGACGCGCGCGGCAGGATGCGCACCAGGCCGCGATAGGTGTTGTTGCTGCGGCCGGCGGAGATGCCCTTCGACACGATGGTGCTGGTCGTGTTGCGGCCGATATGGATCATCTTGGTGCCAGTATCGGCCTGCTGCATGTTGTTGGTCAGCGCCACCGAGTAGAACTCGCCCACGCTGCCCTCGCCCTGCAGCACGCAGGACGGGTATTTCCAGGTGATCGCCGATCCCGTCTCGACCTGCGTCCAGCTGATCTTGCTGCGCGCGCCGCGGCAGGCGCCGCGCTTGGTGACGAAGTTGTAGATGCCGCCGCGACCGTTGGCGTCGCCCGGATACCAGTTCTGCACCGTGCTGTACTTGATCTTGGCATCGTCCAGCGCCACCAGCTCGACCACAGCCGCGTGCAGCTGGTTCTCGTCGCGCATCGGCGCCGTGCAGCCTTCGAGGTAGCTGACGGACGCGCCCTCCTCGGCCACGATCAGCGTGCGCTCGAACTGGCCGGTGTTCTTCGCATTGATGCGGAAATAGGTCGAAAGCTCCATCGGGCACGCAACGCCCTTGGGAATGAAGACGAAGCTGCCGTCGGTGAACACGGCCGAGTTCAGTGCGGCAAAGTAGTTGTCGGTTGGCGGCACCACGCTGCCGAGATACTTGCGGACCAGCTCGGGGTAGTCGCGCACGGCCTCGCTGATCGGGCAGAAGATCACGCCGGACTTGGCCAGCGTGCTGCGGAACGTGGTCGCGACCGACACGCTGTCGAACACCGCATCCACCGCCATCGGCGCACGCGCCTGCGTCCCCTCGACACCGGCCAGGATCGCGCGCTCGCTCACCGGGATGCCGAGCTTCTCGTACATGCGCAGCAATTCGGGATCGACCTCGTCGAGCGATTGCGGCCCGGCCTTCTTCTTCGGCGCGGCGTAGTAGTACGAATCCTGGTAGTCGATCTTGGGAAAGTTCAGCAGCGCCCAGACCGGCTCCTCCATCTCCAGCCACGCAGCATAGGCGCGCAGGCGCCACTCCAGCAGCCAGGCGGGCTCGCCCTTACGTTCGGAAATCAGGCGCACGATGTCCGTGTTCAGACCCTTCGGCGCAAAATCCATTTCGATGTCGGTCTCAAAACCCCACTTGTAGCCGCTATCGGCCACCGACTGGACGGTGTTCAGGGTTTCGGCAATCGCTGGCATGCGTCGATCCTCAGACGGGTGGCGATGATGTGACGGCGTCGGCGTGCTGGCGATGTGGGTCGACGGACAGCACCTGAAAGGCGGGCGGCAGCCGCGCGCTCTCCATGTCGGCGAGCGTGATCGCAGTAAGGGCGGCGCGTATGGCGCGGTTCACCGGGTCCCAGCGGCCGCGCATCGGGCATTGGCAGCCGCTTTCGCACTCCCCGCCCTCCACGCAGGCGGTCAGCGCGATCGGGCCGTCGATGGCCTGGATCACATCGGCGACAGGAATGGCCGACAGGCTGCGGCCGAGCCGGTAGCCGCCGCGCGCGCCGCGCTGCGACACCACGAGCCCCTGCCCCGCCATCGCCTTGAGAACCTTGGCGACCGTCGGCTCCGGCAAACCCACGGCGGCGGCGATGCCGGGGGAAGTCTGCACCGCATCGGCGCGGGACAGGCGGACCAGCACCACGACCGCGTAATCGGCCAGTTTGGACAGCCTGAACATGGTGACACCCGCTTCCAGCGAACAATCGGACCGCGCCAGTCCTGATTAGCAGCAGATGCGGCGCACACCCCCCGCAGTCAAGGGTAGACGCTTGCGGGGCGGCCGGTTTGCGGCCCCAAATGCCGCATGCACAGCGCTTCGCCAGCACCTTGCCAACCCCGCGCCGCGTCAAGCCTCCTCGTCGTCCGGCACGGCCAGGATGGCCCGGCGCTGCTGATGGCGCGCCGGGCCGCGGGCCACCGTTTCATGCCGAACATGCTGGTCTTTCCAGGCGGAGCGGTCGACGAGGCGGACCACCACGCGCGCCCGGCAACTCCGCTCCGGCCCTCGGTGCTGCTGCGGCTGGAGCGCTCGGCCACCCCCGGCCTGGCGCGGGCACTGGCGATGGCCGCCGCACGCGAGCTGGCCGAGGAGGTCGGGCTGTCGCTGGGCCAGCCGCCGGCGCTGGACGGGCTCGACTACCTGTGCCGCGCCATCACCCCGCCGGATAGGAGCATGCGCTTCGACGCGCGCTTCTTCGTGGTGGACGCGGCGCGGGTGAGCGGCATTCCCGTCGCCTCGTCCGAACTGGAAGACCCCGGCTGGTACACGCTGGAGGCGGCGCTGGCGGCCGACATCCCTGCCGCCACCCGCGCCGTGCTCGGCCGCTTCCGGCACTGGCTGGCGCACCAGGACCGCGACGGCCCGGTGCCCGTGCTGCGCGACCGCGCCTGGCACGAGGAGTAGGCTCAGGCCGGGCGCAGGCGGCGGGGGCGCCAGCGCCGCACGCGCCCGTCCAGCACGGCCAGCCCGGCGCCGATCAGCGCCATGCCGGCATAGGCCCGCCCGGGCACCCGCTCGCCCAGGAACAGCCAGCCCAGCAGCAACGCACTGACCGGCAGCAGGAACGTGACCAGCATGGCGTTGGTCGCACCGGCCGTCGCCATCAGCCGGAAATACAGCAGGTAGGCCAGCGCCGTGCCCAGGAGCGAGATGCCCAGCAAGGCGCCCCAGACCGGCGCCGAGGGCATCGGCAAGGGCCAGAACCTGTCGGTGACCGAAGCCAGCGGCACCAGCACCAGCCCACCCGCCGCCAGCTGGCCCGCCGCCACCTGCAGAGACGACAGCCCGCGCAGCCTGCGGGCCAGCGGGCCCGCAACGGCGTAGCTCAACGCAGCCACCAGGCAGGCCGCATCCCCCGGCAGGTCGCCGCCTGCGCGCAGGGCGGCCGGCCCGATCAGCACGCCCACCCCGGCCAGACCCAGCAGCACGCCGGCACCCCTGCCCCAGCTCATCGCCTCGGTCCGCAGCACATGCGCCAGCAGGACGGAGAACAGCGGGGTCGTGGCGTTCAGCATCGCCGCCGTGCCGCTCGAGATCCGCGTCTCCGCCCAGGCGAACAGGCTGAACGGCACCACGCCGTTGAACAGGCCCAGCACCAGCAGCCCGACCCAGGGCGTCCCCTTGCCCAGCGCCTGGCCGCGCAGCGCCAGCAACGCGTTCAACATCAATGCCGCCAGACCCATGCGCCCGAGCACGATGGTGAACGGCGGCAACGCCTGGTCCATCACCTTGTAGAAGAAGAACGAGCTGCCCCAAAGGCCGGACAGCCCAAGCAGCAGCAGCCATTCCTGCCCGTTCATCGACCGCCCGGCGGGCAGACGCCCGTTGATCGACCGCTCCGCGGTCAAAACCTACGCCTCCCGGGCCCTCTACAGACCCGGACCGAACCCGCTTTCCGCATCCTTGTCCGTCCCCCGTTCCGAGCGGATAGTAGGAGCCCGGACGCGCAGAAAGAAGCGGGGCAGGCGCATGGCCGACATCGTCATTGTCGCCTACCGCCCGAAGCCGGGCTGCGAGGCGGCGCTGGCCGAGCTCGTCGCGGACCACGTGCCGTTGCTGCGCAGGCTGGGCCTGGCCACCGACCGGCCGGCCAGCATCATGCGCGCGGCCGACGGCACCATCGTCGAACTGTTCGAGTGGCGCGCCGGCGCGGTCCAGACCGCGCATGCGCTGCCCGAAATCCAGCAGCTCTGGGCCCGCTACGAGCAGGTCTGCACATACGTCCCACTGCGGGACCTGCCCGAAGCGGCCATGCTGTTCGCCACGTTCCAGCCGATCTAAGCCGGGGAAGGCCCGCTCAGGACTGGATGGCGCTGTGCTGCAGGACGTGGCTGATCAGGCTGCGCAGGCGGGCCGGTCGCACCGGCTTGTGCAGCAGGTGCAGCCCCGCGGCGCTCACCTGCTGGGCCACGTCGGCGGCATGGTCGGCGGTGACGATGATGGCGGGTATCTGGCCCCAGCGGCGGCGCAGCATGGCGACCGCCTCGGGTCCCGTCAGCCCGCGCAGCCTGTAGTCGGCGATGATGAGGTCGGGCGGTGCGCCCGCTTCGGCCGCGAAGCTGTCGAGCGCCAGGGTGGGGCTGGCCGCGCCGCGCACGCGCATGCCCCAGCCGGTGAGCAGGACGCCCAGCCCCTGCAGCACGTGCGGCTCGTCGTCGATCAGCTGCACGCACCGGCCGCGCGTGTGCCCGCCACCGGCGCCCGCGCCGGCGCTGCAGGGCGGCTGGACCGGCAACGGCGGCGCGTCCGACAGCGGCACCACGATGCCGAACAGGCTGCCACGCCCGGGTACCGACTGCACCACCAGGCGGTGGTCCAGCATGCGCGACACCCTCCGGACGATCGACAGGCCCAGCCCGGCGCCGCGGCCCACGCGGTCATGCGCCTGCGGCAGCCTGCGGAACTCCTCGAAGATCTCGCCCTGCTGCGCGGGATCGATGCCCACCCCGGTATCCCAGACGCCGACCAGCAGCCCGCCGTCCACGCGCTTGTGGCCGATCAGCACGCCGCCGGTCTCGGTGTAGCGCAGCGCGTTGGAGACGAGGTTGCGCAGGATGCGTGCCAGCAGGCGCGGGTCGGACCGCACCACCGCCGCACCCGCGAACACGCGCAGCCGCAGCTTCTGCCGGGCGGCGAGCAGGCTGAACTCGCCGCCCACCCGCCGCATGATGTCGGCGATGGCGAAGCTGCACGGTGCGGGCGGCATCACGCCCGCATCCAGCTTGGCGATGTCGAGCAGTGCCGTGATCATGTCGTCCACCGAGTCGAGCGCCGAGAGGGCATGCCGCACCAGCTCGCGGTTGGCGGGCGAAAGGCGGCGCTCGCTCAGCGCGGAGGCGAACACGCGGGCGGCCGCCAGCGGCTGCAGCAGGTCGTGGTTGGCGGCGGCGAAGAACTTGGTCTTCGACAGCGTCTGCAGCTCGGCTTCCGCCTTGGCGGCCAGGATTTCGGCGTTCGCCCGGATCAGCTCGACGGTGCGCGCCTCCACCTTCTCCTCCAGCTCGCGCTCGCGCCGGCGCGCCTCGTCGCGCTTGACCGCGGTGATGTCGGTGTAGAGCGAGACCGTCCCGCCGCCGGGCACCCGACGCTCGGACACCTGCAGCCAGGTGCCGTCCCGGAACTGGATGACGAACGGCTCCCCCGGGTTGCGGTGCCGGTCCATCCGGAACGCCTCCCAGCCCTCGCCGCAGACGTCCCGGTCCACCAGGCCGCGCGCCGCGGCCCCGTGCACGATCTCGGCGAAGTACCGGCCCGGCTCCGCGTCCAGCCCGCCCCACAGCTCGCGGTAGCGTCCGTTGGTGACCACGATGCGGTCGTCCGCGTCGCACAGCACGATGCCCTGGTTGATCGCCTCGATCGCCGCAGCCAGGCGCTGCCTGGCCTGACTCTCCTGCTCGCGGACGGCCGTCAGTTCCGACAGCGCCGCGGTCAGGGCCGCCGTGCGCTCCTGGACCTGGTTGCCCAGGGCGGCCGCGGTCTGGAACAGCGCGTAGGCGCGGCCGGCCGTGTCGGGCCCGCGCTCGACGGCCGTCATCAGCGACTGGTTAATCCGCCGCAGCTTGGCGTTCTCGCGCCGCAGCGCCTCGAGCGCGTCCGACTGGCCGGCGCCGTCGGCCGCTTGCACATGCGTGTCAGGCAAGGGCCGCCCCCAGCGCTATGCCCGACATCGTCTGGTTCATGTGCATCGCTTCGTATTGCTCGCCATAGGTGCTGAAGCCGATCACGTTGTTGGCGTCCAGCACACTGCTCGCCTGGTCGCGCAGCCGGCGCTGGTCGAGCTCGAGCCCGCGCAGCATGCAGTCGAACGCCACCACCAGTTCCGGCCGCCCCAGGTCGCGCTCGATGGCCTGGAAGTGGCCGGCCAGGCTGCCGACCAGGTCGCCTGCCCGGCCAACCGTCAGGACCACGCCCTCATCGATCGCGCACAGGAAGGTCAGGCTGTGATCGGGGTTCAGCCGCTGCACCGACCGGACGAAGCACTGCTCGCCCACCCGGACGACCAGCGGGTGGGTGGCGAATGCCGCCGGCGTCAGGCTGTCGAGCGGCACCCCGGTGATCCGGGCGTATTCCGGGCCGGCCGGTTCGGCGTTGATCTCGGTCACCACGCGCCGCCTGGGGTCGGCACCGGTCACCACCAGGCGCTCCGTGCCGGCGGTGAAATGCTCGGTCTTGAAGGCGTGGAACCGGCGGCGGGTCGCAACGACAGCGATCAGCGCCGCGTCGCTTATGAACTCGCCGTTGTACAGAACGAAAGTCTGCTCGAAATGCAGTCCATCCCCCGCCGACCCGCCGCGCAGCGGGATGCCGGCCAACGCTCCGCAGGCGGCGCTGACGACCAGCTCCTCGCACCCGCACATGCCGTCGATCAGCGTGATGGCGAACAGGTTGTCGTGCCGCGCCCACGGGGCTGCGTCGTAGATCGCAAGCCTGGTCTGCCGGACGGCGGCCTGCATGTCGGCCGCATTCTGCCGGCTGAGCCCCTGCATCAACCCGATCGAGGCGGCGAAGTCGGGGCCGCCCAGGCTGAACCCGACGATCGCGTGCTGCGCGTAGCCCCCGGGGCCGATCTCGCCGGAGGTGGTGCAGCCGGCCAGCGGCGTGTCGCCGAACGCGCGCGCCAGTGCCGCGGCGAGCAGCTTCATGCTGTGGGCGGGCGAGACGAACAGCACGACCAGGCAGCAGGACGGCTGCCACAGCGCGCGGTATAGCTCCTGCGCCGCCGCCTCCATGGACCGCGCCGTGCTGATCGCCCGACGAATGCCATGCATTTCCGCCGCCTTTCCCTGCCAAGGAAGGCCAGGGGCGTCATGCGCTAGCGCGCTTCGCACGACGCCCCTGGACCCCGCTGGGGTTCGAAACCCCAGACCCCAATTCTCAAGGATGCGCCGTGGCGGGGGCGGTAGGCAGGCCAGCCGCCTGCCAGCCAT
Source organism: uncultured Acetobacteraceae bacterium (assembly GCA_937873095.1). Classification (GTDB taxonomy): domain Bacteria; phylum Pseudomonadota; class Alphaproteobacteria; order Acetobacterales; family Acetobacteraceae; genus BOG-908. The sequence continues at coordinate 16,761 of CALMVI010000139.1, read as the reverse complement.
CGGCCCCGTCCGGATACCAGACCACCTGGGTGTAGCCGTAGGATAATGCGCGCTTGGCCGCATTCCAGCTCATCCAGCATTGCGAAAGGCAGTAGAACACGATCGGCCGCGCGGCGTCGCCCTCTGTCGCGGCGCGCAGTCGGGAGCGGAACCAGGCGTCGGTCGACGGGTCCAGCGCGCCGCGCCCCACATCGGGCAGCCAGACGCTGCCGGGAATGTCGCGATGCTGCAGCGGCATCCTGGGCAGCTCAGGGCGCGGGTCGGCCGGCGGCGTCGGCGCAGGCAGGACGTCGACCAGCAGCGGGTGTTGCGACCCGATCAGACGGGCCAGCTCGGCAGTATGCACCACGCGCCCTCCCAGCAGGGTGTCGGGGACGGGGTCGCGGTAGTGATCCAGGCGGTAGCCGTCCGGCTCCGACGGCCCGGCCCAGGCCGGAGCGCACGCAAGGACCGCCAGAGCCAGCGCCGACCGCCTCACTGCGTGCGCGGCACCGGCCGGTTCTGCTCGTCCAGCAAGGGAACGCCGTAATCGTTGAGGATCTGCGTGATCTGCGCCTGGTCGCGGGCGATGACGCCGTTCAGCCTGCGCCGGAACGCGACGTCGGCCGGGCGCACGCCCATGGCGATGTGGTAGTCGAGCCTGACGCGCGCGTCTTCGGGGTCCAGGAAGGTGAGACGCAGCGGCAGCCTGTCGTGCTTCGTGTAGTAGCCGGCGATAGGACCCCAGAGCAGGCCGACATCCACCCGGCCGCGGACCACGTCGTCGATCATCGCGTGCGCTGGCTGGTCGATGCGCGTGTCGACCATCAGCTGGTAGATCGACGTCTGGTCCATCAAATTGTGCTGCACCACCAGGTTGGTGGGCGGTGTCGCCGCGATCAGTCCGAAGCGCCGGCCGGCGATGCGCCAGTCGCTGACGCGGTTGGTGGTGATGTTGTCCGCTGTCCGGGTGACCATCATGTAGCCGGTGTGGAAATACGGCTCGGTGGTGGACATGTCCTCCACGCCAGACACGGTGCCGATCACGACGTCGCAGCGGTTCTTCATCAGCGTGGCGCGCACGAAGCCCTGGCTGTCGGGGAACCAGGTGTAGCTGAGCTTCAGCTTCAGCTCGCGCGCCACCAGCTCGGCGATCTTGTTCTCGTAGCCTTCGCCCTGCTGGTTGGAGAACGGCAGATTATGCGGGTCCGCACAGACCCGCAGCTCGGTCTGCGACACCAAATCGGGCATGGTCTGGGCGCACGCAGGCGCGGCCAGCGCTGCGGCAGCGCCGGCCAGCGCCAGCACGCGCATCATGGGTCGAGGTGCTCTGGGTGTCCGCGGCCGAGCGCGCCGTCGGACCGTGCGAGCAGGTAGTTGTAGATGTTGTCCATGTTCTCGACGACGTCCTCGTTGGTGCCGAAAGCCGGCATCACCTTCTCGTTGGACGAGTCGACGTGCTTGCGCCCGTTGATGATGGTGTTCTCGACCTGCTCCTTGGTCATCACCTTCAGGCTTTCCGTCAGGTTCGGAGCGTAGGAGCTTCCGGCGCCGTCAGGCCCATGGCAGCGCATGCATTGGTCGCCGTAGTAGAGGTAGCCGTGATAGGTGTTGATGTCGACCTTGCCGTCCTTCACCGTGTAGGGCTTCTTCTGGGGCGAGGCCGGCGCGGCGTCGGTCGCACCAGCGGCATGATGCGCCGCGATGGCCGCCGAGGCGATCAGGCTGGCACAGGCGATTTTCAGGATGGTGCGGGACATCCAAGTCTCCATAGCGGGCAGTACCTGCCGCGCCGGCCGGCGCGGCTCAGACAACGCCCCGCCTGCGGACCTGGCAGGCGGGGCGGACGTGTCGTCTCAGATCAGTTCGACAGGCCGAACACCGTCAAAACGCCGCCGAGCTGCGTGTAGTTCGACAGCTGCTTGTAGGCGCCGACCGCACCGAGGCCGGCATTGTCCTCGCTCAGACCGGCCGCCATGCCGATCCCGGCCCAACCGCCAACACCGGACAGGACGGCGAGATATTGCTTGCCGCCATAGGTGTAGGTGTTGATGTTGCCGATGATGCCCGACGGGGTCTTGAACTTGTAGAGCAGCTTGCCGGTCTTCTGGTCCACGACCTTCAGGTTTCCGTCGAGCGTGCCGTACGCCACCACGTCGCCCGCCGTCGCCAATGCGCCTGACCAGACCGAGAAGGTTTCCGGGTCGGACCAGGCGATCTTGCCCTGGTTCACGTCGTAGGCAATGAAGTTGCCGAGGTTGTTCTGCCCCTGCGGCGGATACATCGAAAGCGTCGCGCCGACATAGGGCTGGCCCGCGGTGTAGCTCACCTTGAACGGCTCGTAATCCATGCAGACGTGGTTGGTCGGCACGAAGAACATGTGGTTCTTCGGCGAGTAGCTGGCCGGCTGCTCGTCCTTGCTGCCGAGAGCCGCCGGACAGACGTTCTTGGTGTTGTGGTCAGCACCCTGCGCGCCCGGACCGAACTGGTCGACAAGCACCGGCCTGCCGGACGCCATGTCGATCTTGCTCGCCCAGTTCACCGCCGGATCGTACTTCTCCGCCTCGAGCAGCTTGCCGTTCACGCGGTCCAGCACGTAGGCGAAGCCGTTGCGGTCGAAATGCACCAGCGCCTTGGTGCTCTTGCCGTGCACGGGCACGTCGGCAAGGATCATCTCGTTGATGCCGTCATAGTCCCACTGGTCGTGCGGCGTCATCTGGTAGACCCACTTGGCTTCGCCCGTGTCGGCATCGCGCGCGAACACCGTCATCGACCACTTGTTGTCGCCCGGACGCTGCGTCGGGTTCCAGGTGCCGGGGTTGCCAGAGCCGTAATAGATCATGTTCAGCGACGGGTCGTAGGAGATCCAGCCCCAGGTCGCGCCGCCGCCGTTCTTGTACTGGTCGCCCTTCCAGGTCTTCAGGGAGCTGTCCGCGCCGACCGGCTGGCCCATCACGGTCGTCTTCTGCGGGTCGAACTTCAACTCGCTGTCGGTGCCCTCGGAATAGGCGATCCACGCCTTGGAACCGTCCTTGATGTTGTAGGCGGTCAAGCGCCCGCGCATCCCGAACTCGCCGCCGCTGATGCCGATCAGGACCTTGTCCTTGACGACCAGAGGGGCCGACGTGCCAGTCTCGCCCTTGCCGGGGTCGCCGTCCTTGATGTTCCACACCACCTTGCCGGTCTTGGCGTCGAGCGCCACGAGCGAGGTGTCGGCCTGATGCAGGAAGATCATCCCGCCGTTGTCGGGCGTGTAGGACACGCCGCGGTTGACCGTGTCGCAGCACATGACAGGGATGACGTTGGCGTCCTGCTTGGGCTCATACTTCCAGGCGATCTTGCCGGCATCCTTGAGGCTGAGCGCAAACACGGTGTTGGGGAACGGTGTCGACACATACATCATGTCGCCGATCACCAGCGGTCCTCCCTCATGCCCGCGCAGCACGCCCGTGGAGAACGTCCAGACCGGGTGAAGACTCTTGGCGGTCTTGGTGTTGATCTGCGTCAACTCGCTGTAGCGCTGGCTGCTGTAATTGCCCAGCGGCATCACCCACTGGCTGGGATCCTTCGAGAGCTTCGAAAGCTCCTCGTTGGCCAGGCTCGGGGCCGAACCAAGAACCGCCGACCCCGCCAACATGCACGCCGACATCGCCAGAACGCTTTTTTTGGAATTCATGAAGTCCCTCCTTGGTTTGCCCGGCCCGCGGGAGATTGCGCAAACCGAACCTTGCAGACGAAATCGAAATCAAGCTGATACGTGAAACGTCAAGACCTTCGACGCCCATCAATTTCACGGAAACCTACACTAACGACACTACAGATCGACCCGCAAGACTATACGCAGCACAGACCGATGCTGCACTGCACTATAACTGGCCGAGCCGCTGGAGATGACCCAGGCCCGGATCATCACACGGCGTCGAGCCCCGGGGCGGCAGCCAGATCGAGCCCTGGGGCGACAGCTAAAGCGACGTCATGGCGGGTGCGATTGCAATTGCGACTTTGGTAGCGGCAAACGAAGCAAGAGTCTATTGTGCAGCGCAGCAACATTCAGGCAGGTTGCTGATGCGGCACATCCATCTCGCAACGCCAGCTTTTCAGCATGTATTTGGGATGCGTCTGGAGAAACTCCTGGGCACGCTGCTGGGCGCCCATGGTGCACGCCGCAGGCGTCGGGAAATCTTCCATCGGCACACGCTTTTCCTGGCAGCTGTTGGTGTCGGCGGCCAGACAGTATACGATGACCAGTTCTATCACGGCGTTCTCCCGAGGTCAGTCTTGCCGAAATCCCGATATGCACGCCACGGCCGCACGCGCAACTGGGCCCTGGCGCTGGCAGTGACCGCGGCGGTCGCGTGCGCGTGCCCGGCCGCTCGCGCGCAGGACACCAGGCCGCCGCGCCACGACTATCCCACATCGGTCCGGGCCGACTACGTGATCGGCTGCCTGGCCGCCAACGGTTTCCAGCACAAGCTGCTCGAACAATGCGCGTGCAGCATCGACGCGATCGCCGACCAGATGAGCTACGACGATTACGAGCGCGCCGCCACGATCCTGTCGATGCAGCAGGCCAGCGTCGGGCCGCGCGGCGGCCTGTTCCGCGACACCCCCGTGGCCAAGCAGTCGCTGCAGCAGATCCAGCGTGCGCAGGCCGAAGCCAATCTGCGCTGCGGCCAGTAGCCCGCCCCCGGTTCGGGCGCGATCAGGTGGACAGGCGACTCAACTCGGGCCGCCGACCGGAAAACTCTGCCGGAACACCGCCTTGGCGCTGTCATCGACCTCGACGTCCACCGCCGCCGATCCTTCCTGGTGAAACGCGAAGGTGATCGCCGGGTCCTGGGCGAGCGAGATGTCGCCATCCATGCTGAACACCAGTTGCCCGCCCTGGCTGACGCGCACGGTCTGCACGTAGCGCGCCGGCGTGTACAGACGGGTGACCGGGTTCATCTGCATGCCGTTGGCGTTGGGGTGGCTGATCAGCAGCTCGGCCGTCTGCGCGCCGGAGCCTGCCGCCGCAGCCTGCACGCGCAGCTTCATCCGCCCGATCCGCGCCAGAGCCTCGGCCTGGTCGGACGTGCCGGGCGCCGAGCAGCCGCCTGCAGCCTTGATGAAACGCCCGACGCCGAGGAGCGAGCCGTCCTGCATCTCGGCCACCGCATGCAGCAGGGTGTACTGGTCCACCCGCACCCGCAGCCGCAGCAGATGCGGGTCGGCCAGCGGCCCGAAATGCACCCGCCCGGCGACCGGCGCCGGGTTGTCGTCGACCACGAGCGTCAGGGACTTCACCTTGGCGGAGGGCTGGACGGTGATCGACACCGGCACCAGCGCCGCATCCATCGCGCGCGGCGGCGCGTCCAGGGCGATCACCCCGGAGCCGTCCTGCACCGTGCGGCCGGGGAACACCGCCTGTGCCACCTCGTGCCAGCGGGCGGCCCGGCTGGCCTCGCTCTCCTCGGCCGATAGCGGGCCGGCTGCCGCTAGCGCGCCGATGCCGGCCAGGACCGCCACCCTCAACCTGATCACTCCCATTGCAGCTCCTTGTAGGCAACGATGGCGTTGCGCCCTGCATACTCGTCGAACAACGCCCAGCCGCCGCGCTGGCTGCGTCCGGCGTTCGCCGCCACGACAGTGATGTCGGTGCCCGTGGCGAGCCCTGCCCGCACGTCGTGCAGCAGGGCGGCGAGGTAGCGCCGCTCGGCGGCGGCGCCTGCCGGCCAGGGAACCGAGGCCGGCCCGTGGCCGGGCACCGCGCGGGCGGCCGGCAGTGCGGCGAGGCGGTCCAGCACGCGCAGCCAGCCCGGCAGGTCGCCGTCCAGCGACGGCACGCGGCCGACGAACAGAAGGTCGCCCGCCCACAGCACCGCTGTGCTGCGGTCCAGGACAGTTAGGTCCGTGTTGGTGTGGGCGGCGGGGTGCGCCTGCAGGTCCAGAACGCGGCCGCCAAGGTCCAGCGTGGCCGTGTCGTGCACCAGCAACGTCGGCGGCACCGGCGCGCCAACGGCATCCTGGCCCAGCACCGCCGAAAGCCGCCCGGCATCGTAAGCGGCCCGGTTGGCCAGTGCGGCGGGCAGCCGCCAATGGCCGACGAAGACCGGGTGGTCGGGCAGGAACGCCGCACCGCCGAACACGTGGTCGGGATGGCTGTGCGTCATCACCACGTAGCGGACCGGCAACGGCGTCAGCGCGCGCAGCGCCATCCGCAACGCGCGGCCATCCGCCAGGCTGCCGCCAGGATCGATGACGGCCACAGCCGTCCTGCCGACGACGAATCCGGTATTGGCTATGCCGTCCAGGTTTTGCGCCGTGGCTTCGGCGCACTCCCCGACCCTCACGTAGTCGCCGGGGGCAATCTGTGTCAGGCGGGCGGCGAATTGCTCGGCGTGTGAAGGCGACGTCGAGACCGCCAGGACCAGAGCGCCAACCACCAAAGCGCTAACCACCAAAGCCCCGGCCAGACGGGCCATCATCGCATGGCCGAAGTCGCGGAGCCGCGTCGATTGCGGCTCCGGAACCAGGTTACTTCTTGGCTTCGGCGCAGGCGTAGGAGTTGATCTCGGCGCCGAGAGCGATCTCGACGACCTTGGGTGACTTCCAGCTCATGGCATGCTCCACGTTGTGCGTATCCTGCCCGCGGAATGACCCGCGCGGCAGCAACGGTCACACCATACCGCGCACGCTTGCCCTGGCAACTGCTACCTTCGCAGCATTCCGGCCGCCCCCGTCGGGCCGATCGTGCTGCAGTGCGGCAAAGCTGCTGTATCACGCTGGCATCTCGCGCAGCCCCTGTGTTTGTCCAGGTTGACACCATGTCGGTGTTGCGTTCACCGAAGGGCGCTGTATGTGGGCGAAGGAGTAACGATGCGGCGGATAGTTTTCAGCGTGCTGGCGCTGGCGGGCCTGGCGGCACCGGCCCACGCGGCGGGCGACGCGGACGCGGGCAAGGCGCTGTTCAGCCAGAAATGCGGCATCTGCCACGCTCCTGTCGAGGGGCAGAACAAGATCGGCCCAAGCCTGTGGGGCGTGGTCGGCCGCAAGGCGGGAACGCTGCTCACCTACACCTATTCGGACGCGATGAAGAACGCCAACCGCACCTGGGACCAGGCGACGCTGGACGACTACCTGATCGCACCGCGTCAGAAGATCCCCGGCGTCAAGATGATCTTCGCCGGCCTGCCCGAGGAATCCGACCGCCAGAACGTGATCGCCTACCTCGCCACCCTGAAGTAGCCGTGCCGTGCCGGGCAGGAGGCAGCCGGGCGGGCGGGGGCACAGCAATCCGCGCGCTCCTGCTCGCCCTGCCGTTCGCCGGCGCGGCCCGGGCCGCCGACCAGGTCAGCATCGTCTATCTCGGCCTGGACGATGTCAGGCCCGCCCCGTCCGCCGTTCTCGACCCGCCGCCCACCGGTCAGGGCCTGCACGGCGCCGAGCTTGCCGTGTCGGACACCAACACGACGGGCCGCTTCACCGGGCAGAGCTTCGTCCTCCGCAGCGTCGTGGCGCGGAACGCGGCCTCGCTCGCGGACGGTTTCGCGCGCGCCCTGGCGGACGGCCAGCGCCTCTTCGTGGCCAACCTTCCCGCCCAGTCGCTGCTGACGCTTGCCGATGCGCCGGGTGCCGCGCAGGCGGTGCTGCTGGATGCCGGCACGGCGGACGACCGGCTGCGCGGTGCGGACTGCCGGGCCAACGTGCTGCACCTGCTGCCCAGCCGCGCCATGCTGGCCGACGCGCTGATGCAGTACCTCGTCCGGAAGGACTGGCGGCACGTCATGCTGCTGGTGGGCCAGGACTCGGCAGACCGCCTCTACGCCGAGGCGATCCGCCGCTCCGCCGAAAAGTTCCAGGTGGTTCTGCGGGCAGACCGGCAATGGGCGTTCAACCCCGCGGCGCAGCAGGCCGATACCGGCCACTTCCAGGTCAACGACGAGGTCGCCAAGGCGACCCAGGGCGTCAGCTACGACGTGCTCGTGGCGGCCGACGAGGCAGGGCATTTCGGTGACCAGCTCGCCTACCGCACGGACGCGCCCCGCCCGGTGGCAGGCACCCAGGGCTTGGTGCCGGCCGCCTGGTCGCCGGTGATGGACGAATACGCCAGCACCCAGCTGCAGCTGCGGTTCCGCCGCCTCGTCGGCCGCGCCATGACCGTGCCCGATTACGGCGCCTGGCTCGCGGTGCGCGCCATCGGCGAGGCCGCGACCCGGGTGGGCAGCACCGACCAGGGCCGCATCATCGCCTATTTGCACGGTGCCGATTTCGTGCTGTCCGGCTACAAGGGGCCGGAGTTCAGCTTCCGCCCCTGGGATGGACAGCTGCGGCAGCCGGTGCTGCTGACCGACGACCGTTCGGTGGTCTCGGTCTCGCCGCAGCCGGGCTTCCTGCACGAGAAGAACGAGCTCGACTCGCTGGGCGTCGACGAACCGGAGACCGAATGCCACCTGCACTGACCGGGATCGTCGCGCCGTCGCTGCTTGCCGCCTGCCTGGCGCTCGTTCTGGCGGGATGGGCGAGCCCTGCGCTCGCCTTCCGCATCTTCGTCTCCAACGAAAAGGACAACACCATCACCGTGCTGGACGGCACGTCGCTGGCCATCCTGCAGACGGTGCCGGTCGGCGCGCGCCCGCGCGGCATCGTGCTGTCGCGGGACGGCAGGTCCCTCTACATCTGCACCTCGGACGCCGACCACATCGAGGTGCTGGACCTTGCCAGCCTGACGGTCACCCGCACCCTGCCAAGCAACCCCGACCCGGAATACATGGCGCTCAGCCATGACGGCCGCACGCTCTACGTCGCCAACGAGGACAACAGCCAGGTTTCCGTGCTCGACGTGAACCGAGGGCAGATCACCTCCGAGATCCCGGTGGGCGTGGAGCCGGAGGGCATGGCCGTCAGCCCCGACGACAGGACCGCGCTCTGCACCTCCGAGACGACCAGCATGGCGCATTTCATCGACGTCGCCAGCCACGCGGTCACCGCCAGCGTCCTGGTCGGCACCCGGCCGCGCTTTGCCGTGTTCACCAAAGACGGCGCCCGGGTCTGGGTGTCCTCCGAGGTCGCGGGCACCGTCGCGGTCATCGACGCCAGGACGCATGCGGTGCTGCACACCATCACCTTCGACCTGCCGGAGGTGCCGAAGAACGCGATCCAGGCGGTCGGCATCAACCTGACCGATGACGGGCGCACCGCCTTCGTCGACCTCGGTCCGGCCAACCGCGTGGCGGTGATCGATCAGGCCACGTTCGCGGTGAAGAAATACCTCCTCGTCGGCCAGCGCGTGTGGCACGGCGATTTCTCGCCAGACCAGAAGTTCCTCTACACCGCCAACGGCATCAGCAACGACATGTCCGTCATCGACGTGGACCAGCTGGAGGTGACGCAATCCGTTCCGGTCGGGCAGTCGCCCTGGGGCGTGGTCGTTGCTCCCTGAACCGCCCGCCCACCCTGAAGCGCCTGCCCTTTCGGTGTCGGGGCTGTCCTACGCGTTCGGCGACCGGCGCGTGCTGCAGGATGTGGGCTTTTGCGTGCAGCCGGGCGGGGTGTCGGTGCTGCTCGGCCTGAACGGCGCCGGCAAGAGCACGCTGTTCGCCCTGATCACCCGGCTGTACAGCGCGCGCGCCGGCCGCATCGCGGTCCTCGGCCACGATATCGAGCGCGCGCCGCTCGCGGCCCTGGCCCGGCTTGGCGTGGTGTTCCAGCAACCGACCCTCGACCTCGACCTCACCGTCGAACAGAACCTGCACTACCACGCGGCCCTGCACGGCATGGCCCGCCGCCAGGCGCGGCACCGCACCGAGGAGGAGCTCGGCCGCATCGGCCTGCTGGACCGGTCCCGGGACCGGGTGCGCACCCTGTCGGGCGGGCAGAGACGCCGGGTGGAGCTGGCGCGCGCGCTGATCCACCGGCCATCGGTGCTGCTGCTCGACGAGCCGACGGTCGGGCTGGACGTCGAAAGCCGGGCCTTCCTGATCGGGCATGTCAGAAGCCTGTGCAGCACCCACGCCCTGGCCGTGCTGTGGGCCACGCACCTGATCGACGAGGCGAGCGAGGGGACCCGCGTCATCGTCCTGCATCAGGGTCGCGTGCTGTCTGACGCGCCTGCCGAACCCGGGTCGCTGGCGGCGACGTTCGGGCAGCTGACGCGGCGGGCGGCGTGAACGACGCCCCGCTCGGCTGGCAGCTGGCGGGCCAGGACGCCACGACGCCGGGTGCCGCGCCCGCACGCTACGCGCGCTGCCTCGCCGGCATCATCCGGCGCGAAGCGCTGCGCTGGACCAACCAGCGCGGCCGCTTCGTCTCCGCGCTGGTGCGCCCGCTGATGTGGCTGGTCGTCTTCGCGGCGGGGTTCCACTTCGTGCTCGGCGTCTCGATCACGCCGCCCTACCGCACCTACATCCCCTACGAGGTCTACATCGCGCCGGGCCTGGCGGGCATGATCCAGCTGTTCAACGGCATGCAGAGCTCGCTCTCCATGGTCTATGACCGCGAGATGGGCAGCATGCGCACCCTGATGGTCAGCCCGTTCCCGCGCTGGTTCCTGCTCACCGCCAAGCTGCTGGCCGGCGTCGCCGTCTCCATCGTGCAAGCCTACATCTTCTTCGCCGTCGCCTGGTTCTGGGACATCCATCCGCCCTGGACCGGCTACCTCGCCGTGCTGCCCGCGCTGGTGCTGTCGGGGCTCATGCTCGGCGCGCTCGGCCTGGTGCTGTCCTCGTTCATCAGGCAGCTGGAGAACTTCGCGGGCGTGATGAATTTCGTGATCTTCCCGATGTTCTTCACCTCGGGGGCGCTCTACCCGCTCTGGCGCATGCAGCAGGCGAGCCAGACGCTGTACTGGCTGGCGCAGGCCAACCCGTTCACCCACGCGGTCGAGCTGATCCGCTTCGCTCTGTACGATCGGTTCAACGCGGTATCGGCGCTGGCGGTGTGCGGCTACCTTGCCGTCTTCATGGCCGCCGCGATCGTCGGCTACGACCCCGGGCGAGGGTTCCTCGCCCGGCGCGGCGGAGGAGAGTGACGATGAAGGGGTTTGCCGCCGCGATCCTGCTGCTCGCGGTCAGGGCCAACGCTCAGGTTCCCGGCCAGAGCCCCGACTGGCCCTGCGCGCAGCGCCTTGTCGAGACACTCTCCGCCGGCTCGTACTGGACGGGTCCTGTGCCGGACCATCCTGACTGGCGCAACGACCAGGACCTGTTCTCGCTGGTGAGCGAACTGGTCGACCGCGACACCCCAGAGGCCCAGGGCCTGGCCAAGCTCGGCAGCTACGCCGATGCCGTGCCGCCCGACCAGCGCGCCAGCAGGCTGCCCGCCCTGTTCGGCGCGCTGGTGGACCAGACCAACGACGAGCGCACCCCCTTGATCCAGCGCCTGGAGCAGCTCGGCCGCCGGCAGCGCGGCATGGGCGACACCATCGCCGCGATCAGCACCAGGATAGACGCCATGCCGCCCACCGATCCGCATCGCGACGACGTGGTGGGCGAGCGCGACTTCGACGTGCGGGCGTTCCAGCAGACGCAGCACACCATGCGCTACGCTTGCGAGGTGCCGCCCGCCATGGAACGCCGGCTCGGCGTGTACGCGCGCGCGCTTCAGGCCAGGCTGGCGGCGAAGTAGTCCTGCACCATCGCCGGGCTCACCTCCTCCAGCCGCGCCGGCTGCCAGCGCGGCCGGCGGTCCTTGTCGATCACGGCGGCCCTGACGCCTTCCACGAAGTCGTGGCTGCGCAGGCAGCCTTCCGCCAGCACCAGCTCCTGCGCCAGCGCCTGCTCCAGCGTCTTCATCCGCGCGGCCTCGCGAAGCGCCCGGAACGTCACCTTCAGCGAACTGGGCGACTTGCCGGCAATCTCCGCCGCGGCAGCCCTGGCGGCCGCACTCGGATGGCCGGCCAGCGCGGCCACGACCTCCTCGACCGAGTCGCGTCCGTAGCACTCGTCCATCCAGGCCGCATCTGCCGCCATCGACGCCTGCCCGGGGGCGACGGCGAACGTGTCGACCACGGTCGCGTCGCCGGCGCAGAGCGCCTGCTGCAGCGCGCCGCGGCTGGCCGAAGGGACGACCCGGTCGGCCAGGCCCGCCAGCAGCGCGTCGGCGGCGCCGATGCGCGCGCCGGTCAGCGCCAGGTGCATGCCGCGCGCCGGCGTCCGGCTCAGCAGCCACGTGGCCCCCACGTCCGGAAACAGGCCGATGCCGGTCTCGGGCATCGCCAGCATCGTGCGCTCGGTGACGATGCGCACCGACCCGTGGGCGGACAGGCCGACGCCGCCGCCCATCACGACGCCGTCCATGATCGCGACGTAGGGTTTGGCAAAGCGCGCGATGCGTGCGTTCAGCGCGTATTCCGCTTCGAAGAACGCGCGGCCGCCGGCCACGTCGCCGGCGCGCGCCGCGTCGTACAGCATACGTATGTCGCCGCCCGCACAGAACGCACGCTCGCCCGCGCCGTCCACCAGCACCAGGGCCACAGCCGGATCGTCGGCCCAGGCGGCGAGCGCCGCGTCGATCGCACGCACCATCGGCAGGGTGAGCGCGTTCAGCGAGCCGGGCCGGTTCAGCGTGATCCGCCCAGCCCGCCCCTCGATCCGGACGAGGACGTCGCTCAAGCCTTCAGCAGCCCCCGCGACACGATGACGCGCATGATCTCGTTGGTGCCTTCCAGGATCTGATGCACCCTAAGATCGCGGACGATCTTCTCGATCCCGTAATCGGCCAGGTAGCCGTAGCCGCCATGCAGCTGCAGCGCCTGGTTGGCGACGTTGAAGCCTGCGTCGGTCGCGAAGCGTTTGGCGCTGGCGCAGAGCATGGTGGCGCCCGGCGCATGGGCGTCCAGCGCCGCGGCCGCGCGCCAGACGATGCTGCGCGCCGCTTCCAGCTCGGTGCTCATGTCGGCCAGCCGGAACTGCAGCGCCTGGAACTCGATGAGCTGGCGGCCGAACGCGTGGCGGTCGGTCATGTAGGCCAGCGTCCGCTCCAGCGCCGCCTGCGCGCCGCCCAGCGAGCACGCGGCGATGTTGAGCCGCCCGCCATCCAGCCCCGCCATCGCCATGCGGAAGCCCTCGCCCTCCTGGCCCAGGCGGTGGGAGACGGGCACGCGCACGCCCTGCAGCTGCACCGCCCGCGTCGGCTGCGCGTTCCAGCCCATCTTGCGCTCGTTGGCGCCGAAGCTGACGCCAGGCGTGTCGCGTTCGACCAGGAAGGCCGACACGCCGGCGGCCCCGGGCCCGCCGGTGCGGGCCATCACCAGGTAGATGTCGGCCGCGCCGGCGCCGGAGATGAACTGCTTGGTCCCGTCCAGCACGTAGCTGTCGCCGTCCAGCCTGGCGCGCGTTGTCAGCGCCGCCGCGTCCGAGCCCGAGGCAGGCTCCGTCAGGCAGTACGCCCCGAGCAGGTCCATCCGGCACAGGCGCGGCACCCAGGCGGCCCGCTGGGCGGCATCGGCGAACCGGTCCACCATCCAGGTCACCATGTTGTGGATGGATATGTAGGCAGCCACCGCCGGGCACCCGGTGGACAGCGCCTCGAACACCAGCACCGAGTCGAGCCTGCCGAGGCCGGAGCCGCCGAACTCCTCGCGCGCGTAGATGCCGGCCAGGCCCAGCCCCGCCGCGAGGCGGATCGTCTCGACCGGGAAATGCCTGTCCTGGTCCCACCGCAGCGCATGCGGCGCCAGATGATCGTCGGCGAAGGCCCGTGCCGTCGCCACGATGGCGTGCTGGTCGTCCGTCAGCCCGAATTGCGGGGTCTGGTACCCCGTCACCACACTGTCCATCGCCCACCGCTCCCTATGCATGTGTGTGCGGTTTCCTGGCCCGGCGTGCAAGCCGCCCGCGCCCGCGTCCCAGCTTGGCACGATCCGTGCAGCGACACCGCCGCCGCCCGGGAGGGGAACACCCACTCGTCATCGAACCAGAACAAACCTTTCCGGCGGCAAAGTCGTTCATACCCCGGCCCTATTTCTTTAAGGATGCGAAAGACATGCAGGTGCAAACCCGGCTAGCCGACCTTCCTGTGCTGCTGTGCTTCTCGCATCTCCGCTGGGATTTCGTGACTCAGCGGCCGCAGCACCTTCTGCGGCGGGCCACCCAGGACTACCGGGTGATCTACTGGGAGGAGCCGGTTTTCGGCGGTCCGCAGACCGTGCCCGCGCTGACCCAGAGGACCGGGGCCGACCACGTCACGATCGTGACGCCCTCACTGCCCTACACCGACGACGAGGCCGCAACCGACGCCATGCAGCGACGCCTGCTCGATGGTTTCCTGGCCGCCCAGGGCCAGCTGCCCAGCCTCGCCTGGTTCTACACACCTATGGCCTTCGGCTTCGCCTCGCACCTCGCCGCCGACACGGTGGTTTACGACTGCATGGACGAACTCAGCGCGTTCGCGGGCGCATCCCCACGGCTGATGCTGCTGGAACGCCGGCTGATGCGCCGGGCCGACCTGGTGTTCACCGGCGGCCGCAGCCTACAGCGCGCCAAGCAGCCCCTGCACCCGGACGCCCATTGCTTCCCCAGCGCCGTCGATTGCCGCCACTACGCCCGCGCCCGCACCATGCGGGGCGCCGAGCCGGCCGATCAGGCAGGCATCCCGCATCCGCGCATCGGCTTCTTCGGCGTGCTCGACGAACGGCTGGACGCCGCCCTTGTAGAGGGCGTGGCCGATTTGCGCCCGGACTGGCACATCGTCCTGATCGGTCCGATCGCCAAGATCGACGAGAGCGACCTGCCGCGCCGCCCCAACATCCACTGGCTCGGCCCGAAGGACTACGCCCAGCTGCCATCCTACCTGAGCGGCTGGGACGCCGGGCTGATGCCGTTTGCCCAGAACGAAGCGACGCGCTTCATCAGCCCCACCAAAACGCCCGAGTTCCTGGCCGCTGGGGTGCCGCTGGTCTCGACCCCTGTCGCCGACGTGGTTGCCACCTGGTCCAGCGTCGTCTCCATCGCGTCGGGGGCGGACGCGGCCGTGTCCGCCTTGCAGGCCGTCCTGAAGCGGCCGCGCGCGGCCTGGCTGGCGAAGGTGGACCGCGCCCTGGCCGGCATCTCCTGGGACGACAGCTGGGCTGGGATGCTGAGCCTGGTCGAAAATCGCCTGGCGCGGCTGTCCACCGCGCAAGCCGGCGACTGAACCGGGTCCACGCCGCTTCCGCACGGCAACGGCGTGGCAGGGTCATCGAGGCGGTCAGTCCCGGCTTAGCCGGGCGCGCAGCTTTCGTCCCAGCGGCGCCGCGCCCGCCAGCGTTTCGGCGCTGGTGTCGCGCCGGTCGGCCAGCTGCTCCACCAGGCGGCCGGCGATCAGCCCGCGATGGCCGCCCTGCCAGACGTCGGACGCGTCGTCCTCCGGCATCCACCTGGGCAATTCGAGCAGGAGCGCCGCCGCCAGCCCGTCCAGCAGCGGCTCGTAGGTGGCGCGCAGGGCGACCAGCGTCTCCCGTGCGCCAGACCCGCCGTCCCAGCGCAGGCCCACGCGCGCGAACCGGTCCAGCAGCCGGTCGTAATCCTCGGGCGGCAGCCGGTCGCCGCCATCGTAGCGCGAGGGCGAGACGTGGAAGGTGCGCGCCATCTCGACGATCACCTGGCGCGCCATGGTGAAGGTCATGCGCGCTTGCAGCGGCTGAACGTCGTCCACCCCGACCAGGATCAGTGCGCAGGTGTCCATCACCGCGCCCAGCGCCGCCAGCCAGGACTGGTTGTCGTGCTGCGAGCGGTAGTAGATCAGCATCGGGTACGACAGGTGGCTCTCCAGCAGGTCGGAACCCCAGACCTCCCATTCGCGCAGCAACGCGTCGAGCTTGTCGAGGCCTCCGTCGGCGTGCCGGCTGAGCAGCGTTGCCGCTGTGGGCGGCGTGCCGGCGCGCACGTCCAGCTGGATCACATGCGCCTCACGCCGGGAAAACACCTGGTAGAGGACGGGCATGTAGCCGATCACCACGGCAAGAAAGCCCAGGCCGGTTCCTGCTTCGACCACCGATATGGCGCGCGTCCACACGGTGTGCGGCACGATGTCGCCGTAACCCAGGGTGAAGAAGGTGACGCCGCTCATGTAAAGCTGGTCGCCGACCGAGGACGCGTGCGCAAGATTGGTCTGCAGCGACCATTCCAGGACGCCAAAGGCCAGGATGAGGCACCCCGCCCAGAAGGCGAACAGCACCACCATCGAGAGCGGGCCGAACACGCTGAGGTAGCGCTCGCGGCCGGGGCCGGGGCGCAAGCCGCGGGCGACGCTGCTCCAGGCGAACCAGGCAAGGCGGAAGAAGAAGCGGGTGATGCGGATGCGGCGCGAGATACGCCGCGGCAGCAGCATCACCTCGAAAGCGTCCTGCAGCACCAGTACCACGACCAGCACCGCCAGGGCCTCAGCAGCCTGCGCGATGTGCATTCAGTTGTTCCGTGTGGTTGGCGTGCAGGCCGATCGAAGGTCCGTCCGGGATTGGGCGGCGGAACGAAGCCGACGCCCTGGGCAGGCAGCCCTACCTCCTGGCGTGCTCGGCACTCCTGCCGTTCCCCTTGGCTTTCGCCATGTGAACCTCCGTGTTTTTACGCCATTTTTACGGCGCTCGTCGGAAACGGCATGTCTCGCGTCGAGTTGCGTGACGGTTCGTCCGTCGGCAGCGTGACAGGCCGCCGGCAATCGCCTCGCGAACGTTTGCCTCAGCGCGCGGCGATGATGGCGTCCGGCCATTCCACATAGACCAGGCCGGCGGCCCCGCTGCGCCCTGGGGTCCCGATGCGTTCGTTGCCTGCCCCTCCTCCGCCCGCGCCGTAGCCCGAGCCGTCCATCCCCGCCTGAGTGGTGCCC
>CALMVI010000138.1 GCA_937873095.1 uncultured Acetobacteraceae bacterium | reverse complement strand
CTGAACGCGTGAATCTGCTCGCCAAAACGATACGCCTGAGCAGATCGCGTTCAGGCGGACTCACCTGAACGCGTGAATCTGCTCGCTGAAACAACGATGGTCCAGGCGTGCGTCAAGGCACCCAGACCCGTTTCACCGACTGTGTCTGCCAGCGACGGACATGGACCTGCAACCATCGTCTCGACCAGCGATGCCGTCAACTGGACTGTTCCAGCCAGTGGGCCATTGCTATAGGTTAACGGGACCCTGACGCGGGACGGCCGCTCGTGAAGTCTCCCGACACTCCTGATCCAGTTCGAACCGCCCTGTTTTTGTCCCGATGCCCAGGCAGGACGGGCAGGCCTCCGTGACGCAGCGCCCGATCGTCACCCTGGTTCTGTTGACTGTGTTTGCGGCGGGCTGTGCCGTCCTGGGCGTTTTCGAGCCGCCGTTCGATGTTCCACGCAAGCTTTATCATGTGCTGGGGTTGTTCTCGCACGACAGCGAATGGGTTTTCGCACCCGCTACCGCCCCAGCTGGCCGGGCAGTGCCATGGCTGGCTGTGTTTGCCCCGTTCGTCTCGGTGCTCGCCATCGCCACTCTGTTCTTCAACTGGGTAAGGCCGCTTTGGCTGAGGTGGGATGCGCGGATCCGGCTTCTGCTCGGCGTGAAAGGTGTCGCCCTGATCGGTCTGAGCGAGCAGAGCCTGGCTCTGGCCGTCTCGATCCGTTTCGACCGTTCGAACAGGATGGTGCCGATCATCGTCGCGGACGCCGGCGATCAGGGCTTGGCCGCGCAATGCCAGTTCTATGGTGTCGCCGTGTTTCCACGCCATTCCAGAAGGGTGATGGAGTGGCTGCATCTCCCCTGGCGTCGCTTGTCGGGAACGCTCCCGGTCAATCGTATCGTCGGGCGGGCTTGGGGCCTGGTTTCGTTTCTGCCCACCGCTGGCGCGCAACTCGACCTGATAACCGAACTGCATCTTCTCGCCACGTCGCAATCACCGGGGCGGCGACGCGACGGCGGGGCCATCTCGCGCGCCTGGATCCTGCTGGACGATCGTGGCCTGGCGCAACGGCTGGAAGATCCGATCGCACGCCTGTCGGACCGGGTCGTGCCACGTCTGCTGACGCTGAACACTTTGCGTGCACGCCATCTTCTGACGTCTCACCCCCTCGACGTGCTCGCAGACGCCTTCGGACAACCTCGCATCCACATCGTGATCTACGGATTTGGCGCCACGGGGCGTGCGATCGCCAAGGAGGCAGCACAGCTCTACGTGACTCGGCCATCGCTGACCGGCATCAAGATCCGTATCAGTTTTTTCGACAAGGATGCCGCCGCCGCGGAATCGGCTTTCCTGGCCGAGGATCCGGGTATCTTGAACGTGATCGATCTGGCTGGGCGCCAGGCAGCCTTTCCGCCGGCCGGGCTTTTGCAGACGCAGCTTTGCCTGTTGCCGCCAGACATCACCGCCCACGTGATCGCTTTGGGCGACGGGGCGAGCGCGTTCAACATGGCGGCGTCCCTGCGTCGCTGGCTGCTTGAGCCGCCAGCGGGCAATGAGTTGGCGCAGCAATCCCATGCCGCGCCGATCTTCGTCCGCACGCCAAGCGCGCGCGGTCTCGGCCAGGTGTTCCGAAAGGGTCGTGGCGCCGTGTTGCCGGCGGGCAGCAAGCCAGCCAATCCTCCCGCGCCCGACGGGATATTCGATTTCGGCGCGATAGAGGATTTGTTTGGCGCGGCCGACGGCGAGCTGGGACCGGCGACCGTGCTTCTGGACCCGGACAGCGAGAATGGGGCCAGAGAACTGCATGTCGTTTACGCCAGAAGCAGGCCCGGTCTGCGAACCGCAACCGATGCCGGCGAGCTTCGTGCCGCCGAAAGGACGTGGGAGGCGCTGCCCTCCAGCCTGAGAGAATCGAACTTCCGCGCCTTCGACCATGTAGCGATCAAGGCACGGGCGATCGGTTGGCGGTTCGTGCCTGCTCGTTCCGACGTCCCGCAGAACGCGGGGGTGGAGCCTGCTGATGGCGAGACGTTGGCCGAGCTCGAGCACCTTCGCTACATGGCCGAGCGGGTCGCCAACGGTTGGCGGCTCGCACCGCAACGGCTGGATGCCGTTCGTGTGCATCCCGACCTGGTGGATTGGGCCGTGCTGGACACGGCCGAAAGGCAGATCGACATGATACAGATCGATCATCTTCCCCAGATTGCCGCTGCAGCCCGACATCGTCTGGCGCCTGCCTTGATTGTGGGAGTGATTGGCCACCGACCGGACAAGTTGCATGGCGGCGCACAATCCGGCGGCAGGCATCAGCCGGGTAGCACGATCGAAGACATGGTCAGGGAGCGGATCAGGCGTCGCCTGAACGATTTGCGAGACATGAGCAGCGAACGAGAACTCCTGGTGGTGACAGCTCTGGCTCGTGGCACAGACAGCCTGGCGGCCGAAGCGGCACAGGAGCTGTCGATCCCGTTCATGGCTGTGTTCCCGCTGCCCTACGAGTTGTACATCGAGGATTTTCCCGAGCGGCTGGATCGACAGCGTTTTCGCGAGCTTGCCGCTGCCGCCGAGCTGCATGTGGAGTTGCCGCTCCGCTTCGGTCGGGCAAGCGACCTGACCACGAGCCGCCAGCCGGCGCCGCAACCGAACCTGGAGCGGCGGAACCGGCAGTATGCTCTCGCAGGCGCCTACATCGTCGAGCGCGCGCACGAACTGGTTGCGGTTTACGACGGCCAGCCGGGCGGCGGCACGGGCGGCACGCAAGAGGTGCTGGGCTGGTGGGCGGGCGGCGTGCCGGCGCAGTATGCGACGCCCTCGCGTTTCTTCGTTCGTCCGGCACCGAACTCCCGGCCAGCGCCCTTCCTGATCAATCCGAACTCGGTGGGCAATGCGCCAGAAAGAGAAGATGTCCGCCTCGGCTGAGCCTGCCGACAAGCGCCGGATCTTCGTCAGCCACGCGACGCTCGACCGCGCTGCGGCCGAGCGGATCGTCGCCGCGTTGGAGCAGCTTGGCTTGCCGTGCTGGATGGCGCCGCGCGACATCCCGTTCGGTCACGACTATCAGGAAGAAATCGTTGTTGCGATCGAGTCGGCGGCGGCAATGCTCGTTCTGCTCTCGAAGAACTCGTCGAAGTCGAAGGAGATTCCGAAGGAGACGTCCATCGCCAGTCACATCGGACGCCTGATGATACCGGTTCGCCTGGACGATGCCGAGCCGGGGACGGCGCTGCGCTACCAGCTGACCAGCACGCAGTGGATCGACCTGTCGAGTGATTTCGACGGCAAGATCAGGGAGCTGGCAGGGCGGTTGGCGCGCCAGTTCGATCCGACACGGGCAGGGCAGCCGCCCAGGACAAGGTGGCGCCGACGAACCGGCGTCGTCGCGGCCCTGGTGTTCGCGGCCCTGGCCTTGGCATGCTGGCCGGCGTGGCACGTTCTGCAACCGTGGATGAACAGCCTTGTCGAGGCCCGGACGCCGTTGCAAGCCCAGGTCGCGCCAAGCACGCTAGCGGCCGCGCCGCAGCCTGCGGAGACGG
Organism: uncultured Acetobacteraceae bacterium; assembly: GCA_937873095.1. Lineage (GTDB taxonomy): Bacteria > Pseudomonadota > Alphaproteobacteria > Acetobacterales > Acetobacteraceae > BOG-908. The sequence goes on along the minus strand of CALMVI010000138.1, from coordinate 10,823 downwards.
TTGACGCGCGGGTGAAGGCCTTTGTCGTGGCCTACTACCAGGCGTTGTCCGGTCCGCCAGGACGCGCAGTCGAGTTCCTTGAGCAAAGAATTTCCGATCCGGTGGAGTTCTACGGGCGCCTGCTGCCCCGGCGCGTTCTCGTCGCCGAAGAGGAACCTTACGTGCAACGCTGGCCGGAGCGCAGCTTCACCATCGAACCGGGATCGTTGCAGGTGAGCTGTGCCCCGCAGCACTGCTCGGCCTCCGGCTTGATCGATTACACGCTGCGCAGCCGCGCCCGACACGTGGTGTCTTCCGGAACCGAGCGGTTCGATCTGCGGGTGAGCGTCGTTCCGATGAGTCTGGCGAGTATCAGCACCGCGCCGGTCGACCGGCAAAGCACCCCTCTACCTTGAGGTGCATTCCTGCTTGAAGCGCAACCGGGCGTGACCTGATTCAACTTAAAGTTGAATCAACCTGCATGATTTTTCTGTTTGGTAACGGGATTGTCTGTTGCGTTGTCAGATATCGTAATTTCAATGTGCGGCTTGTGAGAGCATCGCTGAGACCCCCGTCGTGCCGCCGGACAGCCTTCTTGCTGGGGTGGTTGGCAAGTGCGTTTGCGGTGAACGCAGTCGCCGGACAGAAGCAAAACCCACCTGCACCTCGGCCGGCGGCGCCGCATCCGGCGCCCGCGCCCATGGTTCGTGCCCAGCCGATGCGTGTCCCCGGTGTGCGGTCAGGCGCAGCCGGTCCATCGTCGATGCCCGGCTACGGAGGCGGGTCGGTCGCCCCGGCCGGCGTTCACGTGCCTGGCAGCATGGCGGGCGTTCATGTGCCCAGCGGCGTGGCCGGCGTTCGCCCGCCCAGCAACGTTGCCGGCGTTCATGTGCCCGGCAGCATGGGAAGCGGCGGTCCGGGTGCGGTTCACATCCCCGGACGGACTGCCTCGGCCAACTTGCCGGCACCGTCCGCTGCCGTGCGGCCGGCCGCAACGCTTGCACGCCCGCCGGCGGCACCGCACGTCGCGCGCCGTGACGGCACCGCTCAGCCTGTGCCGCGTCAACCGGCTCAGTCCGCATCCAGCCTTCGGCCGCAGGAGGATCATCGGGCAGGGCACGGGGACACCCAGGCTCCTGGTGCGTCCAGAGGCACGAGCCCAGCCATGCGGGACGCCCGCAGGGAGCCAGGCGCCGCGGGCGGTGCGGCGCGGCCCGACACACGGCTGGCCGACAACGTCAGGCTGCATACGAAGGGCGTTTCCGGCAGCGACGTGATCCGTGCCAAGCCGCGGCCGTTCCTGCACTCCGACCCACGGCGCGACGTAAGTCGTGACCGCGCCTTCGTCGATGCCCATGCGAGGGATTTCCACACCCGGGTCGTCGCTGATTTCAGCCCTGCCGAAATGCAGCGCTGGCGAGGCGGCGTGTGGCGGAACGAATGGCATTACGGCCGCCGCGGCTGGTGGTGGGAAACGGACGGCGTCTGGTATGGCTATCCAGAGCCGGTGTGGCCCTACCCGGCCGAAGTGGCCGTCCTGACGGCCTATGACACTGCCGTGGTCGACGGACCGGACATGTCTTCGGCGGAACTGGGTGTCGATGCGAACGCACCGCCGGGCGAGGGTCAGTCCGCTGGCGCGCCGGTGCAAGCCGCTTCCGGAGACGCCGGGGACCCGCCCGGCCAGGCGGCGCAGACCGCGATCCAGCCGCTGCCGGCAGCACCTGTCGGGTGGTACCGCTGCGAACGGCCGGGAGGATATTTCCCGGTGGTGGCGAGCTGCCCGGCATCCTGGGTGCTGGTGCAGGACACACCGATGCCGGGCGAACAGTAGGCGCATGCGTCGCGGACAGGAACGGAGCAGCCATGAGGACGCGTGAGACGATGATCCTGGCCGTTTCGGCCGCCCTGGTCGCCGGTTGCGCCAACAAATACGACGCGGTGACGCCCGAGCTGCAGGCCAGCATGATGTCCGACTTGCGGGCGGGGAAGCTCAATCTGGATTGCGGGCTGAAGTGCAAGCTGACCTGGGAGTCCCAGGCGTCGGCCGTGCACACCCTCGACGTTGCCGAGCGGTGGCCGGACCTGGCAACGAAAGTCATGCAAATCGGTTACGGCAGCGACCTGGCTTACTACTACCTCGGCCAGTCCGCGCAGGGCCTGGGCTACCACCAGGCGGCCATCGGTTATTACACCTATTCGGCCGCGATCTCGTCGGGTTCCGATGCTCTGCTGCAATGTGCGGCCGGCCGCACGGCGTCAGGCGATCCTTGCCAGGGCGTTGACCTCGCCCAGTCGATCCCCGTGCTCGTCCAGGCCTCACGCGACGCCCTCGACAAGGAAAAGGCTGACGAGGAAGCACAGGCAGCGGCCGCTACTCCGGCGGTCGTCCACCGTCGCCGTCACAAGACCGCCACTCCGGCGCCGCAGCCGGACTGGGCGACGCCGCCTCCGCCGCCCAGCAGCGCGTCGCCCGCCTCGGACTCGTCCGGCTGGGCCACGCCGCCTGCCGCCAAGTAAGTTCGCGATGCGGGCGGGAGTCGTTCTTGGCTGTGCCGCCTTGCTTGCGGCCGGCGGTGTCGCGGCCGCCTTCGTTCTGCGCGGACAGGTCGTTCCGCCGCAGGTCGTGGCGCCGCCCGCGCCAGCACCGGCCGCCCCGCAGCCCAGCCAGCCCGCACAGGCGACGCCGGACGCCGTGGATTTCAAGCCGCTTGTCCAGAGTTTCAGCCTGAAGCGCGACAGTGCGGCCTACGTGGCCGCCAGCCTGGATTCGCCGCAGCTCTATGCGCTCAAGGCTGGCACGAGCCTGGTATCCGCGTCGCAGTCGGTCGATGGCGCCTGGATCATCTCCCTGACGGCCGATGGTCGGGCAGCCTTCATCCGCTCAGATGACCTCGGGCCCTATCGCCCTGGTCAGGAGCCGCAGCCCGTTCAGGCATCGACGCTGTCAGGTCCTGCCAAGGTGGTTGACACCGGTCAGCTGATCGTCGGCGGGCAGGCGGTGTCGTTGGTCGGCGTGGTCGGCCATGGAGGGGCGTACGCCGCCCAGTTCCAGTCGATGATCGATGCGAACGGCTCCAACGTCACCTGCGTCCCGGCCGCTTCGGGCGCCTACACCTGCACGCTGCCATCCGGCTTGGACCTGGCACGGTCTGCGCTGTTCAACGGCGCGGCCGAGCCTGCGGAAGATGCGAGCCCCGATTACCGGGAGCAGGCCTCGGCGGCGCAGGCTGCGCACAAGGGTATCTGGCGCCGATAGGCGTTACCCGTACCGCGACACGGCGAGGTCGGCGTGTTCGATGTTGGGGCGGCGGCCGGTGATCAGGTCGGCGAGCAGGGCGCCCGAGCCGCAGGACATGGTCCAGCCGAGCGTGCCGTGGCCCGTGTTGAGCCAGAGATTGCTCACCTGGGTGGGGCCTATCACCGGCGGGCCGTCCGGGGTCATCGGGCGCAGGCCGGTCCAGAACGCGGCGTGGGCCACGTCGCCGCCATGGGGGAACAGGTCGGTCACCGAGTGCACCAGCGTGCGGCGGCGGGGTTCGCGCAGGGTGTTGCTGTAGCCGGCGAGTTCGGCGGTGCCGCCCACGCGGATGCGGTCGCCCAGCCGGGTGATCGCCACCTTGAACGTCTCGTCCATCACCGTGCTCACCGGGGCCGCAGCGGCGTCGGCCACCGGAATGGTGATCGAGTAGCCTTTGACGGGATAGACCGGCAGGCGGATCCCGGCCGCCTTCAGCAACGCGGGCGAGTAGCTGCCCAGCGCCATCACGTAGCTGTCGGCGGTGAACGTGCCGCGGTCGGTTACCACGCCGGCAATGCGGCCGGCCCCCATGGTCAGCCGCTCGACCCGCGTCTCGTACTGGAACACCACACCCGCCTTGGCGGCCAGTTCGGCCAGGCGCTGGGTGAAGATGTGCGCGTCCCCTGTCTCGTCGCCCGGCAGCCGCAGCCCGCCCACGAATTTCTGCGCGACCGCGCCGAGCGCCGGTTCCTGCGCGATGCATCCCGCCCTGTCCAGCACGGTGTAGGGCACGCCGAGCCGGTCGAGCACGGCGGTGTCGTCGCCCACGTGGTCGGCTTGCTTCTGCGTGCGGAACAGCTGCAGCAGGCCGTGCTGGCCGTCGTCGTAGGTGATGGAGGTCAGCGTGCGCAGGTCGCGCAGCCTGTCGCGGCTGTACTCGGCCAGGCGCACCATCACCGCCTTGTTGCGCGCGTAGGCCTCGGCGTTGCAGTTGCCCAGGAAACGCCGCACCCAGTCGATCACCTGGGCGTCCGGCACCGGCCAGAACACGAACGGGCGGTGGCGCATCGCCAGCCACAGTATGGCCTTGCGCGGCGTGTCCGGCCCCGCCCACGGCGCCGACATGCCTGGCGAGACCTGGCCGGCATTGGCAAAGCTCGTCTCCATCCCGGCCGCCGGCTGCCGGTCGATGACCCTCACCTCGTGCCCTGCCTGGGCCAGGTACCAGGCGGAGGTGACGCCGACGACGCCGCTGCCCAGGACGATGACTTTCAACGCGGCTTCCTGTCCGATGTGGCCGCATTCAGATGGGCGTTCAGCCGACGATTTCTTCAGGCCGGAAGAAGAATGCGATCTCGGTGGCGGCGTTCTCGGCGCTGTCGGAGCCGTGCACGGAATTGGCTTCTATGTCCTCGGCGAACTCGGCGCGGATGGTGCCGGCATCGGCCTTCTTCGGGTCGGTCGCGCCCATGATGCGGCGGTTGGCCGCGATCGCGTCCTCGCCTTCGAGCACCTGCAGCACCACCGGCCCGCTGGTCATGAAGCTGACCAGACCGCCGAAGAACGGCCGTTCGCGATGGACTCCGTAGAACGCCTCGGCCTGCGCCTGGCTGATGCGCGCACGCTTCTGCGCCACGATGCGCAGGCCGGCCTCCTCGAACTTGGCGTTAATCCGCCCGGTCAGGTTCCGGCGAGTGGCGTCGGGCTTGATGATCGAGAAGGTGCGTTCGGTGGGCATGACTGTGTTCCTGACGGGATGTTCTGGTGCGGGCGCCATAGACGAGGCAGGCAGACCGGGCAACCGGCCGTTAGCCGCCGAAAGGCAGCTGTGCTATGCTGGGCACCGGGCGAATGACGGCAGTCCAGGAGGCTGATTCGGATGGCGATGCAGATGGGGGCCTTGCGCGAAGCATTGCTGAACCCGGGCGATACCGAGAAGGCCACGGCGGCCGCGGAAGAAATGGCAGATCAACAGCGCGAGTTTTTCAAGATCCGGGTCGAGCTACGGGAGAGCATCGTCGGCCTGGAACTGCGAACCGCCGAAGTTCTCGCAGCGGTCAATGAGAGGTTCGCCCGGGTCGATGGCAAACTTGCGCTCCAGGGTTGGATGCTGACGTCAATCTTCGCTTTGCTTCTGGCCGTGACGCTGAAGCTGTTTCTTCACTAGGTGGTAGACTGCCGGGGGCCGATGTCGGGTCGCCAATCGGGCAGCGGCTGACGGCTGGGCTGACGGCTGGTGACTTACGCGCAATGACCGCCGACGACTGATCATGTCCCTGCTCACCATCTCGTCCCTGACCCTGCGCATGGCCGGCCGCACGCTGCTTGATCGCGCGGACCTTGCGATCGACGCGGGCCGGCGCATCGGCCTGGTCGGGCGCAACGGCGCGGGCAAGTCCACGCTGCTGCGCGCGATCTCCGGGGAGCTCGCGCCGGACGGCGGCGATGTCCGGTTTTCCGCGCGCGCCCGCATGGCGCAGGTGCGGCAGACCGCGCCCTCGGGTGCGCAATCGCTGCTGGACACGGTGCTGGAGGGCGACCCGGAACGCCTCGCCCTGCTGCGCGAACTCGATGTGGCCGAGCCTGCGCGCCTGGCCGAGATCCACGAGCGCCTGCGCACCATCGGCGCCGACGCGGCCCCCGCGCGCGCGGCATCCATCCTCGCAGGGCTCGGCTTCGACGCGGCGGCGCAGGCCCGCCCGGTCGACAGCTTCTCCGGCGGCTGGCGCATGCGCGTGGCGCTGGCCACCGCGCTGTTCGCCGCCCCCGACCTGCTGCTGCTGGATGAGCCCACCAACCATCTCGACCTGGAAGCCACGCTCTGGCTGGAAACCTGGCTCGCGCGCTTTCCGGGTGCGGCGATCGTGGTCAGCCACGACCGCGGGCTGCTGGACCGCGCGGTGGACAGCATCGTTCATCTCGACGGGCAAAAGCTCAGCCTGACGCCAGGCGGCTACACCGAGTTCGTGCGCATCCGCACCGAGCAGGCGATGCAGCTCGGCCGCGCGGCCGAGCGGGTGGCGGCGCAGCGCGCGCACATGCAGAAATTCGTCGACCGCTTCCGCGCCAGCGCCACCAAGGCGCGCCAGGCACAGGCGCGCATCAAGGCGCTGGAGAGGCTGCCGGTGATCGACACCGTCATCGAGGCGGCGCCGACCCGGTTCAGCTTCCCCGAACCGCAGAAGCTGGCGCCGCCCATCCTGGCGCTGGAGCGCGTCAGCGCCGGCTATGACGGCGTGCCGGTGCTGCAGAACCTGTCGCTGACCGTGGACATGGACGACCGCATCGCCCTGCTCGGCGCCAACGGCAACGGCAAGTCCACGTTTGCGAAGCTGGTCGCCGGCCGGCTCGAGGCGATTGCGGGCGAGGTGCGGCGATCGCGCAAGCTGCGCGTGGGCTATTTCGCGCAGCACCAGGAGGCCGAGCTGATGCCGGACGGCACGCCGGTGGCCCATATGGAGCGCGCCTTGCCCGACGCGCCGGACACGAAGCTCCGCGCCCAGCTCGCCCGTTTCGGGCTGGACGCCGACCGTGCCGACACGCCGTCGAAGAACCTGTCGGGCGGCGAGCGCGCGCGGCTGCTGCTGGCGCTGGCCACCCGCGAGGCGCCGCACCTGCTGATCCTGGACGAGCCCACCAACCACCTCGACATCGACGCGCGCGACGCGCTGGTGCGGGCGCTAGGCGAGTACGAGGGCGCCGTCCTGCTGATCACCCACGACCCGGACCTGGTCGAGCTGGTGGCCGACCGGCTGTGGCTGGTGGGCGAGGGCACGGTGCGCCCTTACGAGGGCGACATGGACGACTACCGCGCGCTGCTGGCCGAGCGCGCGCGCCCTGCCAGGACCGAGGCGCCGACCAGACGGGACGACCGGCGCGACCGGGCAGAGACGCGCCAGCAACAGGCGCCGCTGCGCCGCCAGGCCAAGGCCGCCGAGGTGCTGATCGCGAAGCTCGCGGCCGAGCGCGCCGCCATCGAGGCAAGGCTGGCCGATCCGGCGCTCTACGCCCCCGGCCGCGCCGCCGAGGTGACGGCCGCCAGTACGCGTCTGGCCGCCCTGGCGCGGGAAGCGAGTGCTGCGGAGCTTGCTTGGCTGCAGGCCGAAGAGGCGCTGGAACAGGCGAGCTGACCGTTACGTCACGGTTATGCGAGCGGAGGCGGCGCGTCTTGTGCGGCCTCGTGCGATGCCGACAGAGTGACTTGAGACATTTGCGTGACATGGGGAAACACCAATGAATACCGCTCGCACGCCGAACACGGCGGCGTTGACGGTGGCATGCGGCCTGGCAGGCGCCTTCGCGCTCGCCCGGCCAGCTGCCGCCACCAGTTGCACCGACCTTGCCAGCTTCGCGCCCGTGCTCGGCGGGCAGGCCACCATCACCTTCACCGCCCAGGACGTGACGAGCGGATCCTTCACCGAACCGGGCGGGACGGTTCTGAGCGGCCTGCCGCCTTTCTGCAGGGTGGCGGGCGTCATCTCGTCGGACGGCAACACCGCCAAGTCGCAGTCGGCCGTCGAGTTCTGGCTGCCCGAGCAGGGCTGGAACGGCCGCTACGAGGGGTTCGGCAATGGCGGCTTTGCGGGGTCGATCAGCTACGGCTCGCTGCAGCTCGGCCTGCTGGAAGGCTTCGCGTCGGCCAACACCGACCTTGGCACAGGCATCCTGTTCAAGTGCAACAGCGGCTTCTGCGGCGACCACACCGGGTTCGGCGGCATTCCGGGCGGGCTGTACGGCGACCCGGCGGCGATCCGCGATTTCGGCTATCTTGCCACGCACCTGATGACGGTGGCGGCCAAGCAGTTCGTCATGGCGTATTACAGCCGCACGCCGGCCTACTCCTATTTCAACGGCTGCTCGACCGGCGGCCAGCAGGCGCTGATGGAGAGCCAGCGTTACCCCACCGACTATAACGGCATCCTGGCAGGCGCGCCGGCCCATAACCGGACGCACCTGCACATGGCGGGACCGGCGGTGTACGAAGGCACCCATTTCGCGCCCGACGCCTATCTGACCAACGCGGCGCTCGGCCTGGCCCACGCGCTGGTCCTGCAGAAATGCGCAGGCACCGACGGCGGCCTGCCGACCGACGACTTCCTCACCGAGCCTGCGCGGTGCCACGCCAACGCCATCGCCATCATGTGCCGCGGCACCGCGGGCGAGGTGCCCTGCACCGAGCCAGACGCGACCAGCTGCTCGTGCCTCACGCACGACCAGGTGCTGGCGATGAACCACGACTGGGAGGGGGCGGTCGACGACCACGGCGCGCAGCTCTATCCGGGCGCCGAGCGCGGCACCGAGGAGCCGGTGCCGCTCACCGCCGCCAACGGCTACTCCGGCAATCTGGGCCTGCCCTGGCAGCAACTGTTCAGCGAGCCGGTGTTCGACGGGCTGATGTTCTGGGCGCTCGGTCCGAACTGGGTCTGGCAGGAGATGTTCAGCACCCCCACCCACATCCAGCCGGAGCTGGCGAGCGAGATCGCCGCGATCGACAACACGCCCGTCGGCGCCGAGACGTTTGCCGGCGTGCTGAACGCGAACAGCACCAACCTCTCCGCCTTCGCCCGCAACGGCGGCCGCATGCTGATGTACCAGGGCTATGCCGACCCGCTGATCCCGACGGCAACCTCCATCGACTACTACAACGCGGTGGCCGGCGCCGACCGCACCGTGCAGGACTACCTGCGCCTGTTCCTGGCACCCGGCATGTGGCACTGCGGCGGCGGGCCGGGCCCCAACGCGTTCGGCAACCTGTCTGGCACGCTGCCGCCCCAGCCGCTCAACCCGACGGACGATGCGTTAGGGGCGCTGCTGCAATGGGTGGAAGGGGGCAAGCCGCCGACCCAGATCACGGCCACGAAGTTTGTGGGGGATGATTCGAGGCAGGGCATCGCCTTCCAGCGGCCGCTCTGCCTCTACCCCGCCCACAGCGTCTATCAGGGCGGCGACACGACCAGTGCCGCCAGCTTCGCCTGCGTCGCCGGCCAGCCGATCACCAACCAGGGTTTCGCCAAGCAGTACGGGCCCTGAGCAGTCACCCTGCCACCGGCAGGTCTTCGGCGCGGACGGTCCCGAGCTGGCTGGCGAAGGTCAGCGTCCGCCCGTCGCCCTGGGCCTGGGACACGCCCGTGATGCGGTGCGCGCCGCTGTCGTAGAGCGTGACGACGCCGGACTGTTCGACCGCAACCCGGCGCGCGTCCGGAAAACAGGCGTAGCGCAGGCCGTTCTGGCCGCCGGAGGCCGACGGCCGGCCCAGCGCCGCGGGCCACCACTGCGCGTCCGGGCCGGGGTGCGCGCTCGCGGCAGGCGGTTCAGGGTCCTGGCCTGGCGCCTGTTCGGCGAGTGCTGCGCACAGGGCGGCGACCTTGTCGCGCAGAGCTGCGTCGAACATGTCGCCGACCTGGGTCATGCCGCCGGCCGACCACTGGCCCATGCCGCCCAGCTCGGGATGGCTGAACTGCGCCATCCGGCCGCCGCCTTGCCGGACCGCCCTGGCCAACACCTGCACGGCCGACACGCTTACGCCGTGCTGGCGCGACAGCGCCTCGAAATCCGCCAACGAATCCTCCCTGTCTTGCGCGGTGGACCGCCGCGCTTGCAATGCGCCCGCGTCCTGCGGCTCAGATGGTTCGTATCGAACGGGAGTTCCACGATGCCGGGCGCACTCGACGGGATCACGATCATCGAGCTGGCGGGCATCGGTCCTGCCCCGTTCGCCGGCATGATGCTGGCCGACCACGGCGCACACGTCGTCCGCGTGGACCGGCCTGCCGCGGCATCCGCCATCGACCCCGCGCGCGACGTGCTGCTGCGCGGCCGCGATCACGTGTTCCTGGACCTCAAGCAGCCCGCAGGGGTGGCCGCGCTGCGCGAGCTGGCCCGCGATGCCGACGGGCTGATCGAGGGGTTCAGGCCAGGCGTGATGGAGCGCCTGGGCCTCGGGCCCGACATCCTGCTGGCCGACAATCCACGGCTGGTGTTCGGCCGGATGACCGGCTGGGGGCAGGACGGTCCGCTGGCCCAGGCCGCCGGGCACGACATCAACTACATCGCGGTGGCGGGCGCCCTGCACGCCTTCGGCCGTGCGGGGGAGAAGCCCACGCCGCCCGTCAACCTGGTGGGCGATTTCGGCGGCGGCGGCATGCTGCTGGCGTTCGGCATGCTGGCGGGCCTGCTCTCGGCGAGGCGCACCGGCATGGGGCAGGTGATCGACTGCGCGATGGTGGACGGGGCGGCCTTGCTGATGGCCATGGTCCACGGCTTTGCCGCGCGCGGCGTCTGGCGCGACGAACGCGGCGTGAACCTGCTCGACACCGGCGCGCATTTCTACGACAGCTATGAAACCGCGGACGGCAAGTTCCTGGCGGTCGGCGCGATCGAACCGCAATTCTACGCCGAGCTGCGCCGCCTCGTCGCCCCCGCGCTCGACGACGCGGCTTTCGACGCGCAGATGGACCCGTCCGCCTGGCCAGGCCTGAAGCAGCGCCTCGCCGCCTTGTTCCTGACGCGCACGCGCGACGCATGGTGCGCCTTGCTGGAGGGCACGGATGCCTGCGTGACGCCGGTCCTGTCGCTGGCCGAAGCGCCCGCCCACCCCCACAAC
>CALMVI010000137.1 GCA_937873095.1 uncultured Acetobacteraceae bacterium | reverse complement strand
CGTCATCGATCGTGTTTCGATCCGCGCCCTCGTGAGAGGGCGACCAGCGGCTTGCGAAGCATTACGTTTCATGGCGACGTTTCGATCCGCGCCCTCGTGAGAGGGCGACGCTATCCGTGCTCGTCGTCGTCGGCGGACAGGTGTTTCGATCCGCGCCCTCGTGAGAGGGCGACGTCGGCCTGCAACGTGATTGTCTGGCGCACCATGTTTCGATCCGCGCCCTCGTGAGAGGGCGACTCCAGCACGACGGCGGCCGAGCCGATTCAAGGCGTGTTTCGATCCGCGCCCTCGTGAGAGGGCGACCCCTTGCAAATGTTGCCCGACGTGTGAATGGTGCGTTTCGATCCGCGCCCTCGTGAGAGGGCGACATGCGCCGAGCCAAGCCCGCGCGCTGCTCCCGGCGTTTCGATCCGCGCCCTCGTGAGAGGGCGACCCGCGTAGACGAGCTTGATCGCCCGCACGGCCGACGTTTCGATCCGCGCCCTCGTGAGAGGGCGACGCATGTCGTGGACGTGCGACGCGTGATCCTGCTTGTTTCGATCCGCGCCCTCGTGAGAGGGCGACAAAGGCCGTCGTCACCATGGCCCAATCCTCGGTGTTTCGATCCGCGCCCTCGTGAGAGGGCGACGGTCGCTGCTCTGCATTTCAGCTCACTGCTATAGTTTCGATCCGCGCCCTCGTGAGAGGGCGACGCTAAGGCTTGCGGCGGGCGCAGTTGTCGTTGGGTTTCGATCCGCGCCCTCGTGAGAGGGCGACGCGAAGGTCGCGGAGCAGGCGTTGCAGGCCATGGTTTCGATCCGCGCCCTCGTGAGAGGGCGACAATGCGTGCGTTTCTGGTAAATGTCAGCAACGCGTTTCGATCCGCGCCCTCGTGAGAGGGCGACAAGCGGCGCTGTTGCTGTCGAAGATTGTGCTAGGTTTCGATCCGCGCCCTCGTGAGAGGGCGACAAGCGACTTTTAGGACAGGAACTTCTTCGACCATGTTTCGATCCGCGCCCTCGTGAGAGGGCGACTGTGGAGCCGGACATGGTGAGATCCTCAGAACTGTTTCGATCCGCGCCCTCGTGAGAGGGCGACGCGCTCCGCCTTGCCGGCCTTGGCCGTGTAGAAGTTTCGATCCGCGCCCTCGTGAGAGGGCGACCCAATGGTTTGAGCGTACCACTTCGTTTCGATAGTTTCGATCCGCGCCCTCGTGAGAGGGCGACCACGTAGTCTTGCTTGAGCGCCTGCAACGTCGTGTTTCGATCCGCGCCCTCGTGAGAGGGCGACGGCCGAAGTCGTAACCTATTCAGCTGACTGTGTAAAAAGTACCCTCTCCGCGAACCCCGCTGCCCAGCTTAGTTGACAGTGCTCATAGCTGCCTGCCCTGCAAGGCAATGCTCTGATTTACACTGTCAAACAGCTTCCGCGGACTCTACGGCAACGCCTTGGCCGTTTAGGGTTCGCCGCGTCTCATCGGATCAGAAAATCAGTGGCCCGTCCAAGTCCAGCGTCGGCTTGGCACCGACATGCTCAATACGGCGATGTCCATCCGCACCCAAACGATAGAACCGCAAGCTGTCCGTCGTGGAATCGATCTCGCCAACCAGGCGGGCTCGCAGCCCCGTCCACTGTGCCGGGTCAACCTCGCATTCGAACACGGAGTTCTGCACGCGCTGGCCGAAATCCAGGCAGGCGCGGGCCACCCGTCGCAACCGTCGCCGGCCGGCTGCCGATTGCGTACTCACGTCGTAGGCGACCAGCATCAGCATCGCTTCCCCTCAGCGCCAGACGAAACCGGGGTATCCGTCCAGGTCCCCGCGCAAATGGCGCGCCAAAAGCTGGGCCTGGGCGTGTGCTACCAGCCCCCATGGCAGTGTCTCATCCAGAAAAGGATGGCGCAGCTCGTCGCGCTTGCGCTCCTGCCAGGCCACCAGCACGCGTTTGCGGGCGTCGTCGGTCAGCCGCACGCCGCCCGCTTCCTCCAGCACGAAATCATTGGCCGCAAGCTGGCGGCGGTTGATCAGGCTGAGTGCCAGCCGGTCGGCCAGCACCGGGCGCAGCTCCTCCATGAGATCCAGCGCCAGGCTGGCGCGGCCCGGACGGTCGACGTGCAAGAAACCGATCTGAGGGTCCAGGCCATGCGCTTCCAGCGCGGACCGGCAGTCGTGTCCCAGCATCGCGTACAGGAACGACAGCAGGGCGTTGATCCGGTCCAGCGGTGGCCGGCGAGAACGGCCGGCATAGGCGAAGGCCGGGTCGCCCACCCGGATCAGGTGGTTGAACACCCCGAAATAGGCCAGCGCCGCCTCACCCTCCAGGCCGCGCATGATGTCCACCGATTCGGCCGCCATCGTCCGTCGCGCCACGTCGGTCAGCTGCCGCTCGGCCCGCGCCAGGGCATCGCATGCCTCCTGCCCCAGCGCGTCGGCGTGGTCGCGCAGGCCGCGGCGCACCACCGCCCGCTGGTTCACCGCCTTTGCGGCCAGGATACCCTGCACGATCACCCGGGCGGGGCGGCGGACTCCGACGCGCGGAACTGCGCCCGGCGCAGCAGCACGTTGCCCGTGCGCACGCCCTCCACCCTGGCCAGGAACCGCCCGTTCGGCTCCAGGTGCGAGATGGTGATGCCGGCACCCGCACACGCCGCCATCAGCGCGGGCGACAGGCCCGGCCGGCCGAAGCTGACCACGCCCTCCAGCATGTGAAGCGGCGACCGGCCGCGCTCCTCCCCGCCCACCTCAACCACCACGTTGGCGCCGTCCTTGCGCAGCCATGCATCCTCGCTGGACACGTAGAGGACGTTGAGCATGCGGCGCACCGGTCAGCGGCCGACCTGGGCCAGCAGCCAGCCCGCCACGTTCGGGGGTGCCGCCATCCGCTCCGGCTGGCAGGCCGATTGCAGCGAGCAGGCGCGGCAGCCAGGGATCGGCACCGGCGGCGGCGTGCGGCCGGCCGCGATGTTGGCGCGGGCGGCGCCAGCCGTTTCGGCCGTCAGCCGCCGCAGGGCGGCGTCGAAGCGCACCGCGACGCGTCGCCTGGTCTGGCCGTAGAACAGCGCCCCCTCGTCCACCTCGGTGGACAGCATCTCCTCCAGGCAGATCGCCTGCGCGCAGAGCTGCACCTCGTCGGCCCGGTGAGCTTTCGGCTTGCCGCGCTTGTATTCGACGGGGAACGGACGGGGCGGCCGGCCGACGAACTCCACCACGTCGGCGCGTCCAGACACGCCGAGCGCCAGCGAGCGCAGTGCCACGCCGCGGGCGACGCGCATGCCTGGCCGGGTCTCGCCTGGCCCGGTATCCACGCGCTCGTGCAGCAGCCGGCCCTCCGCGGTTGCGCCATCCTCGGCCCATTGCTGCTCCACATGGATCAGCGCGCATTGCCGCGGGCAGAACAGATGATGCTGCAGCGCCGAAAGCGGCATCAGCGTGTCCTCGGCCGCGAGCAGGTCCGCAGTCACAGGTCAGTGCTCAACGACCTCGATCCCGTCCGGCAGGCCCTCGAGATCCACTGTGACGGCATAATCCTCGTAGCGGCGTGAAGGCGGCCAGTTGCTGGTCCGCGTGTCCCCGGCAAGATGCCTGTCGCCGGCGAACAATCGCCAGGTCTGCACCCGGTCGAACAGGGCGTGGGCGTGCGCGCTGCCGAGCGTGGAAGCGTGGCGGAACACGACCAGCTTGCGCGTGGCCATCTCCCCGCGTGCGGCAGACCGGTCGTGCTCGAACATGCTGCCCAGCGCCTGCATCAGCAGGTCGAGATCGCCTTCGGAGAAACCTGTGCCCTTGACGGGGTGGGACGCCAGCGCCGCCGAGACGTAGCCGTGCGCGCGATATAACCCGTAAGGCACGATGTGCTTACGGCCCATGGTGCGTTTGTCGCCGCGCTTCTCCTCGCTAGTGTCGTTTTCGGAACGTTCCTTCTTGTCGGCCTCGCTGGTGGCGGCCATGCGGGTGATCGACACCTCCATCGGCATGATCGGCTCGACAGAGCGCGCAAAGGCGAGCTGCACCGGCCCCCGCACCTGACCCGCGTTGATCCCGGTGGACAGCACGCCGCCGAAAGCGCGTATGTCGTAGAAATTGTCGCACATGAAGGTGCGCAGACGGACCGCCTCCTCGTCCGATTTCGGAGAGAGTTTTTTCGCGGTCCTTATGGTGGCGTCGCCAGGGCGCTCCTTCACGTAAGCCTCGCGATGCTTGTCGTTGAGGATGGCGCCTTCGGTGACGTAGATGCGGTGGCCGGGCGCGTCGGCCTTGGCGAGCTCGACGAAATTGCGGATCTTGCGTTTCAGGCAGACGTCGCTGACCAGGCCGTGACCGGTCTCAGGGTCGGTGCGGGGCATGTTGCCGGCATCGGGGTCGCCGTTCGGATTGCCATCCTTTACGTCGAAATACAGCACGAACTCGTGGCGGCGCGTCAGAGCGGGGTCGTTCATGCTCAAGACTCCTCATCGGTGGGGTCGGGTTCGATTTCGGCCGGGGCCGGGCGGTGGGCGCGCTCGTGGTAGTAGCCGATGGCGAACCGGCCCTGGTCTTCCAGGCGCAGGGTGGCTGGCAGGTCGGGCGGCAGGCGGCCCATGATCTCCATCACCCTTGGCTCGATCCAGCCGCCCAGGCCGCGCTTGCGGGCGTCGGAGACATGCACCCGCAGCCCGCGCAGCAGCGGGGGGAAGACCCGGGCGGGGGTGGCCGACGCCGCACCGTAATAGCGATCGGCGATCGACGCGTTGACGCGGCCGAGCGCCGTCCGCTGCGCCCCTTCCAGCACGGCGAACAGCCGCCCGAGCTGGTAGGCCGGACTGGGGTTGTCTGGTGTGAGTGCCACGGGACCGGGTTCCTTTTCGGAGCGGGTGAGGACGGCGCGGATGGCTGCCGCGTGCCAGCCGGTCCCGGGGTTGTCGCCGGCGCGCAGGCGGGTGATGGCGGCGCTGAGCCAGGTCCGCGGATAGCGGCCGCCGGTCAGCACGGCGCGCGCCACGTCGCCGGCCAGCGAAGGCGGGATGTTGTCAAATTTCTCCAGCAGCGCCGTCGTTTTCACCAGCAGCCGTGCGATGGAGGGCGGCTTGGCCCGCCAGGGCAGCGGCTCGATGTGCAGGGCCTCGTAATGCGCGCGCAGACGTTGGGCAAAGACGCTGAAATCGTCCTGCACCCAGAGGCGCACCGAAAGTCGCGCGGCGTTCGGCGCTAGCCCCAGCACATTGAAGCGCGTGCCCGGCTTCATCGCCAGGTCCGCCTCCTCCGCTCGGCCATCCGCCACAAGCTGCAGCGCGCGGGCCAGCTTGGCCGCTTCGGCTCGATCCTGATCGGGGTCTGCCATAGGCACCGGGTCGAAGCAGCTCGCGAACAGCAGGTCGGCGGCCGCCGCAGCCGGTTCATCGACGGTGGCCGAGGTGTCGGCCCAGAACACCAGGGCGGCGTCCCCCATAGGGCGGGCAAGCCGGTTGGGGCTGCCGCGGTCCAGCATGCGGTTAAGCGCCTCGCCGTAACGGAACGACGCCGCTTCGGAGGTGGGCGCGTTATCGCCCTGCTCCTTGCCGTAGGATTTGAACGCGTCGAGGTTGAACGACACCAGGGACGCGCCGGCCATTTGCGCGTTTTCCACGCCCTTGATGGACGGATGCAGGCGAGTGACGCGCCCGGGCATCCCGGTAACGAGGCAGATCTGGGAGGACTGGCCCGCTGCTTCGGTGGCAGCCAGCAGCCGGCGGGCCGCCTCGCGCTCGTGCAGCCAGCCCATGTCTCCGTCGAGCCTGAAGATGATGTTCTGATCCAGCATCTCGGGCGTGAAAGGCGCCTGGTCAAACCGCTCCGGGCGCCAGGCTTCGAGGAACAGCCGCAACGCTGCAAGGCCCGCATCCGGTTGACCGTCCAGCAGTTTGCCGTGGGCCGCCCGGAAGGCCGCATGCTCGTCGGCGGTGCGGCGTCCCTCGCCAGCGGTCCGACCGAACACGTAGGCGGTCTTGTCCCAAAAAACGTTCGGCGCGATGCCTGCGGTGCGCTTCACCCCCGCCGGAACGGCGATCATCCGCGACGCCAGCTTGCGGCCGTTTCTTACGCGCAAATCCATCATTTCGAGCGGCATGCCGTGTGGCGTGAGAACGAGCACGTAGCTGATCTTTTCCCGTGACCAGCCGGGTTGCTCCGCTTCGCCGCGCGCGGCCATGCGGCCGTAGTACCGATCCAGCGATTGCAGCACCGTCATGCCGCGACCCCGTCCGCCAGGCAGCGATGCACGTCCAGCACGCCGCCCACCAGCCGCGCGCGAAAGAAGCGGGACGTGTTGCCGTTGGTGAAATCGATGTCGTGCAGCATCCAGCCGAGATCGCGGTCGCGGTCGCCCGGCGGAAGTTCGCACGGCGGCAGCGGTGCATTGGCTTGCAGCAGGGCGAAATCGGCCGGAAACTCGCGTGTGCCCAGGCACGGGCGGTGGAAGCACTGGCCCGTCTCCGCCCGGCGATTGAACATGCTCAGATGCTTGGCTTCGGTGTCGTCGGCTCCGGCGCGCGCGGTCAATTCGAAATGCGCCTCGATCACGTAACCCACATGCACCAGCAGCATGGTCGCCCGCTGCTGCCGGTTCTCCTCGACCACCAGGCCGAGGCCTGCGACGTTGCGCGCGTTCATGGCACTCCGGGCGTTGGCGGCGCTCATCTTGGCCCCGACCTCGTTGCGCCGGAACGACTGAAAGCGGATCGGTTTCAGCACATGGATTCGGTCGATCACCCAGACGATCGCCGGCTTCCAGTGGATGGCTTCGAGGATGCCGCGCGCGGCCGAGGGGGTCATGATGTCGTAGGAAACCCGCTCCACCTTCATTTCGGGCCGAGTGAAACAGGCACGCTCGCCCCAGACATGCAGTGTTATGCCGTAAGCCATCTACGCCAGCGCCTCCCAACATAGTGTTTGTATCGCTTAACATACGACTTTGCTAGATGTAGTAGCCCTATAAGATGTTCTCCTCCGCGCTTCTGTAGGTGAGATCGCGCAAGTCGACGCCCGTTTCGGGCCGGTAATGCGCCAAGTTCTCGAAACGCAGCAGCGCATCGCCCATCGCCGGATGCACCGCGCGCAACACGCCGGCGGCCAGCCAGTCGCTTCGCACCCGGTGCGGCAGCGTGACGACGTATTGCTGCAAACGCCGAAGATCGCTGCCCAACGCCCGGTCCATCGCCGCCACGCGCGCAAGCGTCGTCCGGGCCGTCTCGTCCCACGGAACGATCACCGGCTTGGCCGCGTCGTCGATCAGGCGGTAGGCCTTGGCGATCGAGGCGAACGGGAACTCCGCCTGCCGTCCACGTTCGGCGATCGCCTGCATGATCGACCAGGGCTGGCCGTCCAGCCGCGCCGCGTCGAGACCGTTCGTGCCTCGCGTGAAGTACAACTCGTGAAAGTAGCGATGCACGGCCTCGATCGACAGCGGGTCGGCCTGCAGGCGCAGCGCCGGCTGGGCCGCCTGCCAGAACACGCGCAGATCATGCGGCGGCTTGGCCTCAGCCGGCTCGAACACCACCAGGCGCCCCGACGCGAGCAGCCCTTCGCGGTTGCATCGCCCGGCCGCCTGGTTGATCGAGTCCAGCCCCGCCGCCGCTCGCCACACCTCGGGAAAGTCGATGTCTACGCCCGCTTCGATCAGCGACGTCGCAACCAGCCGCATCGGCTGTTTGTCCTCCAACGCCTTCCGCGCCTGTTCCAGCACCGCCCGCCGGTGGCGCGGACACATCAGCGTCGTCAGATGCGTGGCCCCCGGCAAATGGGCGATCAGGTCGTAGAGGTCGCGCGCGTGCGCCCTGCTGTTAACGATGCAGAGCATCTGCGGCTGTTCGGCAAACCTGGCGGCGATCGAGGCGTCGGCCACCGGCTCGGTCATCCTTTCGACCGACACGCGTTTCAACCGCACGAAAAGGCCGGCTGGGTCGGGCGCCAGTTCACGCTCCGCGCCGATCGGCAACGCGGTCGGCGGCTCGGCCGGCAGCGCGCGGTCGATCCGGCGCCAGGCGGGCTGTGTGGCCGTGCAGACGACGATGCTGGCGCCGTAATTGCCCGCCAGCTCCTCCAGCGCCGCCAGGCTGGGGCGCAGCAGGTGCACGGGCAAGGTCTGCGCCTCGTCCAGCACGATGACGGCGCGGGCCAGGTTGTGCAGCTTGCGGCAGCGGGACCGGCGGTTGGCGAACAGGCTTTCGAAAAACTGCACCGCGGTCGTGACAACGATCGGCACGTCCCAGTTCTCGGACACGCGGCGCAGCTTGGCCATCCCGTCGGGCCCTTCGCTGTCGGCTGCCGATACCGATGCGGCGGCGTCCCAGTCGAAACTGGCGTGGTGTTCGAGGATACTGTCCTCGGTCCCGAGCGCGTCGCGGAATACGCGCGCTGTCTGTTCGATGATGGAGGTGAACGGGATCACGTACACCACCCGGCGCAACCCGTGTCGCACGGCGTGTTCCAGCGCGAACGACAACGATGCCAGCGTCTTGCCGCCCCCGGTCGGTACCGTCAATGTAAAGAGACCGGGACTCGCCCCGGCCACAGCGATGGCATGGTCGAGCACCTGGGCACGCAACGTATTGACGTCGGAATGGACTGCTTTCGCTCGCAGGGCGGCCATGTGCGCGCGCAATCGATCCAGCAGCTCGGGAAGACCAAGATGCGCGTCGCGTTCGATCGGTTCTCCCGCCGCGTCGCTCAAAAAGTGCGCGGTGGCAAGGGCGTCGGCGTCCACCAGGCAGGAGAACAGCATCCTGGTCAGGAACGCCGCACCAAACCCCGCCGCACTCGAACCGCCAGGGCGACGCGACGGCATGATGGCCGTCGTATCAGGCAATGCCCCCGTCAGCGCCCGCCAACCCGGATAGGGCTCGATCTGCTTGCGTCTGACTCGACGATCGAGGTCAGGAAAATCAGACAGTCCTGCATGGTGGCCGGCCACCGCGTAACCCAGCATCCGGCCAAACTGCTCGGGGTAGGCTTTGGCAGCCTCACACGCCCCTGCGGTTGAGTGGTCGGGTCCTTTAGCGTTACTACTCGGCTGCGTCAGATAAGCCTGGAACGCCGCGGACGCTTTGCCAATGTCGTGCAGCAGCCCGGCTGCCCGTGCAGTCTCTGCGCAGTCGAAGACTGATCCAAAACCAGCTGCGATACTTGCCACATTGACCAAGTGGTTGTGCAGCGGCTCCCATTCCGATGTGGGCCGGCCTTTGAGCGAATGCGCGTAGATCATCAGATCAAGGCAGTCTCACGGCTCCGGGCCGAGCCATGATGCTTCGTGGTGCTTTGAGGGAGGCGTCTCGTCCATCTCCCCAAAATACGACAGGAGAGCTTGGGTCGCGTCTAAACGGTGACACCCTTTCGCAATGATACCGCTTGCAACACCGTAAATCTTGTCCGGCCGTGTCGTGGAATGCATGATCGAACTTGCCATAGTTTCGCCCAGCCGCGGTCCACTAAAGGCTCTATCCCTATGCGATACGCTCTCAAGGGCGTCCACTCCACCGGCAATCTGCGCCAGTAGCGCGACCACCCACGCCTACGCCGCATCCAGCCGCCTGGTCGGGCGCATCGGTTCGGGCACGACCGGGGTGTCCGGGGCGCCTGGCGGGGTGAGCGCCTGCAGCAGGGCGTCGCGCAGGCCGGACAGTTTGCGTTCGTTTTCCACCTTCAGGCCGAACACGTCCTTGACGTAGAACACGTCGACCGCGCGCACGCCGTAGGTGGTCACGTGCGCCGAGCCGATCTGCAGGCCCTGCTCGCTGATCGCGCTGGTCACGTCGTGCAGCAGCCCGGGGCGGTCGCGGCCGTTGACCTCCAGCACCGTGTAGGTGTTGGACGCGCGGTTGTCGACGACAACGCGCGGCGGCACGTGGATGGCGCGCATGCGGCGGCCGATCAGCGACGGCGCCAGTTTTGGAATCTCCCTGTCCAGCCGCAGATGTCCGCTCAGCGCCTGCTCCACCAGCACCGCCAGCTTGGCAATCCGGTGCGGCTGGTCGAACGCGCCGCCGGCCGCATCCTGCACCCAGAACGTGTCCAGCGCGCAGCCATTGGTCATGGTGTGGATGCGCGCGTCCACGATCGAGGCGCCCGCCATGGCGAACGCGCCCGCGATGCGGCTGAACAGGCCGGGATGGTCGGTCGCGTAGATGGTCACCTCGGTCACCGCGCGCGCGTGCGACGGTTCGGTCGCCACCGTCAGCGGCGCACCCCGCGCCTCGGCGTCGCGGATCATGCCGGCGTGCCGCACATGCGTCTCGGAATCGAAACTCAGCCAGTAGCTGGGATAGCCGAGCGACGAGAAGAACGCGCGGTCCGCCTCGCTCCAGCCCGAGGCGGCCAGCATCTCGTCCACCGCCGCGCGCGCGCGCTTGACCCGCACGTCGCGCTCGGTCGTCGACAGCCCGCCCGCCAGCACCTCGGCCACGCGCGAGTACAGCTCGCGCAGCAGCGTCGCCTTCCACGCGTTCCAGACCTTGCTGGATACCGCACGCATGTCGGCCACCGTCAGCACCAGCAGCAGCTTCAGCCGCTCCGGCGACTGCACCGTCTCGGCCACGTCGAAGATCGTTTTCGGGTCGTCGATGTCGCGCTTGAACGCCGTCTGGCTCAGCAGCAGGTGGTGCAGCACCAGCCAGGATACCGTCTCGGTCTCCTCCGGCGTCAGGCCGAATTGCGGCCCCACCGCGGTCGCGATGTCGGCGCCCAAAATCGAATGGTCGCCGCCGCGGCCCTTGGCGATGTCGTGCAGCAGCATCGCCATGTACAGCGCGCGGCGGGACTGCAGATCCTCGATCAGCCCGCTGGCGATCGGCGCCACGTCGGCCAGCTTGCCACGTTCCAGCGCGTTGAGGATGCGCACAGCCTCGATCGTGTGCTCGTCCACGGTGAAGATGTGGTAGGTGTCGAACTGCATCTGGCCGACCACGCGCGCCCAGTCGGGAAGCATGCGGCCGATGATGCCGGTTTCGTTCAGGATGGACAGCCAGCGCGCCCCGTCCGGCCGCCCGTCAGGGTCGCACCCGCATAGCAGGTCCAGGAAAATCTCGCCCGCCTCGGCCGAGCCGCGGAGCGGGATGGCGCGCCGCTCGTGCCGGATCAGCGCGCGCACCGCCAGCGGGTGCAGCGCCAGCCGGCGCTGGCGGGCGAGCCGCAGCATGCGCAGCATGCGGATGGGCTCGGCATCGAAGTCATCGGGGCGGCCGGGCGTGATCTGGCCGTCGGCCAGCACGAAGCCCGCTTCCAGCAGCGCGCGGTCCGTCTCCACCTGCACGGCGGGCTCGCCCACCACGTGACGGATCACCACCGGTTCCAGCACCAGCGTCAGGCGGGTCACGTCGCGCGCGGTCAGGAAGTAGTGGCGCATGAAGCGTTCCACCCCGTCCTGCACGCCGTGCCGCGTGTAACCCATGCGCGCGCCGACCACCGGCTGCAGGTCGAAGGTCAGCCGGTCTTCCGCGCGGCCGCTGACGTAATGCATGTGGAACCGCACGGTCCACAGGAAGTCCCAGCTGCGCCGCAGCCGGCGAAGCTCCTGCGGGTCGAGCAGGCCAAGGCTGCCCCCCACGAGCTCGTTCGGGGTGAACGGCCCGTATGCCGCGCGCACCATCCAGTACTGCGTCTGCAGGTCGCGCAGACCGCCGCGCCCCTCCTTGATGTTCGGCTCGACCAGGAAGGCGCTCTCGCCGAAGCGCCGATGCCGCGCCAGGCGCTCGGCCTGCTTGCCGGTGACGAACGCGCCCACGCCGGCAGCCTCGCTGGACCGGGCGAACTCGCCGAGGAAGCGCGCGAACACGTCCGCGTCGCCCGCCAGCAGACGCGCGTCCAGCAGGCTCGTGCGGATCGTCAGGTCGGATTGCGCGTCGGCCAGGCACTGCGCCACGCTGCGGGTGGCGTGCCCCACCTTCAGCCCCAGATCCCACATGAAATACAGCATGTACTCGACCACCAGCAGCGTCGCCGGGGCGGGCGCGTCCGGCGTCAGGAACAGCAGGTCGATGTCGCTGAACGGCGCCAGCATTGACCGGCCGTAGCCCCCGGTCGCGGCAATCGCCACAGGGTCGGTCAGGCCGGATTGTCCCGCCACCTCCTCGATTGCGTGCGCGAACAGCACGCGCACGGCAACGTCGGCCATGGCCGCCAGGCGCTGCGCCGCCTCCACGCCCGCCATGCGATAGGTCTCGAAATCCTCGCGCACGTCCTTCTGGATGCGCGTCAGGTGGCGCCGGAAGGTGGCAACCACCGTGTCGCGCGGCGGGTGCCCGGCCTCGCGCAGGCGGCACAGCGCCAGCGCCAGGCCCGCCGCGTCGTCATCGGATCGGCTGTCTGGGGTGGTCAGCATCGGGACGGTTCGGGCATCGTCGCATGCTAGAGCATGGTCGGTTCAGGTGGAATCACCTGAACCGACAAACATGCTCGCTCAATGAAAAAGTGGAGCCGCGCGCGCAACACCCTCCCGGGCGATCGTTTTCAGGCGGGGCAAGGCCAGGGGCGTCACGCGCTAGCGTGCTGCGCACGTCACGCGCTAGCGTGCTGCGCACGACACACGCTAGCGTGCTGCGCACGTCACCCCTGGACCCCGCTGGGGTTTGAACCCCAGACCCCGCTTTCTAGGCTCCAGCTTCGTTGGCCAGCAGGTCGGTCAGCCGATGCACCAGGTCCAGCGCCTGCCGGCCGGTCAGCGCGTCAGGATCGACCTGGGCCAGTGCAGCCCTTACCTCGTCGGCGGGCTCCTGCAGCGACGCGAACAGGGGCAGGTCGGCCAGCACCGGCGCGCGCTCGCGCTCCAGGGCCGCCAGCAGCACGCTGGCGCGGCCCACCACCGGCGCGGGCACGCCGGCCAGGCGCGCCACCTGCACGCCCCAGCTGCGGCCGGCGGCGCCCTCGGCCACCTCGTGCAGGAACACCACATCGCCGCGCCACTCGCGCACCCGCATCATGTGCGGCCGCAGCCGCGGCAGCATCTCGGTCAGCCGAGCAAGCTCGTGAAAATGGGTGGCGAAGATGGTGCGGCAGCGTATCTGGCCGTGCAGTGCCTCCAGCACCGCCCAGGCGATGGCCAGCCCGTCCAGGGTGGCCGTGCCGCGGCCGATCTCGTCCACGATCACCAGGCTGCGCGGCCCCGCCTGGTGCAGGATGGCCGCGGTCTCGATCATCTCCACCATGAAGGTGGACCGGCCGCGCGCCAGCTCGTCGGCCGCCCCCACCCTGCTGAACAGCCGGTCCACGATGCCGAGCCTTGCCGCCGCGGCAGGCACCGGCAGCCCGGCCTGCGCCAGGATCGCAATCAGCGCGTTCTGCCGCAGATAGGTGGACTTGCCGGCCATGTTCGGACCGGTCAGCAGCAGCACGCGCCGCTCGGGCGAGAGGTCGCAGTCGTTGGGCACGAAGGCCGTTCCTGCAACGGCGCCTTCGACGACCGGGTGGCGGCCGGCGGTGATGCAGAACGCATCGGTCTCGCTCAGCTCCGGCCGGCACCAGCCGCCGCCCTCGGCCAGCCGGGCTGCCGATTGCAGCACGTCGAGCTCCGCCAGTGCGGCCGCTGCGGCTGCGATCGCGTCGGCCTCGGCGAGGGTGGCGTCCACCAGGGCCGCGAACACGGCGCGCTCGCGGGCCTGCGCGCGGTCGGCCGCTTCCGCGATGCGGCGGTCCAGCTCGGACAGCTCCGAATGGGTGAACCGCGCGCCGTTGGCCATGCCCTGGCGCAGCGTCAGCTCGGGATGCGACCTTAGCGCCTCGACCGATGCGCCCGGCGCCTCGATCACGTAGCCGAGCTGGGCGTGGTGCCTGATCTTCAGGCTGGCGACCCCGAAGCGCCGGCAGAACGCCATCTGCAGCGTGGCGACCGCCCGACGGCTGTCGTCGCGCAGCGCGCGCTCCCCGTCCAGTTCGCCGTCATACCCCGGCGCGATCACGCCGCCATCCTCGAGCTTGGCTGGCGGCGTGTCGGACACCGCGCGTGACAGCAGGGCGGACAGGGCGGGTGCTGCGTCCAGGGCCGCGCGTGCGTCCTGCAGGATCGGCGGCAAGGCGGCGTCGAGGGCG
This sequence comes from uncultured Acetobacteraceae bacterium, assembly GCA_937873095.1. Lineage (GTDB taxonomy): Bacteria > Pseudomonadota > Alphaproteobacteria > Acetobacterales > Acetobacteraceae > BOG-908. The sequence continues at coordinate 41,336 of CALMVI010000137.1, read as the reverse complement.
CCGGCGCAGGACGCCGCAGCATGCAGCCCGAGCCGGATCGACACCAGGTCGCGCGGGCTGCCGCGGCCGAGCGACAGGCGGCCGAGCGCGCGCGCCAGGTCGGGGGCGCCGCGCAGGCACTGCCTCAGGCGGGCCAGCCGTGCCGGCTCGGTGTTGAGGGACACCCAGCCGTCCTGGCGCCGGGCGATCGCCTGGGGGTCGGTCAGCGGTCCGGCGACCCAGGCCTCCAGCAGCCTCGCCCCCGGCGCGGTCAGCGTGCGCGTGACGCTGGACAGCAGCGTGAGCGACGTGCCGCCGTCGCGCGCGCGGGTGACCTCCAGGCTGGCGCGCGTAGCCGCGTCCATGCCCATCTGGCTGGCCTGCGTGACCGGCACAGGGCGGGACAGGCGCGGCATGCGGCCGGCCTGGGTGAGCCTGACGTAGTCGAGCGCCAGGGCAGCGGCGCAGGCTTCGGCATCGGCGAAGGTGCCGAACGCGTCCAGGCTGGCCGCGCCGAACGCCTCGGCCAGGCGGCGCCGTGCCGCGTCGGGCTGGGGCGGCGCCATGGACGGGGCGCGCCTGTGCGCATGATCGCCCAGATCCAGGCGCTCGGGCGCCAGGATCTCGGCCGCGTCCAGCCGCCCGAGCAGGGCGGGCAGGGTGGAGGCCGAGTGGCACGCCGTCTCGAACAGGCCGGTCGACATGTCGAGCCAGGCCGCGCCGACAGCACCGCCCGCCTCCGCCAGGGCCAGAAGCAGGTTCGGGCGCGCCGCATCCAGCAGCGCCTCCTCGGTCAGGGTGCCCGGCGTGACCAGCCGCACCACGGCGCGCTTGAGCGGCCCGCGTCCGCTGCGCGCGCTGGCCGCTTCGGTCTGTTCGGCGACGGCCACCCGGAAGCCGCGCCGGACCAGCCGCGCGAGGTAGATGTCGGCGTTGGAGACCGGCACGCCGCACATTTGTATGGGCACGCCGCCATGCTCCCCGCGATGCGTCAGCGCGATGTCGAGCGCGGACGACGCGGCATCGGCATCGTCGAAGAACAGCTCGAAGAAATCGCCCATGCGGAAGAACAGCAGCGCGTCGGGGTGCTCGGCTTTCAGCGCGAACCATTGCGCGATGGCGGGGGAGGCGCCCTGGGCGCTCGCGACGGTCAAACGGCGCGGGCCATCTAACGAGTCTTGAAGACGAGCGACGTCAGGAAAATCCGCTGCTCATCGGGCGGAGAATTGCGATAGGACACCATCGCACGACGACCACGAGATATCGCGGTCCTTGCGTCAACTGCCCGGAGCAAGCCGGAGGGGTTGTAGTCCGCCCGGTGGCGTTGCACCTGGAGGTACATGGTATCGGCAGCGAATTCCCTCAGCGTTGCCGAGAAAGCGCCGTTTGGCGCGAGGTCTGCAAGCGTTGCATCGGCCTTTGCGCCCGCTGCAGCTTTGCAAGCAGTCGCAAGAGGCTTGTGGTCGACACTGCGGTATGCTCGAACATACCGCGGATCGCGCCGTAACGTCTTGCCGACGAAAGCATCGGCAACCTCGATGCACACGTGATGGAACACGGCGTAGTAGGCGGCCGAGATTGCGCGCCGAACATCGACCTGGCGTGGCGGGCCCGGCTGACGTGGAACGACGAGCAACTCGGCCTGTTCAAGCAGTTCTTCGGGGTCAAGGACCGCCATTGGCGGCGAACTCCGACTGCGAGGCGAACTCGACCAGCACCAGCCGATCATTGCCTTCGGCCCGTAGCCGATTTTGGATCTCATCAATCGTCCGCAGGGCCGTCTGGCCGTCGATGTGGTCGACGACCTGATCCTTCAGGATCAGTGTGATCCAGACTTGCTCGTCGCCATCCGGCCCGATGTCAGGACGGCTGCGAACGCCGGTCAACGCGCCCGCAGGAAGCAGCGCCCGGCTTGCTTCGGCGGCAACCCTCTCCACCTCGTTGATTGCATACCTCCCTCGGCTCACGACGGCAGATGCCCGCGACGACGGAACCCGGACCTTGCACACGCATGGCAGCCCTGTATCGATAGGGCAAACCGGCGGGACCGTCAAAGAATGCCAGACAGCGAAGCCGCCTCCGCCCGCATCACCGCCGAAGAGGCGCTTGCCCTTCACGCAACCGGCCGCCCGGGCAAGCTGGAAACCCGTATCAGCAAGCCGCTGGTCACCGCGCGCGACCTGAGCCTGGCCTACTCGCCGGGCGTCGCCGAACCCTGCCTGCGCATCGCGCGCGACCCCGCACTCGCCTACGAATACACCACACGCGGCAACATGGTGGCCGTGATCTCCAACGGCACCGCCGTGCTCGGCCTCGGCAATCTGGGCGCGCTTGCCAGCAAGCCGGTGATGGAGGGCAAGGTCGCGCTGTTCAAGCGCTTCGCCGACGTGGACGGCATCGACCTCGAGATTTCCACCGAGGACACCGAAGAGTTCATCAACTGCGTGCGCTTCCTCGGACCCGGTTTCGGCGGCATCAACCTGGAAGACATTCGCGCGCCGGAATGCTTCATCATCGAGCAGCGGCTGCGCGAGCTGATGGACATTCCGGTGTTTCACGACGACCAGCACGGCACCGCCATCGTGGCGGCGGCGGGCCTGATCAACGCGTGCCACCTGACCAACCGCGACCTCAGCGAAACCCGCCTCGTGGTGAACGGGGCGGGTGCTGCCGCGATCGCCTGCGTCGAACTGATCAAGGCGATGGGTGCGAGGTCCGAGAACATCATCCTGTGCGACACCAAGGGTGTCGTGCATCGCGGACGCCACGACCTCAACCAGTGGAAATCGGCGCATGCGTCCGACACCGCCGCGCGCACGCTGGCCGAGGCGCTGGCGGGTGCGGACGCAGTGTTCGGCTTGTCGGTCAAGGGAGCGGTCACGCAGGACATGGTGCGCGGCATGGCGGACCACCCGGTCATCTTCGCCATGGCGAACCCCGACCCGGAGATAACGCCCGAGGAGGCGCGCGCCGCCTGCCCGACCGCGATCATCGCCACCGGCCGCAGCGACTATCCCAACCAGGTGAACAACGTGCTCGGTTTCCCCTACATCTTTCGCGGGGCGCTGGACGTGCGCGCGAGCACGATCAACGACGCGATGAAGATCGCCGCCGCCCAGGCGCTGGCCGCCCTGGCGCGTGAGGACGTGCCCGACGAAGTGCATGCCGCCTCGGCCAGGCAGCTTCGTTTCGGGCCGGACTACATCATCCCGAACGCCTTCGATCCGCGCCTCATCTTTCGGATACCGACCGCGGTGGCGCAGGCCGCCATGGACAGCGGCGTCGCCCGCAAGCCGTTGACGGATCTGCGGCGCTACACCAGGGACCTCTCAGGCCGGCTGGACCGCACGGCCAACGCGCTCGACATGATCATGGAAAGCGTCCGCGCATCGCCCAAGACCGTCGTGTTCGCCGAGGGCGAGGACGAAAAGATCGTGCGCGCCGCAATCGACTACGCCAGGCGCGGTTTCGGCCGCCCCATCCTGATCGGGCGCGAGGACAGGGTGCACGCGGCGTTGCAAAAGCTCGGCCTCAGGCTGCCGGACGAAATAGAAATCCACAACGCGCGGGTTTCGTCGCACAACGCAGCCTACACCGACATGCTGTATGCGCGCCTGCAGCGCCGCGGCCTGCTGCATCGCGACGTGCAGCGCATGGTCAACCAGGACCGCAACGTGTTCGCCGCGGCGATGCTGGCCAGCGGCGACGCGGACGCGATGGTGACCGGGCTGACCCGCTCGCGCGCCGTCGCACTGGACGCCGTCAACAGGGCCATCGACCCGCTGCCCGGGCATATCCCGTTCGGCCTGACGCTGATGCTCAGCAGCCGGGAGACCATTTTCATCGCCGACACGCTGATCCACGAGCGTCCGTCCCCCATGCAGCTCGCAGACATCGCCGTCGGCGCGGCCACCCACGCGCGCCGGCTGGGGCACGAGCCCAGGGTGGCGCTGCTGTCCCACTCGACCTTCGGCCAGCCGATGCACACCACCGTGCACGGCATACGCGAGGCGGTGGCGATCCTGGAGCAGAGGGGCGTCGACTTCGAGTTCGACGGCGACATGTCGCCGGACGTGGCGCTTGAGCCGCGGGTGCGCGCGCTCTACCCGTTCTGCCGCCTGTCGGCCAACGCCAACGTGCTGGTCATGCCCGGCCTGCACTCGGCCCACATCGTCAGCCGCCTGGCGCCGCGACTCGGCGGGGGAAGCTCGATCGGGCCGCTGCTGCTCGGCATGTCGAGGGCCGTGCAGCTGATCAGCATGGACGCGTCCGTGAGCACGATCGTGGACATGGCGGCGCTCGCCGCGCACCAGGCCGCCAATACGCCCGGGAGCTGAGAAAGGCCCGCTGGGGTTTGAAACCCCGACCCCCAGTCTCTCAAGTACCAGGATTTCAAAGGCTCGCCTTTGATGGGGTCCAGGGGCGACGCCCCTGGCCTTTCTCAGCAGCGCGCATGGCCGTGCCGCACGACCCGCGGCACCAGCAGCAAGCCCACCGGAACCAAAGTCACGGCCAGCCCACCGACGCCCGCCAGCGTCTGGCCCATCAACCACTGGTCATCAAGTCCATGCAACGCCCTCGACGCAGCGCCCTGCAGTGCTGCGCGAGCCGACGGATGATGGCGTGGTTCAGGCCGCTGCCGCTCGGCAGGCGCACAGTCCTACGCTGCGCGTGACGAGGCGGGCAGAGACAGGCCGCCGCCCGCGTCAGCGCCGTCGCCCTGGCGCGTGGCGAGGCACGCGCGGTTCCTGCCCCCTCGCTTGGCCGAATACAGCGCGCCGTCCGCATCCGCAAACAGCTGCTCGGCCAGGCGCTCCGGGCCGGCGACCAGGCTGGCGCCGCCGCAACTGACCGTCACACAGGGATGTGCGGCGCCCGAGGCGTGCGGCAGTTCCAGCCGTTCCACCGCCTGCCTGACCCGCTCGGCCACCGCGCCCACCGAGTCGGTGTCGGCGCCGGGCAGCAGGGCTGCAAACTCCTCGCCACCGATGCGGGCGACCATGTCCGTCGTCCCGCGGAGCTGATCGATGATGCAGTGGGCGACGCGCCGAATGCAGATGTCGCCGCCAGCATGTCCGAACGTGTCGTTGTACAGCTTGAAGTTGTCGATATCGACGATGATCAGGCCGACCGGCGAGTGCCGCTGCTCGGCAGCGGACCAGATCTCCTTCTTCCAGCTCTCGTAAGCTCTGCGGTTTGCGGCGCCGGTCAGGGCATCCCGCAACGTCAGCTCGTCCAGCTCGGAGTTGCGCCGGCTGAGAGCGGCCTGCTTGCGGCGTCCCCGCAAGATCAGGGCGAAGGTCCGGCGCTGCTCCGTCTCCACCCGCCACGCGCCGAAAACCGAGCAGACCGATATCGCCACCATCAGTCCGGACAGCCCGATCTTCAGGGCGAACGGTGAGGATGGAATCATCTGGAGCGAGACGCAGAACACCGTTGTCACGACGCCTGCGAAAAGGGCCGCCAGCCGCAGGCGCAGGTTGGACGCGATGGCGTTCATCAGGACCAGCAACACGAAGCCGCCGAGATACTCCGGCAACAGATCCTTGCCGCCGGCGACCATGACCACGCTGAAGGCCAAGGCAATCAGGATGGAGGCGCCGATGGACTGCACCTCCTGCCAGAACAGCGGCAGGGCCGTTTCCAGGAGCAACCAGGAGAGCAGCCCCACCGGGGCGCTGCCGACACACCAGATCCAGCGCGCCACCCAATGGCTGTCCGGAACGCTCAGCCACAGCAGCGGCGTCAGTGGGAGGCAGGTGATGATTCCGATGATCACCGTGGCTCTGCGGTCGGCGATCTTCTTTCTGCTGGTTTCCGCCTCGTAAACACGCTCGAGCTGAAGCGGAAACCGTGGTTCCAGCTGCACGCCCGTCTGGTTGAGCCAAGCTTCAAGCTCCGCTTCGACCGATGTTTCCACACAGGGTTCCCAGAACGACCGCACCGACGAGACTACACGCACACGTTTCTGACACGCCCCGGTTGACGGATCGTTACCGCCTGCCCGGTCATGCCCGGCGCATCAAGAACATCGCCTGTTCGCCGAACAGATTGGCCAGCCATAACGAGCGGCGCCAGGGCGCTTTCCGCCCCGCCTCGTCGATCGCCAGCCATTGTTCCACCGCGTAGCCGTCCTGCGCGCAAAGCTCGCGAAAATCAAGTATGGTGCAGGGATGGATGTTCGGCGTTTCGTACCACGGCCGGCTCCACGTGGCGGTCATCGGCATTCGGCCGGAGCGCAGCAGTTGCAGCCGCACCTCCCAATGGCCGAAATTGGGGAAGCTGACCAGCGCGCGCGTGCCGATGCGCAGCATCTGCCGCAGCACCTCCCGCGGCCGTTCCACAGCCTGCAACGTGCGCGTCAGCACCACGTAGTCGAACGCGTTGTCGGGGTATTGCGCCAGGTCGTTGTCGGCGTCGCCATGCATCACGGGAAGCCCGTGCTGCACGGCGTGGGTCACCTCCGCCATGTCGATCTCCATGCCGCGCGCGTCGCAGTTGCGGGTGCGGAACAGGTGCTCGATCAGGGTACCGTCGCCGCTGCCTATGTCGAGCACGCGGGAGCCTGGTGCGATCAGGCTGGCGATCAGGGCCAGATCTACGCGCAAGGGAAGATGTTCTTTTCTGAAGAAAAGAACCAAAAGACTTTTGGTTTTTGGGGCGCACCGGGATGCCAACGCGCGCGCCCGATGAATAAAAGTCTTTTGCTTCTTTTCTTCAGAAAAGAAGAATCCTCACCCAATCCCCGCATGCTCCGCACACCCCGCCAGGAACCCAGCCACCGTCCTTCGAAAATCCGGCTCGTCCAGCAGAAACGCATCATGCCCCCGATCCGTCTCGATCTCCACGAAACTCACGTTCGCCGCCGCCCGGTTCAGCGCGCGCGCCACGCTGCGCGACTGCGCGGTCGGAAACAGCCAGTCCGAGGTGAACGACACCAGGCAGAACCGCGTCCTGGTGCCGGCGAACGCCGCCGCCAGGTCGCCGTCATGCTCGGCCGACAGGTCGAACCAGTCCATCGCCCGCGTCACCGTCAGGTAGGAGTTGGCGTCGAACCGCCTGACGAAGCTGCTGCCCTGGTGGCGCAGGTAGCTTTCCACCTCGAACATGTCGCCGAAGAAGCTGGCCGCCTTGCTGTCCTCGCGCCGCCGCTTGCGGCCGAACTTCTGCGTCAGCGCCTCCTCCGACAGGTAGGTGATGTGCGCCATCATGCGCGCCACCGCCAGGCCGCGCGCCGGCACGCGCCCCTCCGCCCAGTACCGCCCGCCCAGGAAGTCCGGGTCGGCCGCAATCGCCTGCCGGCTCACCTCGTTGAACGCGATGTTCTGCGCCGAGTGATAGGACGCGGTCGCAATCGGCACCGCGGCGAACACCCGGTCGGGGAAGGTCGCCGCCCATTCCAACACCTGCATGCCGCCCATCGACCCGCCGATCACGGCGAACAGCCGCGCCACGCCCAGCCGCGCCATCAGCATCTGCTGCGCGCGCACCATGTCGCGCACCGTCAAGGGCGGGAAATCGGTGCCCCACACCTCGCCGTTCGGGCGGGCGCTGCGCGGGCCCGTGCTGCCCATGCAGCCGCCCAGCACGTTGCTGCACACGACGAAGAACCGGTTCGTGTCTATCGTGCATCCCGGCCCCACCAACGCCGTCCACCAGCCTTGCTTGCCGGTCACCGGCTGCGTCTCGGCCACGTACTGGTCGCCGGTCAGCGCGTGGCACACCAGGATGGCGTTGGACCTGTCCGCGTTCAGCGTGCCGTAGGTCCTGTAGGCCAGCGCGAACGCGTCCAGCCGCTGCCCGCAATCCAGCAGCAAGCCCTCGGCGAAGCGCGCCTGCTGGTGCTCGAACACGGGCAGCGGCTGCGCTGCCGGCCAATCCGGTGCCACGTCCATGGCAGCGCTGAATAGGCGCGCCCCGCCGCGCGCACAACGCCCATGCCTTTCCGACCGGGCGGTGCTTGTCTAACAAAGGCGGCATGACCCTCCGCCCCCGCCCGGAAATCCTCGACATCCACCCCTACGTGCCAGGCGTGTCCGCCATCCCCGGCGCCAACCGGGCGGTGAAGCTGTCGTCCAACGAGGGGGCGTTCGGCCCTCCGCCCTCGGTCGCTTCCGCGCTGGCGGCCCTGGCCACCCAGCTGCACCGCTACCCGGACGGCGGCGCCGCCCGGCTGCGCGCCGCCATCGGCGCCCGGTTCGGCCTCGACCCCGAACGCATCGTCTGCGGCGCGGGCTCCGACGACCTGATCTTCCTCCTGTGCCACATCTATGGCGGGCCGCTGCCAGAGGGCGGCAGCACCGAGCTGGTGATGACCGAGCACGGGTTTTCCATCTACCAGATCGCCGGCCGCCTCGCCGGCTGCAGCGTGGTCAAGACGCCCGAGCGCCGCCGCACCGCCGACGTGGACGCCATCCTGGCTGCCGTCACGCCAGCCACCCGCATGGTGTTCGTCGCCAACCCCAACAACCCGACCGGCACGTTCCTGCCCGCCGCCGAAACCGCCCGGCTGCGCCACGGCCTGCCCCCTTACGTCCTCCTGGTGCTCGATGCGGCCTACGCCGAATACGTGGACCGCCCCGATTACGAGCCGGGCGCCGCCCTGGTGGACGCGTCCGACAACACCGTCATGACCCGCACCTTCAGCAAGATGTTCGGCCTGGGCGGCCTGCGCCTCGGCTGGGCCTACGCGCCGCCGGCCATCGTGGAAAACCTCAACCGCGTCCGCTCGCCGTTCAACGTGTCGCTCTCCGCCCACGATGCCGGCATCGCGGCGCTGGCCGAACCCGGCTGGGTGGAGCGCAGCCGCGCGCACAACGCCGCCGAGCGTGCCAGGGTCACGCGCTCCCTGGAGCAGTCGGGCATCGGCATCACGCCGTCCGAGGCCAATTTCGTGCTGGCCGACCTGACCACCCAGGCGCGCGTCGATACGGCCGACGCCCATCTGCGCGCCCGCGGCGTCATCGTGCGCCGGGTGGGCGGCTACGGGCTGCCGACCTGCCTGCGCATCACCATCGGCACCGCCGAGGAAAACGACCGGCTGCTGGACGCGCTCACCGGCTTTGCCGCAGCAAGCCCGTGACGGTCGGTCCAGCACCAGGCCCGGATTCCGCTGCCACGGACGCCGACAGCCCCGAACCCCTGTTCCGGCAGCTGACCCTGATCGGCTGCGGCCTGATCGGCAGCTCGATCGCGCGCGCCGCGCGCGCCAGGACGCTGGCCGCAGAGATCGTCGTCAACGCACGCAGCCCGGCCACCCGCGCCCGCGTCGCCGCACTCGGCCTCGCCGACCGGGTGGAGCCTGACCCAGCGCGCGCCGTGCAGGGGGCGGACTGCGTCATCCTCTGCGCCCCTGTCGGCGCCTATGCCGAGCTCGCTGCCGCGATCGCGCCGGACCTGGCGCCGGGCGCCATCCTGTCGGATGTCGGCAGCACCAAGCAGTCGGTGATCCGCGACGTGGGCCCGTTGGTTCCCAGGGGCGTGCACTTCGTGCCCGGCCACCCGCTGGCCGGCACCGAGCATTCGGGCCCCGATGCGGGCTTTGCCAGCCTGTTCGAAGGCCGCTGGTGCCTGCTCACGCCGCCCCCCGGCACCGATGCCGGGGCGGTCGCCCGGGTGGGCGAGTTCTGGCGCGCCATGGGCAGCATGGTCAGCGTGCTGGAGCCCGCCCACCACGACCGTGTGCTGGCCATCGTCAGCCACCTGCCGCATCTGATCGCTTTTACCATCTGCGGAACGGCCGACGACCTGGCCGACGAGACGCGCCAGCAGGTCCTGCAATTCGCCGCCACCGGCTTCCGCGATTTTACCCGCATCGCCGCCAGCGACCCCGAAATGTGGCGCGACGTGTTCCTCAACAACCGCGAGGCGCTGCTGGAAATGCTCGCCCGCTTCACCGAGGACGCCCAGGCCATGGCGCGCGCAGTCCGCTGGGGCGACGCGGCCTATATCGAGGACAAGATCGGCCGCGGACGCAAGATCCGCCGCTCCCTGATCGAGCTGAACCAGGCCTGATTTCTGGTATCGGGGGTCTGGGGTTTCAAACCCCAGCGGTTTGCGGCACCGGGTCGAGCACCCCCGCCAGGCTTTCCACCGCCGTCCAGACGTCCTCGTATCGCAGGTAGAGCGGCGTCAGGCCAAAGCGCAGCAGGTCGGGCGGCCGGTAATCGCCGACGACGCCGCGCGCGACCAGCGCCTGCATCACCGACCGCGCGTTGTCGCAGCGGAACGCTATGTGGCTGCCCCTCAGCGCAGGGTCGCGCGGCGTCGCCAGATCCAGCCCGGGGCAGCGCAGCCCCACCCGCTCGGCGAACAGGTCGAACAGCCGCGCCGACTTCGCCCACAGCGCCTGCGGGTCGGCGGCAAGAACCGTCTCCACCCCCGCCTCCAGCGCCGCCAGCCCGAGCACCCCTGGCGTCCCTGCCAGGAACCGGCCGACGCCGGGAGCGGGCTCGTAGCGGTCCGAGAAGCCGAACGGGGATGCGTGGCCGATCCAGCCCTGCAGCGGAGAGCGCGCCGCCGCCTGCAGGTGGCGCGCGACGTAGAGGAAGGCCGGCGCCCCGGGGCCGCCGTTGAGGAACTTGTAGCCGCAGCCCACCGCCATCTCCACGCCGGCGGCGTTCAGCCCCACCGGAACCGCGCCCACGCTGTGGCTCAGGTCCCAGACGGCGATCGCCCCCGCCGCGCGCGCCGCGCCGGTCAGCGCCGCCATGTCGTGCCGCGCGCCGCTGCGATAGTGCACGTGGCACAGCAGCGCCACCGCGGTGTCCCCGTCGATCGCGTCCGCCAGCCCCGGCACGTCGGCCGTCTCGACGCGCAGCCCGGGCAGCAGGCGCGCCAGCCCGTCCAGCACGTGCCTGTCGGTCGGAAAATTGCCGTCCTCGATGACGAGCTTCGTTCGGCCGGGTCGCAGGGCCGCCGCGGCCGCACACAGCTTGAACAGGTTCACGCTCGTGCTGTCGGCCACCGTCACCTCGTCCGGCGACGCGCCGACGATGGCGGCAATACGCGCGCCGATCCTGGCGGGGGCATCCATCCACCCGGCATCGTCCCAGCTGCGGATCAGGCCGCGTCCCCACTCCTCCGACACGACGCGCGCCACCCTCTCCCTGGCAGCGTGCGGAAGCGGCCCCAGCGAGTTGCCGTCCAGATAGGTGATGCCCGGCGGCAGCGCGAACGCGTCCCGGTGCGCGCGCAGGGGATCGTCCTTGTCCCAAGCCCGCACATCATCCAAGCTTGGCGCCATCAGCCGGTGATGCCGCGTCTCCGACCTGCCCGCAACCCCGAAGCAGGACCTGCGCGATGCTCGACGCTTCCGCCGATGCCACCCGCGACGCCGGCCTGGTGCGCGGCATCGGGTTCTGGGGGCTGACGGCCAACATCGTCAACGGCGTGGTCGGCGCCGGCATCTTCACCCTGCCTGCCGCAGTCGCGCTGCAGGCAGGCAGGGCCGCGCCGTTGGCCTACCTGGTCTGCGGCGTGGTGATGGCCGGCGTGGTCGTGTGCTTCGCCGACGCAGGCAGCCGCGTGCCGACCAGCGGCGGCGCCTACGGCACGGTGGAGGCAGCGTTCGGCCCGGCCACCGGCTTCGTCGCCGGCATGCTGATGCTGGTCAGCGACGTGCTGGCCAGCGGCGGCATCGCGGCCCTGCTGGCCGACATGCTGGGCACGGTGCTGCCGGCGTTCTCGGCGGGCTGGGTCCGGGCCTGCCTGATCGTGGGGCTGTTCGCCCTGCTCGCCGCGGCGAACCTGCGGCCGGTGGGCGCCACCGCGCGCCTGATCTCGCTCGCGACCGCCATCAAGCTGCTGCCGCTCGGCTTCTTCCTGCTGCTGGGCGTGCTGTCCCTGGGCCATGCGCCGCCGCCCGGTCCTGCCGCCACCGCGTTCGGCCTGCCGGGCCTCGGCCGCTCGCTGATCCTGACCCTGTTCGCGCTCTGCGGCATGGAGACGCCGCTCAGCGCCAGCGGCGAGGTCAGGCACGCCAACCACGTCCTGCCCAGGGCCCTGTTCGCGGCCATGCTGGGCGTCGTCGCCCTCTATGTCGGCGTGCAGGTCTCCGCACAGCACATGCTGGGCGGCCTGCTGCCGCACAGCGCCGCCCCCCTGGCCGACGCCGCGTCCCGCGTCGGCCCTTGGGCGCGCACAATCATGCTGGCCGGCGCAGGCGTGTCGGCGACCGCCTGGTTGGCGAGCAACGTCCTCGGCACGTCCCGGCTGCTGTTCGCCTTCGGGCGGGACGGCCGGCTTCCCGCCTGGTTCGGCCGCCTCAGCCCCCGCGCACACGTCCCCGCCAACGCCATCCTGGCCTACGTCACCGCCGCAGCCGCCATGGCGCTGACCGGCTCGTTCATGGAGCTGGTCGTGCTGTCGGCGCTGGCCGTGGTCGGCATCTACAGCCTGGCCTGCGCCGCCGCCTACCGCCTGCACCAGAGGGGCACGGCGCTGGCCGGCCCGCCGCTCGGGTCGCGCGCGGTCCCGCTCGCGGCCGGCATCGGCCTGGCCGGCATGGGCGCCATGCTGCTCTCGGCCACGCCTGCAGAACTGGCCGGGCTGGCGGGCGTGGTGTGCGCCAGCCTCATCGCATTCCGCGCCTCGCTCGCCGCACCGCAGGGGTTCCGGTGATTGGTGACCGGAACCCGCCCGTCCTCAGTGTCCGCCCGAGCACAGCCTGTTCGCGTGCGCCTGGTCGGCATCGGTCGGCGTGATGTCGGTCAACACGTTGCCTGCCTGCGCCGCTGAGATAGAGGCTGCGGCGTCGGACGGCAGCAGGAACCGGCCGCCCACCGCCTTGTTCGCCGCCCTGGTGACCGCGCAGACATAGCCTGCATGCGTGCCGTAGCGCTCCTCTACCGAGGGACGCGGGTCGTGCGCGGCAACCCGCTCGGCCCGCGTCTCCTGGAACGGAAGCGCGGAACCGGTCAGACCGCATTGCTGGCCCTTGTAGACGGTCGATGCGTAGGTGTTCCAACCGCTATAAGTGGCGAGCGGCGCCTGCAGCAGCACCGAGGGCACGCCGGACGTTTCGTTGCCATCGCTGTCCAGGGTGGGCACCAGCTCCGGCAGCACACGCTCCACGATCGGCGGCTGGATGGTGATCACGCCCGACTCGTCGAAGTAATCGATGCGCGCGCCGAAATTAAATTTTTCCGGATGGTTCAGCGCGGTACCCTGGTAGGGATAGCCTGGCACGACCGGAAAGGTTTTCGCGTCCGTGATCGGCCGCACGAGCTGACCGGCGGCGAGCGTCGGGTAGGTGCTGGGCGGCATGGCCGTGCCCTGGGTGATGAACGCGATGAAGTCCGTCTGCAGTGCGTTGTTCGTCTGGTACTCCGGGTTCGGGTTGGCGCCGAAGCTGCACAGCCCGACCGGCGGCAGGGCAGGCGCGTAGTCAAAGCCGCCCGCGCCGCCGCCATGCGTTGTGGACGGCTCGTAATAGCGGTGCACGTTTGCCGGAAGCGGGATGTCTGCCGCCGCAGTCATGCCGACCAGGTCAGGCGACATCTTCTCCTCGTAGAACTCGTTGGATCCGAACGTCTCCAGGATTTCGGGACACGTGTTCGTCGCGGTGCAGCGGTCCAGCAAGCCCGATGGCGGCTGGTTGCGCGCGAGGTTCGGGTAGTCGGCCCACCAGACTGGCGCCTCGTCGGCCATCATGTAAAGGTTGGTGATCACGTCGGGCAGCGCAAAGCGCACGTTCATGTAAAGCTGCCTGGCGTCGATCTGCGGCCAGGCGCCGTCGAGCACGCGCCCGCTATTCTCCGACTCGTTGAAACCGAGATGGATGCCGGAGCGAAGGAACGCACCGGATTGCGAGACGCCGATGCCGATCACTTTGGAGACGGCGCCAGCAATCGGGTTGGCGTTGCCGCTTCCGTCCTGTACCTGATGACGGAAGAAGCTGATGATGTCGCGCGTCGCGGCATAGCCCACGCCGAGCACCAGAGGGTCCTTCGCGGTGAACACCATCTCGTAGAGCAGGTTCGGATCGAAGCCGTTCTTCAGGCATATCCTGGTGGGATCGGGCGTGCCCGGAAACGGCACGGTGCGGCAATCCGCCCACGCCCAGTTCTTCGCCGAAATCGGTGTCTTCGGCCCGTCCACGCCGGTGATCGTCTGGTGCGCAACGCTCCAGAACTGCGTGATGGTGGGCGAGGTGTCGAGGCTCACGGGCTTGTAGGGCACCGGCGTCGTGAAGATGACCAGTTGCGCCGTGCTGCCGGTTGCGCCGGCGAGGTGGCCATATACAGGGCCGGTGATGGACGAGCCATCCGCATTGACGGCAACGGGCACCTGTATGACCTGGCCCGCGGTGTAGGGCGCGGTCAGCGATGTGCAGGGATAGGCGCCGCTGCATTGCGCGAGCAGGTCGCCTTGCCAGCCGCTCTGCAGGTAGATCGCGCCCGGGACGATCGACTGCGCCGCGGGAATGGCGTTGCCGCCGCGATTGGGCACCTCGTACAGCATCAGGCCGTTGGCGTTGGCCAGGTTTTGCGGTGCGGCAATCTGAAAAGTTGCAATGTAGCTTATCTTGCCGTGCGGCCCCGCCGGCGCATGGTTGATATCTGTGATGATCTGGTTGCGCGGACTCGCGGGGTCGAGTTCCCCGAAGGCCCGGCCGGTGATCAGCGTGTACGGGCCCGCAGTGCCGATCGACGCTCCACCGAAGGCGGGAGAGGTGGAGTCAACGACGATCTGCGTGACCGCGGCGCGTGCGATGCCTGGCGCGAACGCGCAGAGTGCGGCAGCGGCGCCGCCCAGCAGGGCGGGCCGAAGGCGGGTGTTGGCTTTGCTCATGGGCGCGTCTCCGGTTTTTCCGTTGAACCGTGCAAGGGCCGAGCGGATGAAAGCACCTCATGTATCCCGCGGCAACCGCCCCGCCCGGCTAGCGCCGCGACGTCGCGCAGACGCGAACGGCACTCCGGCGAACGTCACACCAGCTGTCGGCGGACGGCCTCGTAGGTGGTTTCCGTCAGCGCCGCCGCGCCCTCCAGCATGCGGTCCAGCTCGGCCACGTAACCGGCGGCGCGGCTGCGGTCGGCCAGCAGCTTGACGTTGACGAGCACGTTGAGCGCCGAGCTGCGCAGCCCTGCATGCGCCGCCAGCACCGCGACCCCGCCGTCGCTGACCACCGAGCTGTTGCCTTTTTCCGAAGCCTGCACCGCAAGGTCGATCGCTTCGCGGCACAGACGGGCGCAGCCGAGCGGCGCGGCAATGGCCGAACCCAGCGCGTGCTGGACCGCCGCGTCGCGCGCCGCAGCATCCTGTTCGGACTGCTTGGGCAAGGCATAGGCGCGCATCAGCGCGTCGAACGCGTCGGCATCGGCGTCGATGGCTTCGGCCAGCCTCACACGCAACGCGTCGGCGCGCGCCAGTAGCGACTCCATCTCGGCCTGCACGGCCGCATACTTCTTCTTGCCGATGGTCAGGTGGGCGACCATGCCCGACAGCGCCGCGCCGACCGCGCCGAGCACCGCCGCCGCGCCGCCCCCGCCGGGCGTCGCCGCACGGCTTCCCAACTCGGCGAGGAACGCGTCCAGCGACAGGTCGCGCACGGCCATCACGCCATCTCCTTGGCAATGGCCAGTATCGCCTCGGCGTCCAGGACAAGGTCGTTCTGCTCGAACAGGCGGCCGATGCAGGCGCGATGCAGGCGCAGCTTCAGGCCGCCGATGCCGAGCGCGCCGAAGGCGAGCTTGCCGTCATAGTCGCGTGCGCGGTCGTTGGCCGCGATGCCGCCGATGCCGAATGGCGGCTCCGGGTTCACGTCGGCGACCAGTTGCGCCGACGCGTTGGACTGCCAGTCGGCCTGCGCGATGAGCTGGTGCCCGATCGCCCCGGCCGCGTAGATGATGGCGCACCCGTCCGCCGCCCGGGCGCGCGCCGCGTCGTCAGCGGCTTCCACAGCACCCACCTGCACGGCGAACCGCCGGCCCACCGCGTCCGCCGCGGCCTGCGTCCTGTCCAGCTTGCGTCCGGTGATCGACACGTGGGCACCCTCGAGCGCCAGCAGGCCCGCCACCCGCATGCCGACCGGTCCCGTGCCGCCAAGCACCACCGCGCGCTTGCCCGCGATTGGAGATGCCTTGGCGAGCAGCGCCACGCCCGCCGCCGCCGTCGTGTTGGCGCCGTTGCTGTCCAGCATGACCGACACGCGGAAGCCGCCGTAGAACTTGCCTCGCACCGCGTCCAGCAACGCTTGCCCGGCGGCCATGCTGGCGCCGCCCAGGAACAGCGCGGTGAAACGCTTCTCTTTCGCGCCGCGCGTGAAGATGGCGCCTTCGACCAGGCCGCCGACGCTCTCCGGCGTCACGCCCGAATGGCCGATCACCTGGTCCGCGCCGCCGTCATAGCCGACCACCGTGTCGAACACGCTGGGGTGCGCGTCTGTGTCCAGTTGGAACAGAAGCTTTGCGGGCATGTTGTGCTGGGTCCTTTAGGCAAGCGGTTCTTTTTTGAAAAAAAGAACCAAAAAACTTTTGAGTTCAGGCCACAATGTTTTGGGGGGTGCCGGACATGAAGGCTTCTATGTTGTCGATCAGCTGGTCGGCCAGGATCTGCATCGCTTCCTGGCTGGCCCAGGCGACGTGCGGCGTCACGATCAGGTTCGGTATGTCGGGATCCAGCAGCACGTTGCCTTGCCGCGGCGGCTCCTCGGTCAGCACGTCGAAACCGGCGCCGGCAATCCTGCCCGCCCGCAGCGCGTCGGCCAGCGCCTGCTCGTCCACCAGGCCGCCGCGCGCGGTGTTGATCAGGATGGCGTTGGGCTTCATCCGCGCCAGCTCGGCCGCTCCGATCATGTTGCGGGTCTCCTCCGTCAGCGGCGCGTGCAGCGTGATCACGTCGCTGTCCCGCAGGATCGTGTCCAGATCCACCAGCCCGTCCCCCGCCACCGCGTCATGCGCGATGACGCGCATGCCTAACGCTTCGGCACGCTGGCCGATGGCGCGCCCGATCGCACCGTAGCCGACGATGCCCATGGTCGAGCCTGCAACGTCGCGGATCGGATGCGTCAGGAAGCAGAACTGGCGCGACTGTCCCCACACACCGTGGCGGACGTCGTTCGCGTAAGGCAGAAGGTTGCGGCGCAGCGCAAACATCAGCGCCACCACGTGCTCCGGCACCGTGTTGAACGCGTAGCCGCGTATGTTCACGACCGTGACACCGGCCGCCCTGGCCGATGCCTTGTCGATGACGTCGGTCCCGGTCGCAGCCACCGCGATCAGCCGAAGATCGGGCAGCTGCCGCAGCGCGTCGCCGGTGATTCGCACCTTGTTGGTGATGCAGACCGCTGCACCCCGCAGCCGCTCGACCACCTGCGCCGCTTCGGTCACCTGGTGTTCGTCGTAGCGGTGCGCAAAGCCGGGCGCCCGCACGGTGGCGCCCAGCGTCTCGCGGTCCAGGAACACCACCAGCGGGTCCATGGCGGTGAAGCCTCTGGCTACTCCGCCGCCTTGGCCAGGCTCTGCGCGTCGGCGCGGCGGTAATGCTCCTCGGCCGCCGCGGCGCCGCTGCCCGGCTTCACGTCGATGCCGACATCGCGCATCGACATCTCGGCGCCGGTGATGGCGCCCAGGCACATCAGCTCGTTCAGGTCGCCAAGATGCCCG
The DNA here is from genome assembly GCA_937873095.1 of uncultured Acetobacteraceae bacterium. Lineage (GTDB taxonomy): Bacteria > Pseudomonadota > Alphaproteobacteria > Acetobacterales > Acetobacteraceae > BOG-908. Next base: position 23,751 of record CALMVI010000137.1, on the reverse strand, counting down.
ATGCGGAACAGCTTGCCCGCGACCTCGCTCAGCCCCGTCCCGAGGGCGAGGTTGTAGCGCTTGAACGCACGCTTGATCACGTCCGTGCCGTTGAAGCCGCTCGGCACCATCACGGCGCTCACCGTGTCGCTGTACCATTTCGGCTCCCGCGCGCAGAGCTGCAGGCCCCAGCCATCCAGCACCGCCGCACGCACGCCGCTGGCCAGGTACCGGTGCCGCGCGAACACGTTCTCCAGCCCCTCCTCGAACAGCATCGCAAGCGCCTCGCGCAGGCCGTAGAGCATCGGCAGCGACGGCGTGTAGGGGAAATAGCCGTCCTTGTTGGACTTCATCATGTCGTCGAAATCGAAGAAGCAGCGGCGCAGCGGGTTGTTCGCACGCGCGTTCCTCTGCGCATCCAGCGCCTTGTTGCTCACACAGCACAGGCCCAGGCCCGCCGGCAGCATCAATCCCTTCTGGCTGCCGGTGATGGCGCCGTCCACGCCCCATTCGTCCATCCGGAAATCGATCGACCCGATCGAGCTCACGCCGTCCACGAACAGCAGGGCAGGATGCCCCGCCGCGTCCATCGCGCGCCGCACGGCGGCGACGTCGCTGGTGACGCCGGTGGCGGTCTCGTTCTGCACCACCATCACCGCCTTGATCGCGTGCGCGGTGTCGGCCTTCAGCGCGTCGTGGATGCGCTCGGGCGACGCCCCGGTTCCCCACTCCTCCTGCTGGACCACCACGTCCAGCCCGTGGCGCCGCGCCAGGTCGATCCACAGATGGCTGAACTGCCCGAAGCGGGCCGACAGCACGCGATCGCCCGCGCTCAGCGTGTTGACCAGGACGGCCTCCCACGCGCCGGTGCCGGTCGCGGGAAAGATGAACGGCGTGCCGCCCGCTGTCTTGAACAGCTTCCTCAGGCTGTCGAACAGCGGCAGCGCCAGCTCGGGAAACGCCAGGCTGCGATGGTCCTCGGACGGAACCCGCATGGCGTTGAGGATGCGGTCCGGAATGTTGGTCGGACCTGGAACATGCAGGAAATGACGTCCCGTCATCGGTGTCTCCTAGGATTTCGAGTGAGGCGGCGCAGGCTTGCGGCTACGGTGTCGGCCCATCGCACGACAACACGCGATCGCAGGACTCAGAACAACCCGGTAATTAGTCCTGCCGGCGAGAGGGAGATGCTGTTGGCCGCCGGCACCTTCGGCAGGCCCGGCATCGTCATGATCTCGCCGCAGATCGCGACGATGAACTCCGCCCCCGCCGACAGCCTCACGTCCCTGACGTGCAGCACGTGGCCGCTCGGCGCGCCCACCTTCTTGGGGTCCGTGCTGAAGCTGTACTGCGTCTTGGCCACGCAGACCGGCAGGTGGCCGAACCCGTCGGCCTGCAGCTCGTCAAAGTATTTCCTCACGCCGGCATCGGCCGTCACCTCTGCCGCATCGTAGATCTCGGTCGCGATCGTGCGCAGCTTTTCCCAAGGGCTCGCATCGTCGGGATACAGCGGGCGGAACTGGGCGGGGGCGGTCTCCACCTGCTGCACCACGGCGCGCGCGAGCTCCTCGGCCCCCGCGCCGCCCTGCGCCCAATGGTCGGCAACGATGCAGCGCACGCCAAGCCCGTCGCACAGCGTGCGCAGCCGGTCCATCTCCGCCTCGGTATCCGCGCTGAAGCGGTTGACCGCCACCACCGGCGGCACGCCGAACTTGCGAAGGTTGCGCACGTGGCGCTCGAGGTTGGCGAAGCCGCGCTGCACCGCGTCGGCGTCCTCGCGCTTGAGCGCGTCCTTGGCCACCCCGCCATGCATCTTCAGCGCCCGGATCGTCGCCACCAGCACGGCGGCCGATGGCGACAGGCCGGATTTGCGGCACTTGATGTCGAAGAACTTCTCCGCGCCGAGATCGGCGCCGAAACCCGCCTCGGTCACCACGTAGTCGGCCAGCTTCAGCGCGGTGCGGGTGGCGATGACGCTGTTGCAGCCATGCGCGATGTTGGCGAACGGACCGCCATGGATGAGGGCGGGGTTGTGCTCCAGCGTCTGCACCAGGTTGGGTGCCAACGCGTCGCGCAGCAGCGCCGCCATCGCGCCCGCCGCGTCCATGTCGGCCGCGCGCACCGCGCGGCGCTCGCGCGTCTGGCCCACGATGATGTTGGACAGACGGCGATGCAGGTCGTCGAGGTCGCGCGACAGGCAGACGATCGCCATCACCTCGGAGGCGACGGTGATGTCGAACCCGTCTTCCCGCGGATAGCCGTTGGAGACGCCGCCGAGCGAGGAGACGATGCTGCGCAACGCCCGGTCGTTCATGTCGATGGCACGGCGCCAGCTCACCCGCCGCGGGTCCAGCCCCAGCGCGTTGCCCCAGTAGATGTGGTTGTCCACCAGCGCGGCCAGCAGGTTGTTGGCCGAGGTGATCGCGTGGAAGTCGCCGGTGAAGTGCAGGTTGATGTCCGTCATCGGCACCACCTGCGCGTAACCGCCGCCCGCGGCCCCGCCCTTCATGCCGAAACACGGCCCGAGAGAGGGCTCGCGCAGGCAGGCCACGGCCCGTCTGCCGATGCGGTTCAGCCCGTCCGACAGGCCGACCGTGGTGGTGGTCTTGCCCTCGCCCGCCGGCGTCGGCGTGATCGCGGTGACCAGGATCAGCGTGCCGTCCGCACGATCCTCCAGCGAGGCGATGAACGGCAGGTCGATCTTCGCCTTGGTGTGGCCGTAGGGCTGAAGGCTGCCTGCATCGATGCCGAGCCGCTCGCGCGCGACATCGAGGATGGGCCGCAGGGTAGCCGCCTGCGCGATGTCGGCGTCCGACCTGGTCTGGCGATGCTGGTCATGACCGGATGCAGCTTGGGCGTCGGATGTGCTGGTCACTGGCGCGTCCACGTGTCATCCCCTCCGCTGACTCGCCCGCAGGCGGCCGCCTTGCTTGTGCCCACGCTGGATGGCGGCATGGGACGCCTTGGTCAAAAAGCCTCAGCGATAGATCGGAAAGCGGGCGCACAGCGCCAGCACCCGCTCGCCGACCTCGCGCTCCACCGCTTCGTTGGCGGTTCCGCCGGCCGCTCCCAGCCCGTCCATGATTTCGGCGATCATCTCGCCCACCTGGCGGAACTCCGCCGCGCCGAAGCCGCGTGTGGTGGCAGCCGGGCTGCCCAGCCGGATGCCGCTGGTGACGGCTGGCTTGGCGGGGTCGAACGGGATCGCGTTCTTGTTGGCCGTCATGTGGGCCCGCTCCAGCGCCGCCTCGGCCGCCTTGCCGGTCACCCCCTTCGGCCGCAGATCCACCAGCACCAGGTGGCTGTCGGTGCCGCCCGTGACGATGGCGAGCCCCGCCTTCACCAGCGTTTCGCCCAGCACCCGCGCGTTCTCGACCACGGATTTCTGATAGGCACGGAACTCCGGCCGCAGCGCCTCGCCGAAGGCGGCCGCCTTGGCCGCGATCACATGCATCAGCGGCCCGCCCTGCAGGCCGGGGAACACCGCCGAGTTGAACTTCTTGCCCAGTTCGGGGTCGTTGGACAGGATCATCCCGCCGCGCGGCCCGCGCAGCGTCTTGTGGGTCGTCGTGGTGACCACGTGCGCGTGCGGCAGGGGGCTCGGATACAGCCCGACCGCCACCAGCCCCGCGAAATGCGCCATGTCGACCAGGAACACCGCGCCCACCTCGTCGGCCACCGCGCGGATCCGCGCGAAATCGATGATGCGCGGGTAGGCGGACCCCCCGGCGATGATCATCTTCGGACGCTCGGTGCGCGCCAGCTGCTCCAGCTCCTCGTAGTCGAGCAGCCCGTCATCCCGTCTGACGCCATACTGCACGGCGTTGAACCACTTGCCGGACTGGGCGGGTGCGGCGCCGTGCGTCAGGTGGCCGCCCGCGGCCAGGCTCATGCCCAGGATCGTGTCGCCAGGCCGGAGCAGGGCCAGGAACACCGCACCGTTCGCCTGCGCGCCGGAATGCGGCTGCACGTTGGCGTAGGTGCAGCCGAAAATCCTGCACGCCCGGTCGATGGCCAGCTGCTCCGCCCGGTCCACCTCCTGGCAGCCGCCATAGTAGCGGCGCCCGGGATAGCCCTCGGCGTATTTGTTGGTCAGCACGCTCCCCTGGGCTTCCAGAACGGCGAGCGAGACGATGTTCTCGCTGGCGATCAGCTCGATGCCGTCCTGCTGCCGGACCAGCTCGGCCTGCAACGCGTCAGCCAGTTCGGGGTCCGACTCCGACAGCGATGCGGAGAAAAAGCGGTCCGGGGCAATACTGAAGCGCTGCTCGTTCATGGAAAACTCCTGACATCAAAGCCTCTACGCCATCGAAGCTGCTGCCCCGATAGAGCCTCCGACGCCCGAATCAAAGCGGGCGTAAAGTCGTAGGCCGGCGCCTGCGCCGGCCCGCCATCGCCCACACTCGTCGCAACCGCCAGGCGGTGCAACCTGCAAATCGGCCATGCCGGCCGACGCTTCCCGAGCCGAGGCGGGTTGCCAGCCGACGCGCCCTCACGAGGTTTTTACACGGCGTCCGCGCCAGGCCATGTTGCGGCCGTCGCGGGTTTCTGGTCCGGCCCGATGCCGGGTACAATCCCCAGGGCAAGTCACCGGAGGTTTCACCATGTCCCAGACGACGACCGGCCTGCGCCACGCCGCGGCAGCGGCGGCCCTGTGCGTGCTGGCAGGCCCGTTCGGCTCGAAGGCGGAAGAGACCAGCGGCACCAACTTCCCCGTCGGCGTCAACACCGCCCTCAGCGCAATCTACCCGCCCGCGGGGGCCACGGAATACTTCAACTACAACCTCTATTACAGCGCCGGCGCCTATCCGACCACCGGCAACAACCCTGGCCTGCCGCCGTTCCACACCTCGGTCTTCGTCGAGGCGGTGAGGATCAACCACACCTGGATCAACCTCGGCCCGGACATCACCTTCGGCTCCGGCTTCGCGCTGAACTTCGTCGACCAGACGATCAACATCGCCCGCACCCGCTACAACGGCGGCCTGCAATTCGCCGACCCCGACATCATCCCCTACAACATCGGCTTCCACGTGCTGCCCAACCTCTGGGTGTCGCAGATGTTCGACGTGTTCCCCGACTGGGGCCAGTACAGCAGGAACGACGTCGTCAACACCGGTCTCGGCTACGCCACGTACTCCCCCGAGCTGGCCGTCACGTACCTGACCAGGAAACTGGAAGTCAGCCTGGACGCGCATTACGACTTCAACAGCAGGAACACCCATACCGACTACCAGTCCGGGCAGCTGTTCGACGTCGATTACGTGGTGGGCTACCGGCCGGTGGAGCGCTGCCAGGCGCTGCAGCTCGGCCTGAACGGCTACCTGCTGGAACAGACGACCGACGACACGCAGGCGGGGCGGACGGTCGGCACCGGCAACCGCAGCCAGGTCGTGGGCTACGGCCCGCTGGTGCGCTACGACATCGGCCATGGCGGCCTGCTCCTCAAATGGCAGCACGAAGCCTTCGTCGAGAACCGCACCAAGGGGGACCGGATCTGGTTCCAGTTCGCCATCCCGCTGTGACAGGCTGCTGAGAAAGGCCAGGGGCTCCGCCCCTGGACCCCGCTGGGGTTTGAAACCCCAGACCCCCGATCTCTTGGAATGGCCCTTACGCCAGGCCACCCATCAGCCGGCGCACGTGCAGCGCGGCGCAGTCTGCCAGGGCCGCTAGGTCGTAGCCGCCCTCCATCACCGACACGGTCCTGGGGCACGCGGCCAGCAGTGCCTCGGTGATCCAGCCGAAATCCTCCGTGTCGACGCAGAGCTGGGCCAGCGGGTCGGCGCGGTGCGCGTCGAACCCGGCCGAGATGACCAGCAGCTCCGGCGCGAAGGCGCGCAAGGCGGGCAGGCCGGTCTCGGACCAGGCGCGCCGGAACGCAGCCCCGCCCTCGCCGGGCGCCAGCGGCATGTTGACCACGTTGCCCACCCCCGTCTCCTGCGCCGCCCCGGTGCCCGGATAGCACGGCATCTGGTGGCTGCTGGCGTAGAACAGGTCGGGGTCGGCCTCGAACATGTGCTGCGTGCCGTTGCCGTGGTGCACGTCGAAATCCACCACCGCCACCCGCCTCAGCCCCCACCGTGCGCGCGCGTGCTGGGCGGCGATGGCGGCACTGCCGAACAGGCAGAAGCCCATCGCCCGGCGCGCCTCGGCATGGTGACCGGGCGGCCGCACGGCGGCAAACGCGGTGTCCGCCCGCCCCTTCATCACCGCATCCACCGCCCCGATGGCACCGCCCGCGGCGTGGCGGGCCGCCGTCACGCTGCCGGGCCCGACAAAGGTGTCGGCGTCCAGCGCCAGGATGTCGTCGCCAGGATCCAGCGCCAGCATGGCGTCCACATAGCCGGCCGGATGCGCCAGGCAGAGCTGCTCGCGCGTGGCGCACGGCGCCTGGCCGCGCAGCAGGCCGGCGAAATCGGGATGCTCCAGCGCCCGCAGCACCGCCCGCAGCCGGGCCGGCGACTCGGCATGGCCCGGGCCGGGGTCGTGGCCCAGGCACGCCTCGTGGGTCAGCAGCGCCACCCGCCTCACGCGCCCTCCTGCTCGTCCGCGCGATGGGGGCGGCGCCGTATGGTGAAGCTGAACACGCCGGCCTCTTCGCCGAACGCCACCAGGTCGTGGCCGGTCTCCCGGCAGAAAGCGCGGAAGTCGCTGACCGAGGCGCGGTCGGTCGCCAGCACGCGCAGCCGCTCCCCCGACGCCAGGCCGCGCAGCACGCGGTTGGCGCGCAGCACCGGCAGCGGGCAGTTCAGCCCCTTCACGTCCAGCAGGGTGTCTCCCATCGGGCCATCCTGCCGATTGCGCCCGCCCGCGCAAGGCGTGCAAGCTGCGCTGCTCGACGAACATAAAGGCCGAGCGCGTTCAGGCTGATACGGTCAGACCGACGCGCTACAGGGCCGCCGCCGCGGAGACGCCCGATGTCCACAGCCGCCGTGAAATCCGTCGCCCCGATCCTGGTGGTCGACGCCATCGAGCCCTGCCTGCCGTTCTGGCGCGCCGCCGGGTTCGAGCCGGGCGTGACCGTGCCGGAGGCGCCGCCCTACGCCTTCGCCATCCTGTCCAGCGCCGGCCACGAAATCATGCTGCAGACGCGCGCCTCGGTCATCGACGACACGCCGGCGGTGGCCGACAGCGTGACCGGCTCGGTGCTCTACATCAGCGTCGACGCGCTCGAGCCGGTGCTGGCCGCCCTGGCCGGCGCGCCTGTAGCGGTCCCCCGCCGCACCACCTTCTACGGCGCCGACGAAATCTTCCTCCGAGACCCCGCCGGCAACGTCATCGGCTTCTCGGCCCCTTCCCCCGCCTGACCCGGCCCCGCCGCTTCACCGTAGTCCCGCATCGCTCTCGGGCGATGCCGGACGCCACCCCGCCAGTCCCGCGCCGCCAACCCCGCATCGCGCAAGGGCGCGATACGGGCTACTCGCTACCTACCCGAACCCGTTCCGAACAAGCCGCTAAAACTCCCCGTCCACCACCTCCAGCTCGGACACCAGCTCCGGCTCCAGCTTGGCTTCGGCAGTCCACTCGACCATCTCCGGCCGCGCCAGCACGCGGGCGCTGTAGGCGGCGCAGACCGGGTCCAGGTCCACGTCGTAGGTGGCGAAGCGGGTGCAGACGGGGGCGAACATGGCGTCGGCCAGGCCCATGCGCTCGCCGAACAGCCAGGGGCCGCTGCTCTCGGCAAGGCAATCGCGCCAGATCTCGGCGATGCGCTCGATGTCGGCGCGCACCCCGGTCCAGATCGGGAAGTTCGGGCGGAAGGCGTGCAGGTTCACCGGCAGCGCCGACCGCAGTGCTGCGAACCCCCCGTGCATCTCGCCGCTGACCGCGCGGCAGCGGGCGCGGCTCGCCTGGTCGGCCGGCAGCAGCCCCGCCTGCGGGCAGACCTCGTGCAGGTACTCGCCGATCGCCAGCACGTCCCAGATCACCACCCCGCCATGGTCCAGCGACGGGATGCGGATGGAGCTGGTCTGCTGCAGCAGCTCGGCGCGCGCCACCCGGTCGTCGTTGGAGATGCGCTCGGTGGTGAACTCCAGCCCCGACAGGCGCAGCACCAGCCAGCCGCGCAGCGACCACGAGGAGTAGTTGCGGCTGCTGATGGTCAGCCTGGCCGTCCTGGCCTCCGTCGCCTTGCCCGTAGCCGTCATGCCGTCCTCTCCGCCGCCGCCTGCGCCGACGCCAAGCCGCCGGGCCACACGCATCGCGCCTTGAGGGTTAGCTTAACCCTTTCTTAGCGGCCAGTATGCGTCCATCTTGTCGACCATGCTGTACCAGCTCTACCAGGCGCAATCCGACCTCCTGGCCCCCGCCCGCGCCACGGCCGCCCTGTGGCTCGACATGCTGGCCCGCATGCCGCGCGCCCGCACCCTGCCGGCGGTGCGGCTGATGGCCGCCGGGGCCGAGCTGTTCACCACCGCGGTCGTCACCCACAAGCGCCGGCCGTTCGGCATCGCCAGCGTGCAGGCGCACAACCGCAGCGTAGCGGTGCGCGAGACGGTGGCCGCGTCCACCCCGTTCTGCAACCTGCTGCGCTTCGAGAAGGACAGCCTGACGCCGCAGCCCAAGGTGCTGATCGTGGCGCCGATGTCGGGCCATTTTGCGACCCTGCTGCGCCCCACGGTGCAGACCATGCTGGCCGATTTCGACGTCTACATCACCGACTGGCAGAACGCGCGCGACGTGCCGCTCTCTGCCGGCCGTTTCGGGCTGGACGAGTACGTGGACCAGCTGATCGGCTTCCTGGAGGTGCTGGGCCCCGGCACCAACCTGGTGGCGATCTGCCAGCCCGCCGTGCCCGCCCTGATGGCGACCGCGATCATGGCCAAGGCGCGCAACCCCGCCCAGCCGCGCACGCTGACGCTGATGGCGGGCCCGATCGACACGCGCAACAGCCCCACCCGCGTGAACCTGATGGCCAAGAAGCAGAGCATCCGCGAGTACGAGCGCCGCGCCATCGCCCGCGTGCCGGCGCGCTACGCCGGCGCCGGCCGGCGCGTCTATCCCGGCTTCTACCAGCTCGCTTCGTTCATGGCGATGAACGCGGACCGCCACATCAACGCGAAGCTGACGCAGATCCGGCGCCTGTTCGCCGACGATACCGAGGGCGCGGCCGCGCACCGGCGGTTCTACGACGAGTATTTCGCGGTGGCCGACCTGCCCGCCGAGTTCTACCTCGAAACCGTCTCCCGCGTGTTCCAGGAGCATCTGCTGCCGCAGGGCAAGATGACGTGGCACGGCCAGACGGTCGACCCCGCCGCCATCCGCCGCACCTCGCTGCTGGTGGTCGAGGGTGAGCGGGACGACATCTGCGGCGTCGGCCAGACCATGGCGGCGCTCGATTTGTGCCGCAACATCCCGGCCACCCGGAAGAGCTATCACCTGCAGACAGGCGCCGGCCATTACGGCGTGTTCAGCGGCCGGGCCTGGACCGGCTCCATCTACCCCAAGGTGCGCGCGATGATCGAGGAGGCCGCCTGACGTGACGCCGCGCGCCGTCCTGGTGCTCGTCTGCCTGTCCGGCTGTGCCGCGGTCTCCCGCCCGGCAGGCCGCGACTATGCCCAGTCGGCGCTGCAGCGCTTCGTCCTGAACCAGACCACGGTGGACGAGGTGGTGGCAGCCCTCGGGCCGCCGGTCAGCCAGGGCACGATGCGCGGCATCGCCAGGCCGACCGCAACCATCGTTCCGCCAGGCTCGGTCCTGGCGATGACCACGCTGAAATACTACTACGCGCCGAACGGGCCGGGCGCGCCGCCCTCGCTGCACCCGTCCAAATCGGTGGCCCTGGTATTCATCGCGGACCACCTGGTCGGCTACGGCCTCACCAACACCATCCCGGCCGAGGTCTACCCCCCTGTCGACGAGGGCCGGCTGACCGGGCTGCACCAGGGCCAGACCACCCGTGCCGAGGCCATCGCCCTGCTCGGCCCGCCCACCGGCCAGTTCGTCGACGTGCTCGGTGCGTCGACCGGCAACGCGATGGTGGAGTACGGCTGGTCGCGCGCCAAGGACGGCAACGTCACCCTGCGCAGCCTGCGCCTCTACTTCGACAGCCGCGACCGGATGACCAGCTACGCCGTGCTCGACAACAGCTTCCCAGCGGGCCAGGCGCCGCTGCTGATGCCGCCGATGGTCCCGTCGCCGGCGGTGCCCACCCCCATGCCAGGCCACGCGATCCCGCATCCGGATCTCGAGCATACCTGAACCGGCTCGCTCCCTAGACCGCCTGTTGTTTCAGCGAGCAGATTCACGCGTTCAGGTGGACTCCACCTGAACGCGACCTGCTCTAAGCGCTCCCGACGTTCGTTTTACGTTCTTGACAGGCGCTGCGCCATCACGCCAATCTCGCTCGGAACGAAGCGAGAACCGTCATGCAGCTGGCCGAGCGTCGTCACCCTGCCGATCACGGCCCCGCGCTGTCCGCCATGCGCCGGGCCGGGCCGCCCGCACGCGGCCGAGGTGCCGTCACCAACCCTGCCAACCGTTTCGAGCCGCAGGAGGCCGAACAGTTCGATGACGGGTGGGGCACGCTCGCTGGCCTCGCCGACCTGCCGCCGCTGCCCACCACGCTGACGCGGGATGCCAGCCGCTCGGTCATCTCCTGGAACACCTCGCCCGACCTCGGCTTCGACCGCGCGGTCAACCCGTATCGCGGCTGCGAGCATGGCTGCATCTACTGCTACGCCCGCCCGACCCACGCCTATCTGGGCTACTCGCCGGGCCTGGATTTCGAGACCAAGCTGACCTTCAAGCCGGACGTCGCCGCCCTGCTGGAGCGCGAGCTGAAGAAGCCGGGCTACGTCTGCAAGCCGATGGCGCTCGGCTCCAACACCGACCCCTACCAGCCGGTGGAGCGCACGTTGCGGCTGACCCGCGCGGTGCTGGAGGTGCTGGAGCGCTACGGCCACCCGGTCAGCATCGTCACCAAGTCGGCGGGCGTGCTGCGCGACCTCGACATCCTGCAGCGCATGGCCGCGCGCGGCCTGGTGCGCGTCTACCTCTCGGTCACCACGCTGGACGCCAAGCTCGCCCGCCGCATGGAGCCGCGGGCGGCAACCCCGGAGCGCCGCCTGGCCGCCATCGCGGCGCTGAGCCAGGCCGGCGTGCCGGCCGCCGTGCTGGCCGCGCCGATGATCCCCGGCCTCAACGACGCCGAGCTCGAGCGCATCCTGGAACGTGCGGCCCGCGCCGGCGCGCGCCATGCCGGCTACGTGCTGCTGCGCCTGCCGCACGAGCTGCGGCAGATGTTCGAGGCGTGGCTGGCCGAGCACTTCCCCGACCGCGCGCGCCACGTGCTGAACCTGGTGCGGGAGACGCGCGCGGGGCAGCTCAACGACAGCGGCTTCCACGACCGCTACCGCGGCACCGGCCCCTACGCCGACCTGCTCGGCAAACGCTTCGCCCGCGCCGCCCGCCAGTGGGGTTTTGCCGAGCGAGACCCGCTGGAGACGCGCCATTTCGCACCGCCCGCCCCGGCCGTAGCCGCTGCGCCGCAGCTTTCGTTGTTTTAAGGCAAGCGGTCCTTTTTGAAAAAAGGACACAAAAACTTTTGGTTCATTGGTCCGCGACAGCGTAACAAAGGTTTTTTGCTTCTTTTTTGCAAAAAAGAAGGCCTTTTCCTAAAACGGCAACCGAGCCTGCCGACCCTCCGTCACCACCCCCACCTCGCCATCGGCAAACCGCAGCCGCAGCCTGGCGTTTCGGCCCGCCGCCGCCGCGCTCGTCACCGCGTGCCCCTTCGCGTCACGCACCAGCGCGAAGCCGCGGGCCAGCACCCGCTCGTAGGACGCGCCCTCCAGCCGAGCGCACACCACGTCCAGCTGCGCGCGCTGGGCGCGCAGGCGCCGCTCGATCTCCGACAGGGTCAGCCGCGGCAACACCCGTGCCGCGTCTTCCCGGTGCCGCGCCACCCCGGTGCGCAGCGCGCCCAGCAGGCGCAGGCCCGCGACGTCCACCGCGCCGCGCCGCGCCAAGATCAGGCTGTGCGGGTCCGGAATGTGCCGCTCGGCCCGATGCAGCGCGCTGGCCCGTGCCGCCAGCAGGTTGGGCAGCGCCAGATCCAGCCGCTGCGCCCGGTCGTCCAGCCGCATGCGCGCGTTGGCCAGGATGCCGGGCAGGTCGGGCAGGCTGGCGCCGGCGGCAGACAGGCGCGCGCGGTTGCCCTGGGTCGCGCGGTCCAGCGCGCCGATCAGCCGTGCCGCGGTCTGCGCCAGATCGGCCAGCAGCTCGGTCCGCGACGGCACCGCCATCTCGGCCGCCGCCGTGGGGGTCGGCGCACGGCGGTCGCTGACGTGGTCGATCAGCGTGGTGTCGGTCTCGTGCCCCACCGCGCTGATCAGCGGGATGGCGCAGGCCGACGCCGCCCGCAGCACCACCTCCTCGTTGAACGCCATCAGGTCCTCGAGCGAGCCGCCGCCGCGCGCCACGATCAGCACGTCCGGCCGGGCAACTGGCCCGACAGGCAGCCGGTCCATCCCGGCGATCGCGGCGGCGATGCGCTCGGCCGCGCCCTCGCCCTGCACCGGCACCGGCCACAGCAGGATCGGGCGCGCGAAGCGGCGCGCGATCGTCGTCATGATGTCGTGCAGCACCGCGCCGCTCGCCGAGGTGATCACGCCGACCACCGCCGGCAGGCGGGGCAGCGGCTTTTTCCGCCCCGCGTCGAACAGGCCCTCGGCGGCCAGGCGCTGGCGCAGCAGCTCGATGCGGGCGAGCATGGCCCCCGCGCCCGCGTATTCCAGCCGGTCGATGACCAGCTGGTATTCCGAGCGGTCGCCATAGGCCGAAATCTTGCCGGTCGCGATCACCTCGATGCCGTTTTCCGGGCGCAGGCCGACCCGGACCAGCGTCGAGCGCCAGATCACCGCACGAATCTTCCCGCCCTCGTCTTTCAGGCTCAGATAGGCGTGCCCGCTGCCGTAAAGCTTCAGCTCGGTGATCTCGCCGCGCACCCGGATGCGGCCGAACGCCCCCTCCAGCGTGCGCTTGATCGCGCCGGACAGGTCGCTGACCGTGTATTCCGGGATGTTGGTCCGGCCTGGGACAGGCGGCGCCGCTTCGTCCATGGCGCGACCCTATGCTACGGGGTCGGCCTGGCAAAGTCGGGCGGAGGCGCATGCGAGTTTTGATCGTGGGGTCGGGTGGACGGGAACACGCGCTGGCGTGGGCGCTCGCCAACTCGCCGCTGCTGGACAAGCTCTACGTGGCGCCGGGGAACCCCGGCACCGCCACGGTGGCCGAAAACGTCTTCCTGAGCGTGCTCGACATCGCCGGTGTGGTCGGCTTCGCCCAGGCGCAGGCGATCGACCTGGTGGTGCCCGGGCCGGAGGCGCCGCTGGTGGCGGGCCTGGCCGACGCGCTGGCCCAGGCCGGCATACGCTGCTGCGGCCCGACCTCGGCCGCCGCGGCGCTGGAGGGCAGCAAGGCCTTCGCCAAGACGCTCTGCGACGAGGCCGGCATCCCGACCGCGCGCTGGGAGCGGTTCACCGACCCTGCCGACGCGCGCGAGTTCTGCGCCCGGCGCGGCGCCCCCATCGTGGTCAAGGCGGACGGGCTCGCCTCCGGCAAGGGCGTCGTGGTGGCCCACAGCGTGCAGGAGGCGGCCGAGGCGGTGGACCGCCTGGCGGCAGGCGGCGCCGCCATCGTGGTCGAGGAGTTCCTCCAGGGCGAGGAGGTCAGCCTGTTCGCCCTGTGCGACGGCGTGCACGCCGTGCTGCTCGGCGCGGCCCAGGACCACAAGCGCGCCGGCGACGGCGACACCGGCCCCAACACCGGCGGCATGGGCGCCGTCTCCCCGCCCGCCGGCTTCCCGGTCGCGGCACAGGAGGCGGCGCTCGACGGCTTCGTGCGCCCGGTGCTCCGCGCGATGGCCGGGCGGGGCACGCCGTTCACCGGCATCCTGTTCGCGGGCCTGATGCTGACCGCCTCCGGCCCCATGCTGATCGAATACAACGTCCGCCTGGGCGACCCGGAGGCGCAGGTGCTGCTGCCGCGCCTGCAATCGGACCTGCTGCCCGCCCTGCTCGCGGCCTGCGACGGCGAACTCGCGCAGTTCAGCCTGCGCTGGCTGCCCACCGCCTGCGTGGGCGTGGTGCTGGCCGCGCGCGGCTACCCCGGCGATGTCGCCCGCGGCGAGCCGGTGGCCGGGCTGGACCGCGCGGCCGCCGTGCCGCACGTGGCGGTGTTCCACGCCGGCACCGACCTGCGGGACGGGCGCGTCGTCTCGTCGGGCGGCCGCGTGCTGACGGTGTGCGGCACCGGCCCCGACACCGCCTCGGCCAGGGAGAACGCCTATCGCGGCGTCGCCGCCATCGACTACCCAGGCGGATACTGCCGCACCGACATCGGCGCGCGCGCGCCCGCACCTGCCGCGCCATGAGCGTGCATGGCGAGGCCAAGCCGGTGACCGTGCCCGACCTGCGCCGCATGAAGGGCGGCACGCCGCAGGTCTGGCTGACCGCCTACACCACGCCGGTGGCGCAGCGTCTGGACCAGCATTGCGACGCGCTGCTGGTGGGCGATTCGCTCGGCATGGTGCTCTACGGCCTGCCGAGCACGCTGGCCGTCTCGCTCGACATGATGATCGCGCACGGCGCCGCCGTGATGCGCGGCGCACGCCACGCCTGCGTCGTGGTGGACCTGCCGTTCGGCACCTACCAGCGCAGCCCGAAACAGGCCTTCGCGTCCGCCGCCCGCGTGCTGGCCGAGACGGGATGCGCCGCGGTGAAGCTGGAGGGCGGGGTGGAGATGGCCGAGACCATCCGCTTCCTGACCGCCAGGGGCGTGCCGGTCTGCGGCCATGTCGGCCTCATGCCGCAATCGGTCAACGTCGCGGGCGGCTTCCGGGCGACCGGCCGGACCGAGGACGAAGCGGCCAAGGTGGCAGCCGACGCCCGCGCGGTGGCCGAGGCAGGCGCCTTCGCGGTGGTGGTGGAAGGCACGCTGGAACCGGTCGCCGCCTCGATCACCCGATCGGTGCCAATCCCCACCATAGGCATCGGCGCCTCGGCCGAATGCGACGGCCAGGTGCTGGTCATCGACGACGTCCTCGGCACCTTCAACGATTTCACCCCGCGCTTCGTCAAGCGCTACGCCGAGCTGGGCGAGGAGATCGGCCGCGCCGCCGCCGCCTACGCGGCCGACGTGCGTGCGCGCGCCTTTCCGCAAGCCGCGCACGTGTTCCGCCAGGCGCGAAACGCGGCGCCTAAACCAGCGACTTTCAACACCCCTTGATCGGCCGCCACCCGCCGCATGCGCCCGCGTTCGCAGACCGGTCACAACACATGGAGGATTCCGGTGGGTCTGCTCAGCAAGCCGATCAAGACGCTCGACGACCTGTTCGTGCACACGCTGCAGGACATCTACTACGCCGAAAACCAGATCGTGAAGAACCTGCCGACGATGGCCGAAAAGGCGTCCAGCCCGGAACTCAGGCAGGCGTTCGAGACGCATCTGGTTGAGACCAAGAACCAGGTCCAGCGCCTGGAACAAGTCTTTCAGATGCACGGCCAGCCGGTGAAGGCCGTAACCTGTGCCGCGATGGACGGCATCCTGGCCGAAGCGAAAGAGATCATTGGCGATTGCGGCGACGAGCAAGTGCGCGACGCGGCCATGCTGTCGGCGGCGCAGGCGGTCGAACATTACGAGATGACCCGCTACGGCTCGCTGATCGCCTACGCGAAGCAGCTCGGCCGCCACGATTGCGCAAGCGTGCTGCAGCAGACGCTGGACGAGGAAAAGGCCACCGACAGGAAGCTGTCGACCATCGCCGAAGGCCGCATCAACAAGCTGGCCGCCTGACCGCGTCGCCCGCGGCCAAATCAACGGGACATGCGCCGGAGCGATCCGGCGCATTTTTATGGCACCGGCTTGCGTCCCGCCAACCATCATTGACGGGTGAAGCCGGAACCTACAAACATTCCGGCAAACGCGGGCGCCGATGGATCGAGTCGAAACTGAACTGGCCAATGACGGCCCATTGGCGGCCGGTGCACCCCCCTGGGCTGCCGCGCCGCGTCTGCCGCGCCCGGTGCGCGGCGTCGTGTTCGACCTCGACGGCACCCTGCTCGAGACCGAGCAGCCCTACCGCGCCGCCTTCTTCGCAGCACTCGCCGAACTCGGCTGGTCGCTGCCGGACGCGCGCTACGCGGCGCTGGTCGGCCTGCCGAGCACGGCCAGGCGCGGGCTGCTGCCGCAGATGCTCGGGCCGTCCTTCCCGGTCGACGCGTTCTTCGGCGCCTACAGGCGGCATCGCGCGGCAGCTCTCGTCGGCGGCGTGCCCCTCAAGCAAGGGGCGTCAGCTTTACTCGACCGGTTGGACGCGTCCGGTTTGCCCTACGGCGCCGCCACCTCGGCCAGTGCCGCCACCGCGCGCGCCAACCTCGCCTCGGCCGGCCTGCTGCACCGTTTCGCCACCCTGGTGACGCGCGACGACGTAGCGCGCGGCAAGCCCGCCCCCGACAGCTTCCTGCGCGCGGCCCAGCTGCTGGGCGAAGCGCCGCAGAACTGCCTGGCGGTCGAGGACTCGGCCGCCGGTGTGGCCGCCGCCCATGCCGCCGGCATGATGGTGGCGCTGATCCCTGACGCGCTGCCGCCGACGCAGGAGATGCTGGGCCGCGCGGCCGCGCTGGCCAACCTGGACGAACTGGCCGCTCTGCTCGGCCCGGCAGGGGAACTTACCCGTAAGAACAACCGTTCGCCGCTGCGTGTGTAGCGTCCCGCCAGCGCCCTTCCGCCGAACCGTCCGGCCATGAGGCTGGTCGTCTTCGGCCTGACCGTCAGCTCGTCCTGGGGCAACGGGCACGCCACCCTGTGGCGCGGGCTCATCGCCGCCCTGGGGCAGGCGGGCCACCACGTCACCTTCTTCGAGCGCGACGTGTCCTACTACGCGCAGAACCGCGACCTGAGGGACCTCGGCCCGAACGCCTCCCTGGTCCTCTACCAGGACTGGACCGAAACGCAGGCCGAGGCGCGGCGCGCGGCCGATTCGGCGGATGCGGCGCTGGTCACCTCGTTCTGCCCGGACGGGCCGGCGGCCACGCAGCTGGTGCTGGACAGCCGGGCGGCGCTGCGCTGCTTCTACGACCTCGACACGCCGGTCACCCTGGCGCGCCTGGCCGCCAGCGGCAGCGTGCCGTATCTCGGCGCGGGCGGGCTGGCAGGGTTCGACCTGGTGCTGAGCTACACCGGCGGCGCGGCGCTGGACGCGCTGCGCGACCGGCTGGGCGCCAGGCGCGCCGAGCCGCTCTACGGCTGGGCCGATCCGGACACCTACCGGCCGGTGCCGCACCAGCCGCGCTACGTCGCCGACCTGACCTATCTCGGCACCTACGCCGCCGACCGCCAGGCGATGCTGGAACGCCTCTTCGTCGCTTCGGCCAGGGCACGCCCGGGCCGCAAGTTCGTCATCGGCGGCGCCCAGTACCCCCAGGACTTCCCCTGGACGCCGAACATCTTCTTCGTGCGCCATCTGCCGCCCGCCGAGCACCCCGCCTTCTACAGCTCGTCGCGCCTGACGCTGAACGTGACCCGGGCGGCGATGGCACAGATGGGCTGGTGCCCGTCCGGCCGGCTGTTCGAGGCGGCGGCTTGCGGCGCACCCATCCTCAGCGACGACTGGCCCGGGCTCGACAGCTTCTTCGAGCCGGGCCGCGAGATCCTGATCGCGTCCGACACCGAGGCGGCGCTGGCCGCACTCGACACCGCGCCCGAAACCCTGGCCCTGATGGCCGCGCGCGCCCGATCGCGCGTGCTGGCCGAGCACACGGCCGCGCACCGCGCCCGCACCCTGGTCGCATTGTTCGATTCCGCCATGGCGCGGGTCTGACCCATGTGGGGCATCATCCCTGCCGCCGGCCACGGCACGCGCATCCAGCCGCTCGCATTCTCCAAGGAGCTGCTTCCGGTCGGCAGCCGGCTCGACGCAGGCGGCGTGGAGCGACCGCGCGCGGTCAGCGAGTACCTGGTCGAGCGCATGGCGCGCGCCGGGGTGCAGAAGCTGTGCTTCGTCATCTCGCCGCAGAAATCCGACATACTGACCTATTTCGGCGGTGCGATCGGCGACGTGGCGCTCGCCTACGTCATCCAGGACGCGCCGCGCGGCCTGTGCGACGCCGTCTTCCGCGCCCTGCCGCTGATCCCGCCCGACGAGCCGGTGGTGGTGGGCCTGCCGGACACCATCTGGTTCCCGGCCGACGCGCTGGCGGGGCTGCCGGACGACCGCTTCAGCTTCCTGCTGTTCCCCGTCGAGCACCCGGAGCTGTTCGACGCGGTCCAGACCGACGCCCAGGACCGCGTGCAGCGCATCGTGGTCAAGTCGCCGGACGCGGGCACCAGCTGGATCTGGGGCGCCTTCAAGCTGCCCGGCCACGTGCTGCACGCGCTGCACCGCCTCTGGCGCGACCGCGGCTGCGCCGACGAGTACATCGGCACGCTGGTCAACGCCTGGCTGGCGCAGGGCGGCCAGGCCTACGGCGCGCGCGCGGGCGAACATTACGTCGATGTCGGCACCTTGCACGGCTACCGCCAGGCGGTGCACCTGCTGGGCGGCGCGGACGTGCCCGCAGCACGGGTCGCGGGCCAGGCAAGTGCGGGTCAGTCAAGTGCGGGGCAGGCAAGTGCGGGGCAGGCGGGCGTGCCGGCGCCGCAGGAGGGTTGAACGGTGGACGACACGAGGCGCGCGCAGGCATGACGGCATGGACGCAGGACACGATACGCGAGCGGGCGGCTTCCCTCGGCCCGTGGTTCCACAACCTCAACCTGCGCGGCGTGCACACAGCACCCGACCACTTCCTGGGCGACTTTCCCGCCGTCAAATGGCGTTCCTTCGCGGACGACATCCCGCACGACCTGACCGGCCGCTCCGTGCTCGACATCGGCTGCAACGGCGGCTTCTACACGATGGAGATGAAGCGGCGCGGCGCCGACCGCGTGCTGGGCATCGATTTCGACGACGACTACCTGGCCCAGGCGCGCTTCGCCGCCGAGGTGGAGGGGCTGGACGTGGAGTTCCGCCGCATGTCGGTCTACGACGTGGGCGCGCTCGGCGAAAAGTTCGACGTCGTGTTCTTCATCGGCGTGCTCTACCATCTTCGCCACCCGCTGCTGGCGCTCGACCTCGTGCACGAGCACGTGACGCGCGACCTGCTGGTGTTCCAGTCGATGCAGCGCGGCGCCAACGCGATGGCCGCGGTCAAGCCCGACTACGCGTTCTGGGAACAGGATCATTTCGACGATCCCGGCTACCCGAAGTTGCACTTCATCGAACACGAATACGCGCATGACAACACCAACTGGTGGGCGCCCAACCGCGCGTGCTCGGCCGCCATGCTGCGCAGCGCCGGCTACGAGATCGTCAGCCACCCCGAGGAGGAGATCTTCATCTGCCGGCATGTGCCGCGGCAGGCGGGCGAGTACGGCGCAGTCTACCCGAGCCAGGGCGGAGCCGGCGCATGATCGAAGCAGCCATGATCTGGAACGAACCCAACAACAAGTCGCATTGGGATTTCGAGAGCGACCCCGGCTGGACGATCTTCGCGCGCATGGCCTCTCTCGCCGGCCAGGCGATCGCCGCCGAAGCGCCTGGCCTGCCGCGCGTGCTGGGCGGCATGTCGCCGATCGACCCGGATTTCCTCGCCGTGCTGGACGCCCAGGGCGTGCTCGGCCATGTCGACGCGGTGGCGGTGCACGGGTTTCCGCTCGACTGGAACCACTGGATGATCGACGACTGGCCGGACAAGATCGCCAGCATCCAGCGCTGCACCAGCCTGCCTGTCTGGGTCTCCGAAGTGGGCATCTCCACCTTCGGCGCCGAGGAGGTGCAGCAATGGGGGCTGCGGCGCACCGCCGAACTGCTGATCGGGCGCGCGCCACGCATCCACTGGTACAGCCTCTACGACCTGCCCGCCGCCTGGCCCGCGACCACCCGGCACCGGGAGGCGGAAGGGTCCTCGTACTACCGCCACTTTCACATGGGCCTCTACGACGAGCACGGCCGGCCCAAGCTCGCGGCCCGGGATTTTGCCGAGTACGCGCCAGAGATCGGCCTGTGCCAGTGGTTCCACTACGAGGACCACAGGCTCGACGACGCTGTCCGCCTGATGCGCGACATGGGGGTGAAACACCTGCGCACCGGCCTCAGCTGGGCCGATTGGCTGCGCCCCGACCCGCAGGCGTGGTTCGACCGGCAGATGCGCGCGCTGGACGGGTTCGACGTCACCGTCACGTTCTGCTTCACGCCCGAGGAATGCGGCACCTGGGCGCACTACACCGCCCCGCCGCGCCACCCCGAGCAGTTCGCCGAGTTCTGTGCCACGATGATCCGCCGCTATGCGCCGGGCCGCGCCGCCACGACTCCCGCGCCGATCCCGGCAGATGTGCTGGCCGAGCCCGCCGATTGATGCGGCCCAGCCGCCGGCCGGCCGCGACCAGCCGCCGCGCGCCAGATGATGTGAGCGCGCCCATCCTCGACGCGCTGCGCCGCCGCCGCCGCGTGTCCGGGCGGGTGGCGCTGGTCGCGGCGCACCCGGACGACGAAACGATCGGCGCCGGCGCCAGCCTGCATTTGTTCGAAAACCTGCTGCTGGTCCACGTCACCGATGGCGCGCCGCGCAACCTGGCCGACGCGAGGGCTGCCGGCTTCGTCGACGCGCAGGGCTACGCGCGCGCGCGCCGCGCCGAACTGCTGTCGGCGCTGCAAGCCGGCCGCGCGGACCCGACCCTGGTCGAGCTGCACGCGCCAGACCAGGGCGCGTCCGCGTGCATGGCCGAGCTGTCCCTCGCGCTCGCCGCGCTGTTCTCCCGCCACGCGACCCAGGCGGTCCTGACCCACCCCTACGAGGGCGGCCACCCCGACCACGACGCCACCGCCTGCGCGGTCCACCGCGCCGCGCGCCGCTCGTCGCCGGCCCTCTCGATCGTCGAGTTCGCCAGCTACCACGCCGACGGCCAAGGCGGGATCGCGACCGGCGGCTTCCTGCCGAACGGCAGCGCCGCCACGGCCGTGGCACTGACGCCGGCCGAGCAGGCCGCCAAACGGCGCATGCTCGGCTGCTTCGCCACCCAGCGCGCGACGCTGGCGCCGTTCGGCGTGGCGCAGGAAGCGTTCCGCGCGGCGCCCGAGTACGATTTCTCGCAGCCGCCGCACCCCGGCGCGCTGCATTACGAACGCTACGACTGGGGCATGACGGGCGAGGCGTGGCGCGCCCTGGCGGCCGCGTGACCCGCCCGCTGACGGTGCTGAGCGTCGCCTACGCGCTGGCGCCGGTCGGGCCGGACGCGGTCGGCGGCGCCGAGCAGGTGCTGGCGGCCCTGGACCGCGCGCTGACGGACGCGGGCCACCGCTCGCTGGTGGTCGCCTGCCGCGGCAGCGCCCTCGCCGGCACCTGGGTGGACACCGGCATCGACCCGCATCGCGCGGTCGATCAGCAGGCGAGGCGGCGCGCCGAGGATGCCGCGCGCGCGGCGGCCGAGCGCTGCGTGCGGCTGGCCCGGCCGGACGTGCTGCACATGCACGGGCTGGATTTCGCCCGGACCCTGCCAGTGGAGCGCCCGCCCACCCTGGTCACGCTGCACCTGCCGCCCGCCTGGTATCCGGCGCTGCCCGAGCTGCCGCAGCTGTGGTTCAACTGCGTCTCGGACTCCCAGGCCGCCGCCTGCCCGGCCTCCGGCGCCATGCTGCCGCCGGTGCCCAACGGCGTGGACGTGGGCTATTTCGCCGCCGCACGGCACGCCAGGCGTCGGTTCGCGCTGATGCTCGGCCGGGTGTGCCCGGAGAAGGGCCAGCATCTGGCGCTGCAGGCGGCGCACCTGGCAGGCGTCACGCTGCTGCTCGGCGGGGCGGTGTTCCCGTATCCCGAGCACCGGGACTATTTCGACCGCCAGGTCGCCCCGCTGCTGGACCGGCATCGCAGGTTCCTGGGCCCGGTCGGGCTGGCCCGCAAGCGCCGGCTGCTCTCTGCCGCTTCCTGCCTGCTCGCGCCCAGCCTGGCGCAGGAGACGAGCTCGCTGGTGGCGATGGAGGCCCTCGCCTGCGGCACGCCCGTCATCGCCTACCCGGCAGGCGCGCTCGCCGGCATCGTCGAGGACGGGCGGACAGGCTTCCTGGTCGACTCGCCCGAGGCGATGGCGGGCGCGATGCGCCGGGCGGGCGGCATCGATCCTGGCGCCTGCAGGGCGGCCGCGCGCGCCCGCTTCTCCTCGGCGGCGATGGCGGAATCCTATCTCGACCGCTACCGCCGGCTCGCGGGCCGGCCGGCCCGCGCCGCGTGACCACGCTCGCCGCCGACTGCGTCACCACCGAGGCGGGGCTGCACGACCTCGCACCCGACTGGCGCGGCCTGTGGGCGCGCGTGCCGGGCGCCGGGCCGTTCCAGAGCCAGCCCTGGCTGTCGGCGTGGTGGTCCGCCTTCGGCACCGGCCGCCCAATCGTCGGCGTCCTGCGCGAGCCGCAAGACGGGCAGGAGGGCCGGCTGCTCGGCCTGCTGCCCGCCTACGTGCTGGAAGAGGCGGACGGCCGCAAGCTGCTGCCGATCGGCGCAGGCATCAGCGACCATCTGGACGCGCTGCTGGCGCCGGACGCCCCTGCGGACGCCGCGGACCGCCTTCTGGACGGCGTGCTGCGCACCGCCGGGGTGGATCGCTGCGACCTGATCGAGCTGCCGCCTGATTCGCCGCTGCGCCGGGCGCGCCCGCAGGGCTGGCAGGCCTGCCTGCACGCCGGGTCGCCGTGCCCCGTGCTCCTCCTGCCCCCGACCGTGGAGGGCCTGCGCGCGGCGCTGCCCGCCGGCACCCACCGCAAGCTGCGGATGAACGGGCACCGCGCCGCGCGCGCCGGCGGCGTTTCCGTCCAGACCGCCGACCGCACCACCTTGCCCGCACTGCTGGACGCGCTGTTCGCCCTGCACCAGGCGCGCTGGCAGGGCCGCGGCCAGCCTGGCGTCCTGGCCGACCCTCGCGTGCGCGCCGTCATCGCCGGGGCGGCGCCCGCCCTGCTCGCGTCCGGCACGCTGCGCCTGGCCGCCCTGCGCATCGGCGGCGAACTGGCCGCCGCCTGCCTCGCCTTCGCCGCAGGGCCGGACCGCCTGCTGTGCTACATGAGCGGCTTTGCCGCCGAACACGCGTCCTGCAGCCCCGGCTCGCTGCTGCTGGCCGAGCTGGCCCGGTCCGCGATCGAGGAGGGCCGGAGGGAGCTGCATTTCCTGCGCGGCAACGAGGCCTACAAATACGCCTGGGGTGCGGCCGACCAGCACAACGCGATGCTGCAGCTGGTGCGGCGGTGACCGAGCCGGCGGTGCAGGACTGCCTGGCCGGGCGCATCTCGCCGCAGGTGGCGCTGGCCCGCCTGCTGCTCGACGGCCACGACCCGCAGCAGCTCTCGCGCATGCTGCCTGCGGGATCGGCGCTCGCCGCCCTGTTCGAGGCGCAGCAGGGCAACCTCCCCGCCGTGGCCCGCATGCTGGCCGACGCCCGGGTCCACCACGCGGAAGCGCGAACCACGCAGCAGGTCGCCGCGATGTTCGACCGCGCGGTCCGCACCGCGCCCCAGGCCAGCGTCGCCGCCTACACGCTCAACGACCCGGCGCTGCTGGCGCGCGCCACCGCCGAACTCGTGGACTGGCTGCTGCGGGAACGGCACGCCCGCGCCCGCGCCCGCGTGCTCGATCTCGGCTGCGGCATCGGCCGGGTGGCCGCGGCGCTGTCGCCCCATGTCGGCAGCATCGTGGGCGCCGACGTCTCGCCCGGCATGATCGAGGAGGCGCGTCGGCGGCACGGCGCTC